>NZ_QKSO01000009.1:0-164222 GCF_003234215.1 Curtobacterium sp. MCSS17_006 | reverse complement strand
CCTCCCGGCCGGGCGGGCGTGATCGCACGAACCGTCGCTCGACAGGCGCTCGCGAGCGCCAGACCGCCCCGGTTGCACCACGCAACTTTCGTGCGTGACGCGCCGCTCGGCTCCGGCGGAATCATGCATCACGCGGCGGGCTCGTGCATTACAGCGGTGTAAACAAATCGCCCTCGGCTCGTTGGGTTCCGTGACAGGGTGGTACCAATGAGCGTTCCTGACCGGGCACACAGACGTTCCACCTCCGGCTCAGGGCCCTTGCATTCATCTTCAAGAGAGGCATCGAACATGGCATCCGTGTTCAAGAAGCACACAGGCACGTGGGGCAGGCGCGGCATCGCGCTCGGCGCCGGAGCAGCAGCGACGGCGCTGGTGCTGACCGGCTGCGCGAGCAGCAGCGTGAGCGACACCGAACTGAACGGCATGAGCATCGGGACGACGGACAAGGTGACGTCGCTCGACCCCGCCGGTTCCTACGACAACGGCTCCTTCGCCGTGCAGAACCAGGTGTTCCCGTTCCTGATGAACACGCCCGTGGGCAGCCCGGACGTCGAGCCGGACATCGCCACGAAGGCGGAGTTCACCGACCCGACCACTTACGAGGTCACCCTCAAGGACGGGCTCGAGTTCGCGAACGGCAACGAGCTCACGTCGAGTGACGTGAAGTTCTCGTTCGACCGTGAACTGAAGATCAACAACGAGAACGGCCCGCAGTCGCTGCTGGCCAACCTCAAGAGCATCGACACCCCGGACGACACGACCGTGGTGTTCAACCTCGACCACGCCGACCAGACCTGGCCGCAGGTGCTCTCGAGCCCCGCCGGCCCGATCGTCGACGAGGACGTGTTCTCGGCCACCGAGCTCACCAGCGCCGACGACATCGTCAAGGGCAAGGCGTTCGCCGGGCAGTACGAGATCACCTCGTACAAGGAGAACGAGACGATCCAGTACAAGGCGAACAAGGCGTACGACGGCCTCCTCGGCAAGGCGAAGACCGACGAGGTCACCGCCAGCTACTACACCAAGGAGACCGACCTCAAGCTCGCCGTGCAGAAGGGCGACGTCGACGTGGCGTACCGCTCGCTGACCCCGACCGACATCGCGGACCTCCGCAAGGACGACTCGCTGAAGGTCACCGACGGCCCCGGTGGCGAGATCCGCTACGTGGTGTTCAACCTCGACACGCAGCCCTTCGGCGCGAAGACGGACGACGCCGACGAGGCCAAGGCCCTCGCGGTCCGTCAGGCCGTGGCCGACGTCGTCGACCGCTCGGCGATCGCCGAAGAGGTCTACAACGACACCTACTCGCCGCTCTACTCGATGGTGCCGGACGGCCTCACGGGTGCGGCGAAGCCGTTCGAGGAGATGTACGGGGACGGCGACGGCGGCCCGGACGTCGACAAGGCGAAGAAGACCCTGTCCGACGCCGGTGTCACGGGGAAGGTCTCGATCGACCTGCAGTACTCGCCCGACCACTACGGCTCCACCTCGGACGACGAGTACGCGGCCCTGAAGACCCAGCTCGAGAACTCGGGCCTGTTCACCGTGAACCTGCAGTCCACGGTCTGGACGACCTACTCCGAGGAGCGCGTGAACGACGCCTACCCGGTGTACCAGCTCGGCTGGTTCCCGGACTTCTCGGACGCCGACAACTACCTGTCGCCGTTCTTCTCGAAGGACAACTTCGTCCAGAACCACTACGACGACGCCGAGATCCAGGACCTCATCGCCGCCGAGCAGCAGGAGTCCGACGCGGACAAGCGCGCCGACCTCATCGAGCAGGTGCAGGAGCGTGAGGCCACCCAGATCTCGACGCTCCCGCTGCTGCAGGGCAAGTCGGTGGCGGTCGCATCGAAGGACGTCAAGGGCCTGACCCTCGACTCCTCGTACAAGTTCCGTTACGCCACGCTCAGCAAGTAACACCAAGCCCCACGTGCCGGCCGCGGGCGTTCCCACGAGGAACGCCCGCGTGCCTGTGCAACGGCGACGAAAGGCACCCACCCCGTGACCCTCAGCACCCCCGAGGCGATCGAGACCGAACCCACCAAGCCCCAGGCACAGCGACGTGCCGGCGGCGGTGGCGGCGGACTCGGCCGGTACATCCTCGTCAGATTCCTCCTCATCATCCCGACCGTCTTCATCCTGGTGACGCTCGTGTTCTTCCTGATGCGCGTGATCGGGAACCCGATCACCGCGTCCGTCGGCGGACGGCTCACCCCGGACCAGCTCCAGGAACGCCTCGCCGCCGCCGGGTACGACCGCCCGGTGCTCGTGCAGTACTTCGAGTACCTCGGCAACATCCTGCGCGGCGACTTCGGCACGACGTCGACCGACAACCGGCCGATCACCGAGGTCATCGTCACGTACGGCGGCGCGACCGCGGAGCTCGTGTTCTACGCGCTCATCGTCGCGCTGGTGATCGGCATCCCGCTCGGCATGATCGCCGCCTACGTGCGCGACAAGTGGCCGGACGTGCTCTTCCGTGCGCTGGCGATCCTCACCTACGCGACGCCGGTGTTCTTCGGCGGGCTGCTGCTCAAGCTCGTGTTCTCGGTGTGGCTCGACTGGCTGCCGCTCGGCGACCGAGCCTCGACGCGGGTCTCGTTGATCCTCGACAACATCCCGGGGGCGAGCGGCATCTACATCGTCGACGCGCTCCGCACCGGCAACGCCCAGGTCATCGGAGACGTGCTCCAGCACGCCGTCCTGCCCGCGCTGACGCTCGGTCTGCTGACCGCCGGCATCTTCCTGCGCCTGGTGCGCGCGAACATGATCGGCTCGCTCGGCTCCGAGTACGTCGACGCCGCCCGGTCGCGCGGCGTGCGCGAGTCGCGGTTGGTGCGGACCCACGCGTTCCGTCCGGCGCTCGTCCCGATCATCACCGTGATGGGGCTGCAGATCGCGATGCTCCTGGGCGGCTCGGTGCTCACCGAGACGACGTTCGGGTGGCGTGGCCTCGGCTTCGAACTCAACCAGTACCTGTCGGCCCGAGACTTCGTCGCGGTGCAGGGCATCGTCGCGATGCTGGCGGTGATCGTAGCGGTGACCAACTTCGTCGTCGACGTCGTCGCCGCACTGATCGACCCGAGAGTGAGGTTCTGACGATGGCCGACACCACCCTCGTCGACCGCCACGAGCCGCTGTGGAAGCGGCTCCCCGTGGTGGTCCAGCTCCGCAAGAGCACCGGCTGGCAGCGCGCCATGCTCATCGTCGGCGTGGTCATCTGCGCCCTCTACCTGCTGATCGCGGTGTTCGCCCCGCTCCTCGCCCCGTACGGCTTCGGCCAGCTGCAGGGCGCGGACGGCGAGAGCTTCCCGCGCACCGGCGCCCCGAGTGCCGAACACATCTGGGGCACGACGGTCGGCGGCTTCGACGTCTTCAGCCGCGTGCTCTACGGCGCCCGCACGGCCGTGCTCGTCGTGATCGTCGCGGTGATCGTCTCGATCACCGTCGGCGTCCTGCTCGGCATGGTCTCGGGCTACCTCGGCGGCTGGCTCGACCGTCTCCTGGTGGTCGTGGCCGACGCCGTCTACGCGTTCCCGTCGCTGCTGCTCGCGATCATCGTGTCGATCGTCATCTCCGGCGGCAACTCGAGCTACTCGGGTGGCATCATCGCGGCGGCGATCTCGATCACCGTCGTCTACGTGCCGCAGTACTTCCGCGTGGTCCGTGCCGAGGCCGTCCGGCTGAAGAACGACGCGTTCGTCGAGTCAGCGCGCGTGATGGGCACGAACCCGTGGCGCATCATGACGCGGCACGTCCTGCGGAACTCGACGCGCTCCCTGCCGCTCATCCTGACGCTGAACGCCAGCGACGCGATCCTGACCCTGGCCGGTCTCGGATTCCTCGGGTTCGGCATCGGCCCGACGTCCGGAGCCGAGTGGGGCTACGACCTGAGCCGTGCGCTCTCGGACGTCGCGAGCGGCGTCTGGTGGACCGGTGTCTACCCGGGTGTCGCGATCGTGGTGCTCGTGCTCGGCGTGACCTTCATCGGCGAGAGCCTGAACGACATCTCCGATCCCCGCCTGCGTGCACGCCGACGCCTGAAGCAGCTCGTGTCGACGCGCGACTCGCGCAACCCCGAGGCACCGCGCACCGCCGGGAACGACACGGAAGGGACGGGCGCATGACGCCGACCACCCGCCTGCAACCGGGCGACACCACCACCGAGCCGGTCGTCGTCGTCGACGACCTGACCGTCACCTTCGCGACCGACGGCGGCGCCGTCGACGCGGTCAAGGGCGTCAGCCTCGACGTCCGCCCCGGCGAGGTCCTCGCCCTGGTCGGCGAGTCCGGCTCGGGCAAGTCCGTCACGGCCCGCAGCATGCTGCGGCTCATGCCGGAGACGGCGACACTCGGCGGTGCGGTGCTGCTCGACGGCACCGACGTCGTGTCGGTCGGCTCGCAGAAGCTCCGCGAGCTCCGTGGGACGGCCGGGGCGATGGTGTTCCAGGAGCCGTCGACCGCGCTCAACCCGGTCTTCACCGTCGGGTGGCAGATCGCCGAGGGGCTCCGCGCCCACGGCGGTGTGTCCAAGAAGGAAGCACGGGCGAAGGCCATCGACTACCTCGGTCGCGTCGGCATCCCGGACCCCGAGACCCGCGTCGACCACTACCCGCACCAGTTCTCCGGCGGGCAGAAGCAGCGCGTGGTCATCGCGAGCGCACTGGCCCTCGAGCCGAGCGTCATCATCGCGGACGAGCCGACGACGGCACTCGACGTCACGGTGCAGGCCGAGATCCTCGACCTGCTACGCCGCTGCCGCGACGAGTTCGGCACCGCGATCGTCGTCATCACGCACAACATGGGCGTCGTCGCCGACCTGGCCGACCGCGTCGCCGTGATGTACCAGGGCGAGATCGTCGAAGAGGCCACGGCGACGGCACTGTTCGCGACGCCGCAGGCCGACTACACCAAGCGGCTGCTCGCGGCGGTGCCCCGGCTCGAGGCGTCCACCGGGGTGGCCCGGCGCGCCGCGATCTCCGAGGACGTCACCCCGCTGGTGGAGGCGAAGGGGCTCGAGATCGAGTACCCCGGCCGGCTCGGCTCGCCCGCGTTCAAGGCGGTCAAGGGCGTCGACCTGGCGATCCGTCCGGGCGAGGTCCTCGGCCTGGTGGGGGAGTCCGGCTCGGGCAAGACCACCATCGGCCGGGCCATGGCGGGCCTGACGAAGGTCACCGGCGGCTCGCTCAAGGTGCTCGGCGCCGAGATGCTCGGGTACCGCGAACGCGACTTCAAGCACCTGCGCAAGGACATCGGGTTCGTGTTCCAGGACCCGGCGACCTCGTTCAACCCGCTGCTGACGATCGCCGAGTGCGTCGCCGAGCCGCTGGTCGTGCACAAGGAGGTCTCGAGCCCCCGTGCCGCGCGCAAGCGGGTGGACGAGCTGCTCGAGGCCGTGCAGCTGCCGGCCGCCTACGGCGACCGCTACCCGCACGAGCTCTCCGGCGGGCAGCGCCAGCGCGCATCGCTCGCCCGGTCGCTCGCGCTCCGGCCGAAGCTGCTCATCGCCGACGAGCCGACGAGTGCGTTGGACGTCTCCGTGCAGGCCCGCGTGCTCGAGCTCTTCCTCGAGCTGCAGCAGGACCTCGGCTTCGCCTCGCTGTTCATCAGCCACGACCTCGCGGTCGTCGGCGCGCTGTCCGACCGGATCGCGGTGCTGTACCGCGGCGACCTGGTCGAAACAGGCACGACGGCGCAGGTCCTCGGCGCGCCGCAGCACCCCTACACGCAGCGGCTCCTCGCGTCGCTGCCGGTGCCGGACCCAGCCGAGCAGGCGGAGCGACGGCGTACGCTGGAGCGACTGGAGAACGTCGGGTCCTGACCCGACGTGACCCGCCCTGGAGGCCCGGCCAGCGTCGTCGACGCACGCCGGGCCTCCAGGGCGGTCGTCTCCACTGCTGCACGCACGACGGACCTGCCAGGGCGGCCCGTCGCGAACCGCCGCCAGGGGGCGGCGTGGAAGGGGACCCATGATCGCGGTCAACGGACCGGCGGTCGTCGCGGACGACGTGTCGATCGAGTACCGGGGCGGACGCGGGGGCGAGCCCATCCGGGCCGTCGACGGCGTGAGCCTCACGGTCCGGCAGGGGGAGATCCTCGCCCTGCTCGGTGAGTCGGGATCGGGCAAGTCGACCTTCGCCGCCGCCATCGCCGGCCAGCTCGGATCCCACGGCGAGGGCGAGGGCGCCCTCCGTCGGCACATCGTCGGCGGCGAGCTGACCGTGCTCGGCCAGAAGACCCGGGGCCTCCGTCCCTCGTCGCGCAAGCTCGAACGGCTGAGCGGCCGGATCGGGTACCTGCCGCAGGACGGCGCCGACCGGCTCAGCCCGGACCTGACCGTCGGCGAGGCCGTCGCCGAACCGATCTACGCCCGCGACCGCCGGTTCGACCGGCGCGAGGCCGGGCTCATCGTGGCCCGACTGCTCGACGCCGTGCACCTGCCGCTCGGGGCGATGCGGCTGAACACGTGGGAGCTCTCGAGTGGTCAGCGCCAGCGTGTCGCCCTGGCGAAGGCGCTCGTGCTCGAGCCCCAGCTCCTGGTCGCGGACGAACCAGCACGCGGCGTCGACGTGCTCGTGCGGCAGTCCGTGCTCGAGGCCCTGGCGACCCTGCAGCGCGGCCGGCAGTTCTCTGCCGTCGTCGTGTCCAGCGACCTGCGCGAGGCCCGCGCCCTCGCCGACCGCGTCGCCGTGATGGCCGATGCCCGGCTCGTCGGGCTCGGCACCTTCGACGAGGTCCTCGACAACCCCGTCGACCCCTACGTGAAGACCCTCGCCTCGACCGCGGCCCGCGGCGTGAAGCGTCGGCCGGCATCGACGACGGCCCGCCGTTCGTCCGCGCCGCGTCGTCCGCTCGCCGCCGGCACCGGCCCGCGCACCGACCGTCAGGAGAACGCGTGAGCACCACCGACCAGGGCCCCCGCGGCCACCGCGCCGTCGTCCCCACGTCAGGTGCACCGCTGCCGATCGACGCCCCGGAGCCCGGGCCGGTCGCCGTGCTGCCGGAGCCGACGGACCTGCACGTGGACGCCGTGACCGAGGCCGGCGGCACCGTCGCGCCGCTCGACGCCGACACCCGCGGGATCGTCTGGCTCGACCCCCGCGACCCGGCCGGCCTCGCCGACGCGCTGTCCTCGGCGCCGGGGGTGGGCTGGGTGCAGCTGCCGTTCGCCGGCGTCGACGCCTTCGCGCACCTGATCCAGGAACACGGCGACCGCGTGCTGTTCACCTCGGCCAAGGGTGCCTACGCGGAGCCGGTCGCCGAACACGCGCTCGCGTTGACCCTCGGCACGCTCCGGGTCCTGCAGAAGCGCGCTCGTGCGTCGTCGTGGGCGACCGAGCCCGAGGGTGTCTCGCTGTACGGGCGGAACGTCGTCGTGATCGGTGCCGGCGGGATCGCCCTCGAGTACCTCCGGCTGCTCGCGCCGTTCGACGTCGACGTCACGGTCGTGCGCCGCTCGCCCGAGCCCGTGCCCGGAGCCGCGCGGACCGTCACCACCGACGAGCTCGACCGGGTCCTGCCCGACGCCGACGTCGTGATGATCGCAGCGGCGATGACCTCGGGCACCGCGAAGCTCTTCGGTGAGGAGCAGTTCCGGATCATGAAGCCGTCCGCCCGGCTCGTGAACATCGCCCGCGGCGGACTCGTCGACACCGACGCGCTGGTCGCCGCCCTGCGGACGGGGGAGATCGCCGCGGTCGGCCTCGACGTCACCGAGCCCGAGCCGCTGCCCGACGGGCACCCGCTCTGGTCGGAGCCCGGTGCGGTCATCACCCCGCACCAGGCCGACACCCCGGAGATGGTCGCACCCCTGCTCGCCGAGCGCGTCCGGCTCAACGCCGCGGCGTTCCTCGGGGGCGACGGCGGGGGCTTCGTCGGCGTCGTCGACCCGGTCGCCGGCTACTGACACGGGGGCCTCGAAGCGCGGCGCGCCCGGGCGGCGTGTCCGATGCGGTGGAGGGCCTCGGCGTCCTGCTATGCTGTTACCCGTTGTTCGCACGTCATTCGCCAGCGGACAGTGATCCTCGATAGCTCAATTGGCAGAGCAGCCGGCTGTTAACCGGCAGGTTGTTGGTTCGAGTCCAACTCGGGGAGCGACAGGTCCTCATCCCTTCGGGGTGGGGATCTTTTGCGTTGCTGTCGTCGTGCGCGTTCGGTGCTCCCTGTACGATCGTTCCGTCATGACGAACACTCGGGAGTCCCGCCGCGGACGTTCGGAGCGAACGGAGCGGCGGTCCGTCGTGCAGGCGGTGGACGTCGCACTGTCGTCACGAGCGTCGTTCGTGGTGGTGCTGACGGTCTTCGTCGTCATGGGGTTCGCCTTCGCCGGGTGGTTCCACGTCCACGTGGCCGCGGCCCCGGACGAGCGAGGGCACGTCTGGAACATCCTGCTCTACGCCGAGCGCCCCGTGCTCGCGGGCCCCTACCTGCAGCAGGTCGACCCGTCGCAGCTCTGGATGGGCGAGCTCGTCCGGTCGCCGCTGTACCTGTACCACTACCTGATGTCGTTTCCCGCGCGCGGAGCACTCGCGATCGGGCTCGACTACGAGGAAGTCGTCTTCGTTCTCCGTGCCGTGGACGTGCTGTGGGCAGCTTCGGGGCTCATCGCGCTCCGGTCGCTGTTCCAGCACGCTCGCGTCCCCGCGTCGATCGGGCTGCTCGCGATCGTGGCGACGGCGTTCACGGGGCGGTTCACCTGGCAGGCCGCGTCGGTGAGCTACGACGCCCCGGCCATGGCAGCGCTCTTCGTGTTCGCCGCCGTCGCGGTCCGTTTCGTCCGCGGTGGGGGACTGCGCACGCTGGCCTGGATGGCCGTCGCAGCGCTGTTCGCCCTCCTGATGAAGTACTCGCAGGCGCCGTTCGTGCTCGCGGGAGGGTTCTTCGCCATCCTGCTGCGGTACCGCGCCGCCGGCTGGTCGTGGTTGCGGCACCCGGTGCAGCGATCCGTCGGGGGACTCCGCGCGCGACCCGGGCAGTCGATCGTGCTGCTCGTGATCGGCGGTGTGCTGACCGCTCTCGCGATCGAGCGCTTCGGTCTGAACCTGTTGCAGTTCCACGCGGTGAACCCCGCCTGTACTGCCCTGCACAGTCGTGCCGATTGCATGGACTACGCGATCTTCCGCCGGAACTACGCCGCTTCCCGCGCCCACGACCTGGCCGAGGTGAACGGAACGCTGCCGGCATTCGCGCCGCTGTCCTTCCTGTGGTCATGGGTGACGATCTACTTCCAGTCACTGTTCTTCTTCTGGGGCGCCTCGTTCCCGTGGCGTCCGAACCCGTCGGTCGTCGTGTTCGGAGCCTCGAGCGCCGTCGTCGGCATCGGGATCGCGCTGACGCAGGCCCGACGGATCCTGCACGATGCGGCGCTCACCTGGTGCGCCGCGGTCGCGGCGACCTACACGTTCGCCGTCCTCTGCTTCAACGCCGCCACGATGGTCAACTTGGGGGAGTCGTACGCGTTCTCCGGTCGCTACCTGTTGCCAGCGATGCCGTTGGCCGTGGTCGTCGTCCTGGTCGGTGTCCGGACGTGGCTCCGACGTCTCCGACCGCGAACGCGTTCCGTCGCGACGGCCGTGGTCGGCGTGGTGCTCGCCGCGCTCTTCGTGTTGTACAACCCGCTGAGCGCGTTCTTCCCCTACGCACACTCCGCCGCGTGGTACTCCGATTGGGGGCTCGACGTCCTGCCGAGATGGCTGACCGGGGTCGAGTCGTGAGCGCGTCCCGTCGCGCCCGTGAGGTGAGCGTCGGAGTCGCCTCAGCTGCCTTCGTCGTGGTGATCGGTGTCGCAGCCTTCCTCAGGCCGGGCGACGACGGGGGTACGAGTCACGATGTCGACGGTTGTGCGGTGGTGTCCGAGCCGGGGCCGGCCACGGCGACGGCGTGCCCCGGAGCCGACCTGTCATCGGTCGATCTCTCGACGGCCGACCTCCGGCTCGCAGACCTGCGTGGTGCTGACCTGCGTGACGCAGACCTCTCCGAGACCGTGTTCTTCGGAGCCGACCTGCGCTCGACCGACCTGCGCGGCGCGGACCTCCGGGAGGCTGATCTGCACGCCGCCGATCTGCGCGGTGCTGATCTGCGCGGAGCCCGGCTCGCGGACGCTGATCTCTCCTCCGCCCGGATCGACGGTGCAGACGTCTCCGGTGCCGACCTGTCGGGCGCTCGGATCGAGCAGATGAGCGTCCGGGGCACAGCACTGGAACCCGGAGCGCTCTCGGTCCGGAGTACCGACGGCACAGCAGTCCGCGTCGTGCTCCGACTGGAACTGCCACTCGGACTGACTTCTCCGAACTGCAGTGACCGTGTGGTCACCGCGCCGGTCGGCACGACGACCGTCCGGTGCCAGGTCCGCACGGACGCACGACACGGCGGTCGTCTCGAGGCGCCGGTGGACGTCGTCGTCGCCGGACAGGACAGCTGAACGTCGATCGCGGTCAGCGAGCGTCGGGCTCGACCCTGAGTGTGCCGTCCCGGTTGTTGTCCTCGATGATGCCCTGTCGGGGCACGTAGACGTCGAGGTAGTCGAGCCGGAAGTGCTGGAGTTCTGCAGCGTGTTCGTCGAGGAACGTCCGGACCTGCTCGGGCATGGTCCGCCGGGTGTCCGAGCCGACGACGACGGCGTCGAACGGTCCGTTCTCCGGGCGCATGGAGCCACGGTCCCCGAAGTAGATGCGCCAGGTGTTGGCGCTGAACTGGCTGAAGAGGACGCCTTCGGAGTCGTGTCCGCGGACCTTCAGAGCATCCGAGAGCAGAGCGATCCCGCTCGGACGGGTCTGCACGACGGCGACGCCCAGCCGTGCGACGGGGATGAGCAGCGCGGCGACGAGCACTGCGGCCGTGATGCGTCCGAGGGGCGGCCGGACGGTCGCCAGTCGCCCGTACCCGATCGCCGCCAACGCGATGATGAACGGCATCCACGCGTCGTAGTAGTACGGCAGCGAGACGTTGGCGACGATGACGTAGAAGACGAGGAAGACACCGAGGGCGATGCCGAGGTACGCGACCAGGCGGTCCGGTCGGACGACGAGCGCGGCGACCACACCGATGGTCAGGACGGTGAGCAGCAACCAGCCCGTGCCGTCGGCGAGGAACGCGAAGTTCGCCCACCACGGTGCCGCCGGGTAGATCGTCCCGAGGATGGTCGTCGGGTGCCCGTGGGCGTTCTGCTGCGCCTGGAACCGGAGCATCTGCCCGATGGCCGCGAAGAGCCCGACCGGCAGGTAGACGACCACGAACACGACCACGAACGCGACGCCGCCGTACAGCGCACCGACCCCCAGGTCGCGCCACCGTCGGAACAGCAGGGGGAGTGCTCCCACGGCGAGGACGAGCACCGCCGTCGACACCTTCGAGGTCACGGACAGTGCGAGCAGCGCACCGGCTGCGGCCACCCACCACCGGTTGCCGGTCCGCATCCAGCGCCAGGCCGCGGCGAGCGAGGCGACGGCGAAGAAGACCATGAGGGGTTCGAGCATCGCGAACCGGTCGATGCGGACACCGATGACCGACCCGGCTTCCGCCCAGGACGAGCCCGAGCCACGCGGCGTCAGCCACCACATCGCCGCCGCGGTCAGGCCGGTCCAGAAGCCGACCTCGCGTCGCAGCCAGAGGAACAGGACGACACCCGTGCCGAGCATCGCGGTCGCAGCCACCAGCCTCGGTCCGAGCGGCCCCTGTCCCACCAGGAGCTGCGCCACGCCGTACACGTACTTCGCGAGCGGCGGGTGCTCGAGGTTGAGCGAGAAGTTCCCGTGCACGTAGGCCCAGCTCGCGCGGAGGTACACGAACTCGTCGTTCACGATGGTCGGACGGCCGAGGTGCCAGTAGGCGACGAACACAGCAGCCAGGGCGACGACCACGAGGGCCGTCGCACGGACGGGGCGGGAGTGCAGGCGGGGGATGAGGACCTCCAGGACAGGGCGATGCCGGACCATCATCGCAGGAGCCGCCGTACGGGTCATCCGCAGCGCTTGCTGTTAGCGTTCACAGGTGCACCGTTCCCGTTCGCCTCGACTCACGCTCCTCGGCGTCGTCGTCGCCGTGACGGCGGTGGTCACCGGCTGCAGCAGCGTCGGCCCGGACACCGACGCGTCCGAGGACCCGACGAGCTCGGACACCGGCCTGGGCTCGGGCGCGTCGCCCGTGGTCTTCGCGTTCGTCTGCGCCGCCGACGGATCGGACAGCGAGACCTACACCACCTACTCGGCGGTGTGGGAGGCCGAGCGCGCCGACTGCTCGGCGAAGCGCCTGACCGGGTCGGTGCCGTCGAGCCAGCAGCAGGCCGCGGTGGCGGCGGCGCGCGGTGACGCGACCCTGGTCGAGCTCGCGAGCACGTGCGCGGTCCGCGGCTCGGCGCCGTGGACGTCGGCGGTCGCCGACGCGCGTGGAGCGCACGTGGCCGCCGGGCTCCTGCGGTACTGCCCCGGGCACCCGGAGACCGACCGCCTGCGGGACGCACTGGCTGCCTACCGGGGCTGAGACGGGCCTCCAGGCCGACCGCCGGACCATCGACGGGCTGGACGGCACCGGGTGCCGACGCCGACGGGCGTCAGCCCTCGGGGTGGTCGCGACCCGGCAACCAGGACTGGCCGGGGCCGCCCCAGCTGCTCTTGCGGATCGCCTTGGCGACCTGCTTGCCGTAGGGGTGCACCAGGCGGTCGGCGTAGAGCCAGCCGTCCAGGTGGTCGTACTCGTGCTGGAAGATCCGGGCCAGCCAGCCGTGCGCCTCGACCTCGAACGGGCTGCCGTGCTCGTCGAAGGCCCGCATCAGGGCGCCCTCGGAGCGGCGGAGCGGGAACCGCTCGCCCGGGATCGACAGGCAGCCCTCGGACTCCTCGTCTTCGTCGAGCTCCTCGACGGACTCGGGGACCGGGGGCGTGATCCACAGGACGGGGTTCACGGCGGCGCCCCGGTGCAGCACGTCGTCGTCGTCGGTGTAGGAGTACACGAACAGGCGCTTGCCGACGCCCACCTGCGGACCGGCCAGGCCGACGCCCGGGGCCAGGTCCATGGTCTCGAGCATGTCGGCGACGAGGGTGCGGAGGTCGTCATCGAACGCGGTGACCTCGGCTGCACGCTCGTGCAGGACGGGTTCGCCGGTGATGCGGATCGGGAGAACGGCCATTCACCCAGGTTATCCGGCGGGGGACGGTAGCCTCGACGCGTGACGACGGACCTCCAGCTGCCCGACGCCGTGAGCAACCTCACGCCGTTCCAGGCGCTGATGATCCCGGTGGCGCTGATCGGTGCGGTGTTCCTGTCGCTCGGGGCGCAGTTCCAGAGCCGCGGGGTGCAGCGCGTCGAAGCGCGTCTCGGTCGGCAGTCGAAGGGGCTGAGCGTCCGGCACGTCGTCGGGCTCGTCTCGAGCGGCTACTGGGTGCTCGGCACGCTCATGCTCGGCATCGCGGTGGTGCTCCAGCTGATCAGCATCACGTTCGCGCCCCTGATCGTCGTGCAGCCCCTGGGTGCCGTCGCCCTCGTCATCACGACGTGGTTCTCGTCGCGGTCGTCGGGTGTGCCGCTGGGTCGCCGTGCGCGGCGAGCGGTGTGGACGTGCATCATCGGCGTTGGCATCTTCGTCGGGATCGCGGCGTTCGTCGGGCACGAGAGCGCGATCACCCGTCAGCAGCTCGTCACCGTGCTGGTGATCCTGGCCGTCGTGCTGGTGCTCGTGCTGGTGTCGTTCCGTCTGGTGGCCAAGCACCGCAGTGCGCTGTACTACATCGTCGGGGCGGGGGTGCTCTACGGGTTCGTGGCGACGCTGGCCAAGGTGGTGCTGAACCGGTTCGTGAACGGCACTTTCGACTGGTTGACCGTGCTCGCCATCGTCGGGGTGGTCGTCGCGGCGTCGCTCGGTGGGTACTTCGTGCAGAACGCGTACTCGAGCGGCTCGGCCGACCTCGTGATCGCGGGGTTGACGGTGATCGACCCGATCGTCGCGGTCGGCATCGGCGTGATCGTGCTCGGCGAGGCCTCGGGGGCGCCGTGGTTCGCGGTCGCGGGGTTCGTGGTCGCAGCCGGCATCGCCATCACCGGGGTGTTCCTGCTCGCCAAGCACCACCCGCAGACCCGCGCCTGACGCAGCGCACCAGGTGCTCGCCGCCCTCATCCGCGCGGCTGACGCGACCGTCGATCCTGGTGCGATAGCGTCACTGCCGACCAGCCATCGCCCACGAGAGGACGAACTCAGCCGTGTCAGGAGACGCCACCACCGCCACCGCCGGACCGACGGAAGCGACGGGCGGTCACCGACCGTTGCGCGTGCTGATCGCAGCGGACACCTTCGCCCCCGACGTCAACGGCGCCGCCACCTTCGCCGAGCAACTCGCCGTCGGCCTGGCCGAGCGCGGCCACGAGGTGCACGTCGTGGCCCCGGCCTCGAGCCGCCACTACGGCACCTTCGACGAAGAGCACCGCGGCGTCACGCTCGTCGTGCACCGTCTGAAGTCGTACAAGTGGCCGCTGCACCCGTGGCTGCGCTTCGTCTGGCCGTGGAGCGTCCGGAAGTGGACCGGCCCGATCCTCGACGCCGTCAAGCCCGACGTGCTGCACATCCAGTCGCACGTGGTCATCGGCCGCGGCATCGTGCACGAGGCGAACGACCGGGGCATCCGGGTCATCGCGACGAACCACTTCATGCCGGAGAACCTGCTCGAGTACACGCCGTTCGGCAAGTGGACGCTGCCCCTCGCCCTGAAGATCGCGTGGAGCGACGCCGCCAAGACCTACCGGCTGGCGGACACCATCACGACGCCGACGAACCTGGCCGCCGACTACCTGCGGAAGGCCATCGCCGGCCAGCAGGTCCTCGCGATCTCGTGCGGTATCGACGCGTCGCGGTACGTGGCACGCGACGGACGCCCGGTCAACAACGACATCGTCTTCGTGGGTCGTGTGGCCCCCGAGAAGAACCTCGACGTGCTGGTCCGCGCGGTGGCGCTGCTGCCCGCCGAGCTGTCCGCGACGCTGACCATCGTCGGCGACGGCGAGATGATCCCGAAGCTGACCGCCTTGGCGAAGGAGCTCGGGCTCGAGGACCGCGTGCGGTTCCTGGGCTTCGTCTCCGACGAGCGCAAGCAGGAAGCCCTGACCAACGCGACGGTGTTCGCGATGCCGTCCACGGCGGAACTGCAGAGCATCTCCTCGCTCGAGGGCATGGCCTCGGGGCTGCCCGTCGTCGCCGCCGACTCGATGGCGCTGCCGCACCTGATCGACGGCAACGGGTACCTGTTCACCCCGGGTGACGTGGACGACCTGGCGGCGAAGCTCACGACGGTGCTCACCGCGCCCGAGTCGGAGTACGTGGCGATGCGGGATCGCAGTCTGGCCATGATCGAGGCACACGACATCAACCGCACGCTGTCGACGTTCGAGTCGCTGTATCGTGGTGAGCCGGTGGCCTGAGGGTCTCCGGCGAGGGGCGGTAGCCAAGCTGGTCAAGGCAGTCGGCTCATAACCGAACGATCCGCGGGTTCGAGTCCCGCCCGCCCTACGTGCACATGCCAAGGAAGCGCGACACGTCGCAGGACGACCACGCACCGACACCGAACGTCACCTTCGAGGTGACCCGTGGCGGTACCGGTGTGCGCGTGAACGCCTTCCGCCTCGGGTTCATGGGCGCCATCGGGGTGCTCGTCGCGCTGCTCGCCGGTGCGATCATCAACGAGCTCAGCACGGTGCTGGTCTACATCGGGGTCGCACTGTTCCTGGCACTCGGCATCGACCCGCTCGTGTCGTTCCTGGAGCGCATCATCCCGCGCTGGTCCGCCATCACGATCGTCGTGGTCGCGGTGCTCGGGGCCTTCGCCGGCATCGTCTTCGCCGTGATGCCGATCCTGGTGGAGCAGGCGTCGAACCTGATCCAGAACTTCCCCGACATCGTGCAGGACATCTCGCAGCAGCAGTGGGTGCAGGACCTGTCGAAGCAGTTCGCCGGGTCGTTCGACATCGACCACGCCCTGCAGTCGCTGCAGTCGTTCGTCGAGAAGCCGGGCAACCTGCTCAGCGTCGGCGGCGGGATCCTGGCGGTCGGCAGCGGCATCCTGTCCGGGGTCACCGGGGCGCTCATCGTCATCATCCTGATGCTCTACTTCCTCGCGTCGATGCGGGGCATGAAGCGTGCGACGTACCGGTTCGTGCCCGCGTCGCGCCGCCAGAACTTCATCGACGTGAGCGAGCAGATCACGCAGGCTGTCGGCCGCTACGTCGTCGGGCAGGTCTCGCAGGCACTGATCAACGGCATCCTGAGCTTCTTCTTCCTGCTCATCATCGGCGCGCCGCTGCCGGTGCTGCTCGCGTCGTTCGCGTTCCTCGGTTCGCTCATCCCGCTCGTCGGCACGCTCGCCGCCGCGATCGTCATCTCGCTGCTCTGCTTCTTCGCGTCGCCGGCCACCGCCCTCGCCGCTGCCATCTACTACCTCGTCTACATGCAGGTCGAGGCCTACCTGATCTCCCCGCGCATCATGTCGCGAGCCGTCCAGGTGCCCGGCGCCCTCGTGGTCATCGCGGCGGTCGCGGGCGGCACGATCGGCGGCGTGCTCGGCGCGCTCGTGGCGCTGCCCGTCGCGGCGTCGGTCATCATCATCGTGCAGAAGGTCATCTACCCCCGCCAGGAGCAGGCGTGACGAGCGGCACCGGCGCAGCCGACGACGCGGTCGTCGCCGCCTTCGCCGAGCACGTCCACGACCGTGACCGCTGGGCGCGCAGTGCCCGTGGGCCGCTCGCCCTGGTGAACGCCCAGCACGTCGACCACCCGCAGCCGGTCTGGCCGGTCCCCGGGACGTGGGCCCCGGCGGTCGGCGGACTCACCGTGACGGCCGAGGCCGCCGACGGTGTCGTCGTCGACGGCGTCCCGGTCGACGGTACGGTCCTGGTGGCCGGGGACACCGCCGTCGTGCCGTCGACCGTCGCGCTGCCGGACGGCTTCGCCGGCACCGTCAGCGGCGGCACGCTGCGCGTCTGGGACCCGTCGTCCGAGGCGATCGCCCGGTTCGCGCAGATCGCCCGCTTCGCGTGGTCCGGAGACTGGGTGACGTCCGGCACGTACGTCCCGCTGGTGGGAGACGCCCTGGAGGCCCGTGGCAGCGTCCGCGACGCCGCCGGCGACGCCCTGCCGGTCGCCGGACACGTCGAGACCGTCGTGGGTGGTGCAACGGTGCGGTTCGTCGCCGTCCGGTCGGCTGCCCACCGCGGAGCCCCGCGGCTGCAGCTCATCGTGCAGGACGCCACGAGCGCCCTGCCCGAGGACGACCCGGGCAGCACCTACTCGATGGGTCGGTTCCTGTACCTCGACGACCCCGGCATGCAGGCGACGGTCGAGCTCGACTGGAACCTGCTGGTCCTGCCGCCGTGCGCGTTCTCGTACCAGTACGCGTGCCCGATCCCACCGGAGGACAACCGTGTCCCGGTGCCGATCACCGCGGGGGAGCGACACCCGGTCGACGCGAACGGTGCCGTCCTGCACTGATCGGGGTCGGTTCCTTGCCGTTCCCAGCCGCAGCGCTGCATAATGGGCGTGTCCCGTCGGGACATCACAATCGCATACCGATGGTTCCGTGGCCCCTCGGGTCAGGATCCTCCGCACCAGGTCGATGGGGAAGTCGCACCTGACGTATCGGAGGAACCGTGAACGGAACGACGACAGGAGTGCTCTACGTGCACTCCTCACCCCGCGCGCTCTGCCCGCACGTCGAATGGGCAGCAGGTCGCGCGATGAACCGCGCCGTGAACTTCTCGTGGCTCGACCAGCCCGCGCAGGACGGTGCGCGCCGGACCGAGTACACGTGGACCGGTGCGGTGGGCGCCGGTGCTGCGATCGCGTCGGCCCTGCGCGGGTGGGAACACCTGCGGTACGAGGTCACCGAGGAGCCGACGAGCGCCTCGGACGGCGGTCGCTGGATGCACACGCCCGACCTCGGGGTGTTCTACGCGCAGACCGACGTCACGGGCAACATGGTCATCCCCGAGGACCGGGTGCGCTACGCGATGGAGGTCGCGGGCAGCAACGCCCTCGAGCTGCACCGTGAGCTCCGGCTCGCACTCGGGCAGGCCTGGGACGACGAGCTCGAGCCCTTCCGCCACGCGGCCGAGGGCAACCCGGTCGTCTGGCTGCACCGCGTCGGCTGAGCCGACCACCGGACCGGCCACCGGAACGACGGAAGCCCGCCCCGACGACGCGGGACGGGCCTCCTGGCAGGGTGTTCCGGATCAGACGCTGCGGAACGCGACCACGGCGTTGTGGCCGCCGAAGCCGAACGAGTTGCTGACCGCGAGCAGGTCGCCCTCGGGCAGCGCTCGCGGCTCGCGGGCGACGTCCATGACGATCTCCGGGTCCTGGTCGTGCAGGTTGATCGTCGGCGGGGCGACGCGGTTGTGCAGCGCGAGGACGGTGAAGACCGCCTCGATCGCACCGGCACCACCGAGCAGGTGGCCCGTCGAGGCCTTGGTCGCGGACACCACGACGTCGTCCAGGTGGTCGCCGAAGACCCGACGCATCGCGTGGTACTCGGCGACGTCACCGACGGGGGTCGAGGTGGCGTGCGCGTTGACGTGCACGACGTCCTCGATGCTCGCGTCGGCGTGCTCGAGGGCCTGCAGGACCGCACGGGCGGCGGCGCTGCCCTCGGGGTCCGGCGCGGTGATGTGGAAGGCGTCCGAGGTGATGCCGGAGCCGGCGACCTCGGCGTAGATGGTCGCGCCGCGGGCTTCCGCGTGCTCCTTCGACTCGAGGATGAGCGCCGCTGCGCCGTCACCGAGCACGAAGCCGTCACGCGTGACGTCGTACGGACGCGATGCGGTCTCGGGGGAGTCGTTCCGGCGCGACAGGGCCTGCATCGCGGCGAACGCGGCCAGCGGGAGCGGGTGCAGCGCGGCCTCGGCGCCACCGGTGATGACGATGTCGGCGTCGCCGTCGGCGATGTGCCGGTACGCCTCGGCCAGCGACTCGGTCGAGGACGCGCAGGCGGACAGGTAGGTGCGGGCGCCACCACGGGCGCCGAACTCCATCTCGATGGCGGCGGCGGGGCCGTTCGCCATGAGCATCGGGACCGTCATCGGCAGGACGCGACGCGGACCCTTCTCGCGCAGGGTGTCCCACGCGTCGAGCAGCGTGTTCACGCCGCCGATGCCGGTCGCCCAGTCGACGATGAGGCGCTCGGGCACGACCGACTCGTCGTCGATGCCGGCGTCGGCCCAGGCCTCGCGCGCCGCGACGAGCGACAGCTGCGACGAGGGGTCGAGGCGCTTCGACTCGGGGCGGGTGAGCTGGTCGGTGAGGAACCGGCGCGCCTGGCCGGCGAACTCCACGGGGAGTTCGAGCTCGGCGTAGCGGGGGTCCTCGATGCGGGTGATGCCGGACTTGCCGGCGAGCAGCGCGTCCCAGGTGTCCGGGGCGGTCGCGGCGAGGGGTGAGATCGCACCGATCCCGGTGACGACGACGGTCTTCTTGGTCATGGGACGACGTGCTCTTTCGTTGGGGTGAACAAGATGAGCGCCGCGGCCCGCAGGGGTCCGCGGGCCGCGGCGCTCAGGAAGCTCGTGTCAGGCCTGGGCCTTGACGATGTAGTCGACCGCGTTGCCCACGGTCTTGAGGTTCTTGACCTCTTCGTCCGGGATCTTCACGTCGAACTTCTCCTCGGCGTTGACCACGATGGTCATCATCGAGATGGAGTCGATGTCGAGGTCGTCCGTGAAGGACTTGTCGGCGGCGACGGTGTCGGTGGCGATACCGGTCTCGTCGTTGATCAGCTCGGCCAGGCCGGCGAGGACTTCTTCGTTGGACAGGGCCATGAGTGTTCTCCTTGAAGGGGGGTGTCGTTTGACCGTTGACCAGCCTAGGGCACGCGGGGTCCGGGTGCGCGGAGGCTCGTCGGGATGGGGACCGGGCGCGCGGGTGCGCGACCGGACGGGGATCAGGGGAGGACGACCACCTGGGCGCCGAACACGAGTCCGGCGCCGAAGCCGATCTGCAGGGCGAGGCCGCCCGACAGGTCCGGGTGCTCCTCGAGCAGGCGGTGCGTTGCGAGCGGGATGCTCGCGGCAGAGGTGTTGCCGGTGGTGGTGATGTCGCGGGCGATCGTCACCGTCTCGGGCAGGCGGAGCTGCTTGGCGAACTCGTCGATGATGCGGATGTTCGCCTGGTGCGGCACGAACGCGGCGAGGTCCTCGGGGCGGACGCCGGCGGTCTCGAGCGCCTGGCGGGCGACCTTGACCATCTCCCAGACGGCCCAGCGGAACACCGTCTGCCCGGCCTGGCGCATGGTCGGACGCGGTGCCCCGGCCTCCCACTCGTTGTAGGTCGCGGTCATGCCGATGGCGTCCCACTTCGAGCCGTCGGAGCCCCAGATGGTGGGGGCGATGCCCGGGAAGTCGCTCGGGCCGATCACGGCGGCGCCGGCACCGTCCCCGAGCAGGAACGAGATGGACCGGTCGGTCGGGTCGACGACGTCGCTGAGCTTCTCGGCGCCGACGACCAGCACGTGGTCGGCGAGCCCGGACTTGATGAACGAGTCGGCCTGGGCGATGCCGTAGGCGTACCCGGCACAGGCGGCGCTGATGTCGTACGCGGCGGCCGGGGTGGCGCCGATGCGCTCGGCGAGCAGCGACGCCATCGACGGGGTCGCCACGGTGTGCGTGACGGTGCTCACGAGCACGACGCCGATCTGGTCGGGGGACAGGCCGGCCTTCTCGATGGCCTCGCGTGCGGCTGCCTCGGCGAGGTCGACGGCCTCGACGTCCTTGCCCGCGCGCTTGCGGGTGATGATGCCGGTGCGCTGGCGGATCCACTCGTCGGACGAGTCGATCGGGCCGACGAGGTCGTCGTTCGGCACGACGTTCTCGCCGCGGGCGGCGCCGAACGCCAGGATCCGGGTGAACTCGTGGCCGCGGCGCTGCTGGAGCAGCGGGCGCGCGGATCCGGTCGGGAGGCCCGTGGGGGCGTCCGTCGGGGTGGTCGGGTCGGTCATGCGGTTGCGTCTGCTTCCTGGCCCGCGCGCTGCAGCAGGTCGATCGCTGCAGGCAGGTCGTCGGGGGTCTTGATGGCGACGGTCGGCGTGCCGCGGAGGCCGCGCTTCGCCAGGCCGACGAGGGCACCGGCGGGTGCGAGCTCGATGATGCCGGTCACGCCAGCGGTGGAGAAGGACTCCATGACCGCGTCCCAGTGCACGGGGTTCGCGATCTGCTGGACCATGAGGTCGACGAAGCGGCGCCCGTCGTCGACCCGGGAGCCGTCGGCGTTCGTCCAGATCGGCAGGGTCGGGTCCTGCACGGTGGCGGCAGCCGCGACCGGGGCGACCCGTTCGACGGCGGGGGCCATGTACCGGGTGTGGAACGCACCGGCCACGGCGAGCGGGATCACCCGGGCCTTGGCGGGCGGGTCGGCGGCGAGGGCGGCGATGGCGTCTGCAGCACCGGCGACGACGGTCTGGCCGCCGCCGTTGTGGTTCGCGGGCACCAGGCCGTGCTCGGCGAGGGCTGCGGCCACCGCATCGGCGTCGCCACCGAGGACGGCGGCCATCGAGGTCGGCTCGAGCGCGGCGGCGTCCGCCATGGCCCGGCCGCGCTCGGCGACCAGGGCGACGGCGTCGGTCGGCTCGAGGATCCCGGCGACCGCGGCGGCGGTGAACTCGCCCACCGAGTGTCCGGCGACCCCGCCCACCAGGGCACGACGGCCCTCGGCGAGCAGTGCGTCGGCGGTCACCAGGCCGGCGGCCACGATGAGGGGCTGTGCGAGCGCGGTGTCCTTGATGGTGTCCGCGTCGGAGTTCGTGCCGTGCTCGGCGAGGTCGACGCCGATCGACTCCGACCACTGCCCGACTCGTTCACGAACGGTGGCGTCCTCGAGCCAGGGGGCGAGGAAGCCGGGGGTCTGGGAGCCCTGTCCGGGCGCGACGACGACGATCACCGGACAATCCTCGCGTTCTCGCCCCGCGGGGCCCGTGTGGACTTCCCACACGAATCCCCGCGGGACATTGTCGGTTCTCTACCGTCCGGAGCGCTCTAGCGTCGGGGCGTGATGCGGCGACGGCCGGTCGCGGACTCGGACATCGCGCCGAGGATGAGCGCCGACTGCACGATCAGGGCGTCCCGGGCGTGCGTGGCGTCCCACCCGATGATGTCGGCGACCCGGCGCAGGCGGTAGCGCACGGTGTTCGGGTGCACGAAGAGCTCGCGCGCCGTGGCCTCGAGCGACCGGCCGGTGTCCAGGTAGCACCACAGCGTCTGCAGGAGCTCGGTGGACTGGTCCTTGAGCGGGACGTAGATGCGCTGCACCAGGGCCGACCGGGCGAGCGGGTCGCCGGCCAGGGCACGTTCGGGCAGCAGGTCGTCGGCCAGGGCCGGGCGGGGCACGCCGCGCCAGGCACGCGCGACGGCGAACCCGGCGAGGGCGGCCTTCGCGCTGGTCGAGGCGTCGACGACCCCGGGGACCTCGTTGCCGAGCACCAGGTGCCCCTCGCCGAACAGCGGCTCGAGGGCCTGCGCGATGGTCGTGAAGGAGACGGGCTCCTCGCCCTCGGGGACGTCGTCGCGCGGGGTGGCGCGGCCGATCACCACGACGAGCCGCGATCCCTGGACCCCGACGAGCACGTCGGCGTCCATGTGCCGTGCGGTGCGGCGGACCTGGTCGACCTCGAGCTGCTTCGGTGCGGTGCCGACGAGCACCGCGACCTCGCCGTGGCCGTGCCACCCGAGGGCGGCGATGCGGGAGGGCAGTTCGTCGTCGTACTCGCCGGAGAGGATCGAGTCGACCACGAGCGCTTCGAGCCGGGCGTCCCACAGGCCGCGGGCCTCGGCCGCGCGGGCGTAGACGTCGGCTGCGGCGAACGCGATGTCGCGGGAGTACTTGAGGATCGCCTCCTGCAGCATCTCGTCGTCGGCGGCGCGTTCCTCGACCACGGTCACCACGACGCGGATGAGCTGCAGGGTCTGCTGCAGGCTCACGGAGCGCAGGAGTTCCCGCGGGGCGGACCCGAAGACGTCGGCCGCGGCGATCCACGGCGTCGACGCGGTGCCCTCGAGCCAGCTGATGAACGAGGTGATGCCGGCCTGGGCGACGAGGCCCACGGCGGAGCGGCGCCCCGGTGGCATCTCGCTGTACCAGGGGAGCGTGTCCTCGAGCCGCTTGATCGTGGCGGTGGAGAGTTCTCCGGACACCTGACGGAGCCAGGAGAGCGCACGCTCGCGCGCGCTCTCCTGGCTCTCGTGGTCCGGGCGGACCGTCGTCACGGGTTGATCAGCTCTCGCCGCCCGCGCTGCCGGTGGTGCCGGCGGTCACGTCGTGCAGGCGGTACTTGTCGATCGCCTGCTGGACGAGCGCGCCGTCGACCTTGCCCTGGCGGGCGAGCTGCTGCAGCGTCCGCACGACGACCGAGGGGCCGTCGATGTGGAAGAAGCGGCGAGCGGCCGGACGGGTGTCCGAGAAGCCGAAGCCGTCGGCGCCGAGCGTGGCGTAGTCGGTCGGCACGAACGGGCGGATCTGCTCCTGCACCAGGTGCATGAAGTCGCTCACGGCGACGACCGGCCCCTCGGTGCCGAGCAGCCGCTCGGTGACGAACGGCGTGCGGGCTGGCTCGTTCGGGTTGAGGAACGCCTGCTGCTCGGCGGCCACACCGTCGCGGTACAGCTCACCCCAGCTCGTGACGCTCCAGACGTCGGCCGACACGCCCCAGTCCTCGGCGAGGAGCTGCTGCGCCTCGAGGATCCACGGCACGGCGACACCGGACGCGAGCAGCTGGGCCTTCGGACCGTCGTGCTCGCTCGCCTTGAGCAGGTACATCCCCTTGAGGATGCCCTCGACGTCGACGCCCTCGGGCTCGGCCGGCTGCACCAGCGGCTCGTTGTAGACCGTCAGGTAGTACATGACGTTCGGGTCGGCGTGCTTCGGCGAGCCGTCCTCGTTCGTGCCGTACATGCGGTCGAGGCCGGC
The DNA here is from genome assembly GCF_003234215.1 of Curtobacterium sp. MCSS17_006. Classification (NCBI taxonomy): domain Bacteria; kingdom Bacillati; phylum Actinomycetota; class Actinomycetes; order Micrococcales; family Microbacteriaceae; genus Curtobacterium; species Curtobacterium sp. MCSS17_006. Next base: position 140,299 of record NZ_QKSO01000009.1, on the reverse strand, counting down.
CTTGACGATGTGGCCGATCTCGTAGCCGTACGCCGGGTCGTACGAGACGACGGCCGGGTTCGTCGTGGCGAGGAGCGGCGAGTGGCCGTCCGCGTGCTGCAGGCCTTCACCCGTCAGCGTGGTGCGGCCGGCGGTCGCGCCGATCATGAAGCCACGGGTCATCTGGTCGCCGGCGGCCCAGATGGCGTCGCCGGTGCGCTGGAACCCGAACATCGAGTAGAAGACGTAGACCGGGATGAGCGGCTCGCCCTGCGTCGAGTACGAGGTGCCGACCGCGGTGAACGCCGCGAGGGCGCCCGCCTCGTTGATGCCGACGTGGATGATCTGGCCCTGCGGGCTCTCCTTGTAGGCCAAGAGGAGTTCGCGGTCGACCGACGTGTAGTGCTGGCCGTTCGGGTTGTAGATCTTCGCCGACGGGAAGTAGGCGTCCATGCCGAACGTGCGTGCTTCGTCCGGGATGATCGGGACCACGCGGTCACCGAAGTCGGGCGAGCGCAGCAGGTCCTTCAGCAGGCGTGCGAACGCCATGGTGGTGGCGACCTCCTGCTTGCCGGAGCCCTTCTTGACGACCTGGTACTTCGAGTCGTCCGGCAGCGTGAACTGCGTGTACTTCGTGCGACGTTCCGGCACGTAGCCACCGAGCGCGCGACGACGCTCGTGCATGTACTGGATCGCCTCGTCGTCGTTGCCCGGGTGGTAGTACGGCGGCGTGTACGGGTTTTCCTCCAGCTGCGCGTCGGAGATCGGGATGCGCATCTCGTCGCGGAACTGCTTGAGGTTGTCGAGCGTGAGCTTCTTCATCTGGTGGGTCGCGTTGCGGCCCTCGAAGCTCGGGCCGAGGCCGTAGCCCTTGACCGTCTTCGCCAGGATGACGGTCGGCTGGCCCTTGTGCTCGGTCGCGGCCTTGAACGCGGCGTAGACCTTGCGGTAGTCGTGGCCACCGCGCTTGAGGTTCCAGATCTGGTCGTCGGTGTAGTCCTTGACGAGCTCGAGCGCCTTCGGGTCGCGCCCGAAGAAGTTCTCGCGCACGTAGGCACCGTTCTCGGCCTTGTACGTCTGGTAGTCGCCGTCCGGCGTCTGGTTCATCAGGTTGAGGAGCGCGCCCTCGGTGTCACGGGCGAGCAGGTCGTCCCACTCGCGGCCCCAGACGACCTTGATGACGTTCCAGCCGGCACCGCGGAAGAACGCCTCGAGCTCCTGGATGATCTTGCCGTTGCCACGGACCGGACCGTCGAGTCGCTGCAAGTTGCAGTTGATGACGAAGTTCAGGTTGTCGAGGCCGTCGTTCGCGGCGACCTGGAGCTGCCCGCGGGACTCGACCTCGTCCATCTCGCCGTCGCCCAGGAACGCCCAGACCTGCTGGTCCATGGCGTCCTTGATGCCGCGGTTCGACAGGTACTTGGCCTGCTGCGCCTGGTAGATCGCGTTGATCGGGCCGATGCCCATCGACACGGTCGGGAACTGCCAGAAGTGCGGCATGAGGCGCGGGTGCGGGTACGACGACAGACCGCCGCCGGCGTGCGACTTCTCCTGCCGGAACCCGTCGAGCTGGTCCTCGGAGAGGCGACCTTCCATGTACGCGCGGGCGTACATGCCGGGGGAGGCGTGGCCCTGGAAGAAGACCTGGTCACCACCGGAGGGGTGGTCCTGCGCGCGGAAGAAGTGGTTGTAGCCGACCTCGTACATCGCGGCGCTCGACGCGTACGTCGAGATGTGGCCGCCGACCCCGATGCCGGGACGCTGTGCGCGGTGCACCGTGATGGCCGCGTTCCAGCGGATCCAGCGGCGGTACCGGCGCTCCAGCTCTTCGTCGCCGGGGAACTCCGGCTCGTTCTCCGGCGCGATGGTGTTCACGTAGTCCGTCGTCGGGACCATCGGCACACCGAGGTGCAGTTCCTTGGACCGCTTGAGCAGGCTCAGCATGATCTCGCGACCGCGCTGGTGTCCGTGGGTCTGGACCAGCCCGTCGAGGGACTCACGCCATTCGGCGGTCTCCTGCGGATCCTGGTCGTTCGCCCCGGCGCTGTACGGGTCCTGGTCGTTCACCGTCACCCTTGACCTCGTTCGTTCTCGTGGTGGTGGACATGGTGGCTCCGGTGGTCGGGTCGCGACCGGCTGGGGCCCCGTCCACTCTAGGCCCCAGGACCGACGCTCATGCTGATGGTGACGTGCAGGTGGACGGGTGCTTGCATTCGCGTGTCGTCGGCGTAGCATGGCCGATCGTGCACACGCGATCCGCGGCGCACGGACCCGACGGGCACACCCCACGCCCGAGGAAGAAGCACACGTAGCGATGGCACTGGAGATCGGCTCACTCGCGCCGGACTTCGAGCTCCCGAACCAGTTCGGTGAGCACGTCCGACTCAGCGACTTCCGTGGCAACCGCCCGGTCGCACTCGTCTTCTTCCCGCTGGCGTTCTCGTCCGGGTGCACGAACGAGCTCTGCACCCTGCAGGACAACATCACGATGTTCCAGGACCAGCGCATCGAGCTGCTCGGCATCTCGGTCGACTCGAAGGCGACGCTCCGGTCGTTCGCCGAGACGAACGGCTACGACTTCGAGCTGCTCGCCGACTTCTGGCCGCACGGCGCCGTCTCGAAGGAGTACGGCGTGTTCCTCGAGAACAAGGGCTTCGCCACCCGCGCGACCTTCGTCATCGACGTGCAGGGCCGCATCAAGGCCTCGATCATCACCGAGCCTGGCCTGCAGCGCGACGTCGCCGAGTACAAGGCGGCCCTCGACCGGCTCGCCGCCTGCTCGGCACCCGTCCCCGTCGGCTAGCGTTCCGAATCCCTCCTGAACGACGCGTCCGCGTCGGCGGTCGGACAGGAGGCCCGGTGCACGCCATCGACACCGACCCACGTGGTCGCGGGGTCACCGCTGATGCGTACGCCCCGTACCCGGTGCGCGTCACGCCCGGCGCCTGGGGGCTGACCCGCACGGTCGTGGAGGCCCCGACCGGGCCAGTCGTGGTGCACCACCGCGCCGGCCCGGACCCGCTCCTGCTGCTGCACGGCGTCGCCGGTTCCTGGTCGACGTGGACGCCGTTGCTGCGCGCCGCTGACGGGATCGGGGACCGCGGGCTGGTGCTCGTCGACCTGCCCGGCTGGGGGTCCTCGCCGGCTCCCGACGGTCCGCTCGGGCTCGACGCCGTCACGGGTGCCGTGTCGGCGGTCCTCGGTGCGCTGGGCCTCGGCGCGGTCGACGTGGTCGGGCACTCCATGGGAGCGTTCGTCGGGTTGCACCTGGCGGTGGTGGCGCCCGAGCGGGTGCGGTCGCTCGCCCTGGTGTCCGGTACCACGGTCGCGACCGCCGGCGCGGCTCGGCACCCGGTGCGGGCGCTCGGCACCCTGCCGGCGTTCACCCTGCTGCGTGCGGGCCTCACGGTGACCGGTGGCACCGCTCGTCCGCTGCTCCGGGGGATCGCGCGGATCGGTCTGCTGCCGCTCGTCGCGGCGCCGGTGTTCACGCACGTGCGACGCCTGGACCCGAGCGTGCTCGAGGCCTTCGTCGAGGAGCTCCGGCCGGAGCAGTTCACCGAGGCGGCACGGTCGGCGGCTGCGTACGACGTCGACCGGTGGCGTGCGATCACCTGCCCGGTGACGGCGATCGCCGGACAGGACGACGTGTTCGCCCGCGTCTCGGACCTCGAGGCGCTGCGGGTGCTCGTGCCGCAGGTCCGGACGGTGCTGCTCGACGACTGCGGGCACTTCGCCCACGTCGAGCGTCCCGACGCGGTCGCGCGGGAGCTCGGCCTGCGCTGAGCCGGGCGGGCCGCGTCAGGTGTGGACGGGGAACGTCGCCGCGACGCGGGAGCGCACCTCGGCGACGACGGCCCCGCGCATCGTCGGGGAGAACAGCGCGTGGTCGCCGTCCTCGACGCGGACGACGGACACCGACCCGCGGCGGTCGTCGCCGGGCCAGCGCCGGACGGCCTTCTGCCCACCGAGTCGGTCGAACAGGGCGGCGTCCTCGGGAGCGACGATCACGACGACGTCGGTGCCGTGCTCGACGAGCGGGCGGACGTGGCCGACGACCCCGCCCATCCGGTCGCGACGGGCGATCCGGTCGCGGACGGCCTTCGGCACGAAGCGGTTGTACCGCTCGCGCACCCACACCCGGGCGGGCGACGGGGCGTCGATCGCCCGGACTCCGTCGGCGTACGAGCCGGGCTCGGCCGGGACGCGACGGTAGTCGTTCGGGCTGATCTCGACGACCAGGCGCGGGGCCTCCTCGACGGCGCGGCCCGCGACCCAGGCGCCGGCGCACATGCCGACGAGCACGAGCCGGTCCGAGGGGGTGGCGAGTGCGGTGACGACGGCGGACTGGTCCTCCACCCACTCCTGCGCGAACAGGAAGCTCCGCTCGTCCTCGTGCACGCCGGTGCTCTCGCCGGTGGCACGGCGGTCGACGCGGACGACCCGGGCGCCGTCGCGGGCGAGGGCGCGGGCGAGTTCGACCTGGTAGTCGGTGGCCCCCACGCGGTGTTCGGCGCCGCCGCTGTGGAGCACGACGACGGGAGCGTCGTGGTGCTGGGCGGACGAGACGGTCTCGATCCCGAACAGGCCCTGTTCACCGAGGTGGACGATGCGCTCCGACACGCGACCGTCGACGTCGAGGACCTCGTCGAGGACGGGCGTGCGGACGGTCACCGCCGTCTCGGGCGCCCAGGTGTCGAGCCAGGCGACGACGGTGTCGACGGCCGCTCCGGGGATGCGGGCGTGGATGCTCGTGCCGTCGAGGAGCTCGGCGCTGCCGGTGACCTCGGTCACGTCGACGCCACCGAGGGGCTTCGGCGGCCGGGCACCCGGGCGGACGAGCGCGACGGTGGGCCCGGTGCGCGGGGTGAAGGCGAGGTCCGCGAGCGCGGCGGCTTCGTCGGGCTCGACGTCGAACCCGATCAGGCTCTCGACGCCGTCGACCACGCGGTCGGCACCGATCGTGATGGTCGCGAGGGCGCGTTGCCGACGGAGCCACCCCTTGCCCGATGCCGGGGCGTCCCAGACGACGAGGCCGTCGGTGTCCGCGGCCGCGTTCGCCGCGACGAGGGCCGCCGAGGCCAGCCCGACGAAGGCGACGTGCTGCACCCCCGTCGTGCGGAGCACGGCGGCGGCGTGGCGTGCGGACCGTACCTGCGCGTCGGGCGCGGTGTCGGGTGCGCCGTCACCACGTCCGGACGGGTCGTAGCGCACCGAAGCGATGCCACGGGCCTCCAGGCGGTCGGCCAGCAGACGGAGCGTGCGGTACGCGATGACGCCCTCCTGCCCGAGCGGCGGGCAGATGACGACGCCGGCGCGCGCGGCGGCGGGGAGCTGGACCGCGGCGCGGATCGCCGGCGATCCGGACCAGCCGTGCAGCGTGGTCACAGGGCGAGGGCGGCGCGGGCGGACGCCGGCCAGGCGTCGAGGTCCGTGCCGTGGGCGGCGAACAGGGCGATGGTGATGCGCTCCAGGCCGAACGCGATGCAGGCGCTGTGCGCGACCTCTCCGTCCTCGGTGCGGAGGCCGAACGAGGTGCCGAAGTGGTCCTCGTGCAGGTTCGCGGAGCTGATCGCGGTGGCGTCGTGGTCGGGGCCGTAGACCTTCGTCACGAACTCGAACTTGAGCGCCTGCTCGACCTGGTTGCGGGCGAGCATCTGCCCGACGCGGCCGAAGAAGGGGTCGTTGGCGGGGACGACGTCGATCTCGAGCCCGAACGACTCGAGCAGCGCGCGCATCACCGGGATGCTGCCGTCGCGGTGGGCCGCTGCGGACGCGGGGGTGCCGACGTGCACGAACTCGTGCATGTGGAACGCCTGCAGGCGCATCGGGTCGAGCGAGGGCTCCCGGCGGAAGGAGTCGCCGAGGACGTCGAAGAACCGGCCCTGCTGCGGCACGGTGTCGCCGATCAGGCCGTAGACCGGGTGGCAGACCGCGGGGGTGAGCATGAGGTCGGCCGGCTCGAGGAACCCCTCCCAGCGCTCACCGCGCTCGCGGGCGGCGAGCAGTGCGCGGTGGGTGCGGTCGTCGCCGGTGAACCCGGAGATCGACGCGGCGAGGTCCGGGAACGACGCGATGTAGTCGGTGCGCTCGAAGGACGCGAGCGGCTCGACCGGCGGGAAGCGCAGGACCTCGGCGCCGAGGTGCTGCTGGCTGCGGACCGCTGCGGCGTCGACTGCGGCGTACACGCGCTCGAAGACCCCGGTGCGGCCGTAGAGGCCGGGCGTGCCGAGGTCGAGGAGCACGCCGTCGGTGAGCAGCCGGGCGCGGAGGGCGGCGCGGGCGGCGTCGAGCGCGGCGGTGGCGTCCGCACCGGCGGTGTCCGCGGTGGTGGTGTCGGTGCTGTGCGTGGTGGTGTCCGTGATCGTCACAGGATCACTCCCGTCATGATGGCCAGGTCGGCGTCGTTCTTGAGGAGACGGTCGTTGCTCACCATGACGGCGGCCCCGTGGGCGTCTCGGAGGTGTCGGGCGATGCTCATCGGACCCGAGGCGGCGTAGCCGGCGATCCCGACGATGCGCAGCGCCTTCGTGACGATGTCGGTGACGCGTTCGGACGCACCGATCTTCAGGGCGTTCGCGGCGAGGGCGTACGCGCTCGAGGCCAGCACGTCCGGGTCGTCGGCTGCGGCGTCGAACCGTTCGGCGGCGTGGCGCACCGAGTCGGCGAGGGCCTGCAGGTCGACCAGGAGCTCGGCGAGCCGGAGCGCACCGGGCGGGGTCGTCCCGACGGCGGCGCGGGCCTGCTTCCGGACGGCGCTGCGGGCACGTTCGGCGGAGGAGACCGCGATGCCGAGCCAGACCGAGGCCCAGAGCACGTGCGACACCGGCAGGACGGTCTGGGCGGAGATCGCGGCGTAGTCGTCGCGGAACACCCGGTCGGTCGTCGTCTCGGTGTCGAGGATCCACCCGTTGCTGCACGTGCCGCGGAGGCCCATGGTGTCCCACGTGGACGTCTGCGACAGGACCATCGCGTCGGTGCGGCAGATGAGCAGCCGCTGGTCCGACGCCGGGGCGTCCGGGTCGCGGCGGGCGGTGACGAACACCGCGTCGGCCTCGGTGGCGTACGAGATCACCGGCGCGTCCTTGCGCAGGCGGATCCGGCCGTCGTCGGTCGGCTCGATGGAACACGTGGACCGCCGGGCGTCGCCGCCGACGCCGCGCTCGGTGGTGGCCGACGCGACGAGGGCTCCGCCGCGGACGGCCTCGATGGTCTCGAGCACGCCGGCACCGTCGCCGCCGTGCCGCCAGAGCGCCATGACCTGACCCTGGTGCATCGCGAACACCATGCCGGTCGCGGCGCAGGCCCGGCCGAGTTCGGTCGCGATCGCGGAGAGCTCGGCCACGGAGGCGCCCTCGCCACCGTGCTCGGTCGGCACCGCGGCCGCGAGCAGGCCGTACTCCCGCATCGCGGCGATGGCCTCGCGCGGGGGCCGGGCGTCGCGGTCGACCTCGTCGGCGAACTGTGCGGCGACCTCGGCCACCGCGCTCGCACGCTCGGCGAAGCGGTCGACGACCGACGGTGCCGGCAGGACCAGGGTCACGAGGCGAGCTCCGCGGCGAGCTCCGCCGCGGCGGTGATCGACTCGACGCTCGCGAAGGTGGAACGGTTCAGCACGGAGTCGGGGAACTCGACGTCGAGGTCCGACTCCACCGCGAGCATCACGTTCACGGTGGCGTGCGAGGTCAGGCCGAGGGCGTAGAGGTCGGCGATCGACGCGACATCCCACGCGTCGACCGTCAGCCGGCCGTGCTCGGCGAGGGCGCGACGGACGGCCCGGTCGGTGGCCGGGTCGGCGATCGTCGTGGTGCTGCTGGAGGGGTTCGGGTCCTGTTCCATGACTGCAACCGTAAAGAGGAACGGCCCTCGGGAAACCGCCGTGCAGGTGCGGGAAACCGCACCCCTGTCCGGAGCGCCGGGTCAGCGCTCCGAGAGGGCCACCGCCGTCGCCACCGCGAGCCCCCGTTCGTGTGCCAACGAGACCGCGATCGGGCCGCACCCGATCGACTCCGCCAGCGCCGCGGCCGCCCCGGACAGCTCGACCGTGGGGGCCCCGTCGGCATCGAGCACGACGGCGACGTCCCGCAGCGGGATCGCCTGGTCCGGAGCCGGCCGGAGCAGCTTCACGACGGCCTCCTTGCCCGCGAACCGGGCAGCGAGGCGCTCCGGGTCGTCGCCGGTGTCGGTGCGTTCCCGCAGGGTGAACACCCGGTCCAGGTACCGTTCGCCGTGCGCCGTCACGGCGTCGACGACGTCCTCGACCGCGGCGAGGTCGGTGCCGGTGCGGATGGTCATCACGAGGAGCAGGCTACGCACCGGTTGTCCACAGTGCATGCCCTGACCGGCATGGGGGACACCGGGGGTTCGTATGATCGTCGCCAGGGACCACCGAGGGGGAACGATGGCATCACCGTGGACGGGCATCATCGAGGACGCGCGGCACTACCCGTCGCCGCACAACTCGCAACCGATCGTCGTGCGCGTCGAGGACGACCGCACCGCGACCGTGTTCTACGACCTGCGACGGGGGTTGCCGGCGGAGTCGTTCGGCATCCCGTTCGGGCACGTCTGCGCCGGGGTGTTCCTGGCCGGGCTCGACGTGGTGGCACGGGCGCACGGGTTCACCGTGCAGGAACGGCTCGACCACGCCGAGATGGACTTCGGTCGGCTCGACGCTGGTCCGGGGCACGACGCGACGGCGGACGACCACCTGCACCGGCTGGGCACGGTGACGTTGCGTCCGCACGTGGTCACCGCGGACGACCGGGAGGCCCTGGCCGGCTTCCTCGCACGGCGCACCTCACGCAGGCCCTACGACGCAACGCTCGTCGACGCCTCCGCGATCGAGGCCGCGTCCGCCATCGCGTCGGCGGCCGGGCAGCGCTTCCGCACCACCGACGACCGGGCCACGGTCGACGAGATCGTGCGCGTCAACCAGGAGACCCTGTTCGACGACCTGCAGCACGACGCCGTGCACGACGAGATCCTGCACTGGCTGCGGTTCTCGAAGCGACAGGCAGCGGCCACCGGCGACGGGCTGTCCGCCGAGACGATGCTCATGCCCGGTCCGGTGTTCCGGTTCGCCATGGAGCACCGCGGACTCTGGCAGGCCCCGGGCATCGGCGGGGTCTTCCGCAGGGTCTACCTGTCCACCATGCGGGGCGTCCGACAGCTCGCCTGGCTCGAGGGACCGTTCAGCACCCCGGCCGAGTACGTCGAGGCCGGACGGGTCTTCATGCGCATCTGGCTGGAGTTCTCCGCCCGCGGCATCGCCATGCACCCGTTCGGCACCGTGATCACCAACCCGCGGTCTCACGCCGCGTTCGTCGAACGCGCGGGCGTCGACGAGTCCGACGGGCGGATGGCCTGGATGCTGTTCCGCTTCGGACACAGCGACCCACCACCCCTGGCACACCGCCGACCCGCAGCAGCGATGACCGTCGGGGGGACCCGGTGAAGCGCGCAGCGGTGTTCTCGGTGGTGTGGGTGGTCGAGACCTTCGTCGCACTGTTCATGCCCCGCGTCGGCACCCACAAGCTCCTGCTCACGCCCGGCATCGAGCCGCTCCGCTGGACCCTCGGACGCTGGCGCGCCTGGCGGACCGCGGAACGGGCTGCGAAGCGGGTCCCCGCGTACCGGGCGTTCCTGGCGGAGTCGGGACGGGCCTCCAGGCTCGACACCCGTGGCGGGATCGCCGCGGCGATCTCGGGCCTCCCCGAGATGGACAAGGACTCCTACGTCAAGCGCTGGAGCATCCCGGAGCGCTGCATCGACGGACGCCTGCCCCGACGCGGCGTCGTCGTCGACGAGTCCAGCGGCTCGAGCGGCACCCCGACCAGCTGGGTGCGCGGCCCCGACGAACGCCAGGCCACCCGACAGCTCCTGCAGCTCGGGTTCTCCCGCACCGCGAAGGACCTGTCCAAGCAGCCGTTCGTGCTCAACGCCTTCTCGCTCGGGGCCTGGGCCACCGGGATGAACGTGACCGCCTCGCTCACCGAGTCCTCCATGATCAAGTCGATCGGCCCGGACCGCGACAAGATCGTCCAGACGATGCGCGAGTTCGGCACCGACTTCACCTACATCATCTGCAGCTACCCACCGTTCCTGAAGGCCCTGTTCGAGGACGACCGGCTCGACTGGAGCCAGTACACGATCGTCGCCGCGTTCGGGGGCGAGGGCATCAGCGAGAACATGCGCGCCCACATCGAGCAGTACGCGCAGGCCGTCCTCGGCTCCTACGGGGCGAGCGACCTCGAGATCAACCTCGGCATCGAGACACCGTTCAGCGTGCAGCTCCGCCGGGCGATCGCCGCCTCACCGGAACTCTCCGCCGCCCTGACCAAGCAGAGCGAGTACGGGGTGCTCCCGATGGTGTTCCAGTTCAACCCGTTCGGCTACCTGATCGAGACGAACGACCTCGGCGAACTCGTCGTCACCATCGCCCGCTCCGAGAACATCAGCCCCCGCATCCGGTACAACATCCACGACCGCGGACACGTGGTGCGGATGAAGGACCTCCGCTCCGTGCTGCGGGCGACGGGGCACGCGGCGCTCGCCGCCGAGGCCGAGCTCGACCTGCCGCTGCTGTTCCACTACGGCCGGTCCGACCTGTCCGTCGACTACAACGGGGCAGTCGTCGCACCCGACGTGGTGCGGGACGTCGTGTACGGCGACCCGGAGCTGCTCGAGGCCGTCGAGAACCACCGGCTGATCAGCTACGAGGACGACCACGGTGACCGGCAGCTGCACATCGCGTTCCAGCTCGCCTCGGGTGCCGGCGGGTTCGACGCGGATACCGCCCGGGGCGACGTGATCGCCGAGCTGCGGCGGTTGAACAAGGACTTCTCGAACGCGATCCGCACGGCGCCACCCGGCACGCTGCCGACCGTCGCGTTCTACCCGTACCGGACGGGGCCGTTCCGCGAGGACGGCAAGAAGCTCAAGAACGAGTACGTGTGGCAGCTGCCGGCCGGGTCGGTCGAGCAGTGGGGCCTCGACCTGTCGTGGGTCGCGGCGAAGGAGGCCTGAGCCGAGCCGGTTCCGGCGCTAGTCGTACTGCGGGGGCCAGTCGAAGGGGGCCGGCAGGTGCGGGACCTCGCCGACGGTCGTGACGACGAGGACGACCTGGCGCAGGTCCGTGAGCTCGATCGAGCGCGGGTTGCCGATCCTCCGGTGCCCGTCGACCCACACCGTCAGTTCGCCGCGCAGACCACCGACGTGCTCCGGACCGAGCGAGACGCCCCACTCGTCGAAGAACTGCCCGAGCGTGAACGTCTGCTCCGTCGGGGACTCGACGTGCACGATGCCCGACGTGTCGTGCGTGTGGATCTCCGCGGCGAACTTCCGCTCGTCGGAGTGCCCGATGTTCGCCGGGACGGTCACCGGCTCGTCGCCGTCCAGGATCGTCAGGTGCGTGTGCACGTGCTCGGCCAGCCGCTCGCCCCAGACGTTCCGGAGCCCGGCGGACTCGGCGCGGGCCGTCAGGTCGGACGGCCGTGGCCAGGGTGGAGCGTCGCGGGTGGTGACCGCTCCGGGTGCGGCGCACCCGGACAGCAGCAGGAGTGCGGCCACCGCGACCGCGACGCTCCGCAGGTTCACCAGCGGTCGTGGACGCTCGCGCGGAACCACGTGTCGTACAGGTCGTGCACGGTGGCGTCGAGGCCCTCGATCGGCGGCAGGTCGCCCGCTGCGGCGTTCGAGCGCGCCTGCTCCGGGTTGCGCGCGCCGGGGATCGCCGCGGTGACGCCGTCCTGCGCGATGATCCATGCGAGCGCCGCCTGCGGGACCGAGACGGCGTCCGGCAGGGACGCCGCGAAGGTCTGCGCCGCGCGCACGCCGTCGTCGTAGTCGACGCCGCTGAAGGTCTCGCCCTGGTCGAAGGCCTCGCCGTGACGGTTGTAGTTACGGTGGTCGCCCTCGGCGAACGACGTGTCCGTCGTGTACTTGCCCGAGAGCAGCCCCGAGGCCAACGGGACGCGCGCCAGGATGCCGACCCCTGCCTCCCGGGCCGCCGGCAGCACGCGGTCGAGCGGCTTGAGACGGAACGCGTTGAGGATGATCTGGACGCTCGCGACGCCGGGCCGGGCGATCGCGGTGAGGGCCTGGTCGGCGGTCTCGACGCTGACGCCGTAGGCTGCGATCGAGCCGTCGGCGACCAGCGCGTCGAGGGCGTCGTAGACGGCGTCGTCCTCGTAGACCGGGGTCGGCGGGCAGTGCAGCTGCACGAGGTCGAGGGTGTCCTGCCCGAGGTTCTTCCGGGAGCGGTCCACCCACTCGCGGAAGTTCACGGCGACGTAGTTCTCGGGGACCTGGTCGGCGCGACGGCCCATCTTCGTGGTGATCGTCAGCGGCACGTCGGGGTTCGCGGCACGCCACGCGCCGATGAGCTGCTCGCTCCGGCCGTCGCCGTAGACATCGGCGGTGTCGAACAGGGTGACGCCCGACTCGACGGAGGCGTCCATGACGGCGTTCGCGTCGGCTTCGGAGACGGGACCCCAGTCACCGCCGAACTGCCAGGTGCCGAGGCCGATGGGGGAGACGGAGCGGCCGGTGCGGCCGAGGGTGCGACTCTGCATGGGTCCGAGCGTAGTCAGACGTGCGTGGGCGGGGTTCAGCCGATCGTCGAGACGCCGCGGCGCAGGAGCGCTCGCGCTGCCCGCGCGCGGGGGATGACCCAGACGGCTGCCCACAGGGCCATCGCGCTCCAGAGCAGGATGAGCATCGTCGTGATGAGCGTGCCGTGCTGGTCGCGCATCGACCACGTCATCGCGATCCACAGCACGCCCAGGACGACCTTGCCCCAGCCGGCGCCCTCGCGGTCGGCCTGGGCCTGCACGAGCGGGATCCACTGGTCCGCCGGCACACCCGCGGGTACCTGCCCGTCGGCGATCCACTCGCGCACGACGATCGACCGTTCGTAGCCGCCCTCGGAGCGCCAGGCGCGGCGCTGCAGGACGACGGCGATCGCGGCACCGGCCACGGCGGTCGGGATGCCGGCCGAGACCAGGACGGTGGTGGTCGCCTCGGTCCACGAGGACAGGACCAACATGACCAGGACGACGGCGAAGGCCGCGCCCGTCACACCGGCGCCGAGCAGGCGGAGCCGCCCGGCTTCGTCGAGGACACCGACTCCGACACCGTTCACGGGGAGAGCGTACCTGCGGTGATCGGGGGCCGGGGGTGTTCGTCAGCCCAGTGCCAGCAACCAGCACATGCCGGCGGCGGCGAAGGCCATCGCCCAGCTCACCAGGCTGCCGATCAGGAAGTACTCGGCCTGGTAGCCGGTCGTCTCGCGGCGGATCTCGGGGAACCGGACGATCCCCTTCGCGGCGATCAGCGCGGCGACGACGGGGAAGGCGCCGGCCAACGAGAACCCGGCCAGCAGCAGGCGCTCGATCGGGCCGATCATGCGTCCGCCTTTGAGGGTGACCGTGCCGTCCGTTTCGGCGTCTGCATTTGCGTCTGCGGTCCCGTCGGTGGCGCTCGCCCGGGCGGTGCGGCGCCGGTCGAAGCGCTTCCGGCGAGCCGGCTCGGCCGCCACTGCACCGGGCCGTGCGTCGGGCGACAGTCCCGGTGGCAGCGCCTGGGCGACGACCACGTTGGCCGAGTCGACCAGGAACAGTGCGGACCCGATGCCGGCGACGAGCGCCGCGAGCGGCACCGCTCCGACGAACGCCGTGCCGGCGTCACGGTGCCAGTCGACCACGAAGCCGGAGGCTTCGGCAGCCGGCGCCCAGAGCAGCAGCACGGCGACGGCGACCGCGAGCAGGACGGCCGGCCAGGACCCCGAGCGACGGAGCCAGGGGAGTGCCCGATCGCGACCGCCGGGTGCGCCAGCGGACCGCACCGGGATCGTGGTCGCGACCCACAGGGCTGCGAGGACGACCGCGACCAGCACCGACCAGACTGCGAGACCGAGGCCGAGGACCGTCACGGTCGTCACTGCGGCCCAGAGCAGGACGATCACCGTGCTGGTCAGCACGCGCCGTGGTGCCGCGTCGGTCCCGGTCCGCGCGCGGACGACGTCGGCGAGCCCGACGAGGGTCAGGAGGACTCCGGCGAGCATCAGCGGCCCCCGTCCCCGAGGACACGCAGGCCCTCGACCAGGGCGGCGACGCCCGACTTCTGCACGGACTGGGACACCGCCGACGGGGTGATGCCCTCGTCGGCGGCGATCTGCGCCTGCGTCCGACCCTGCACCAGACCGAGTGCGATCCGGCGTGCACGGGGTGCGAGCCGCGAGACGACGTGGTCGCGGCTGAGGAAGTAAGCGTTCACGAGTCGCTCCGTCGTTCCGTGGCGGTCGTCGGCGTCGTGGTACCAGGACCGCAGGAACGCGGTCCGGCCGTCCTCGCGCCGGTGGGTCTCGTTGATGGCGTCCCGCGCCGACCACCAGCCCGGGCCGTCCTGCAACGGTCCGGCGCCGCCGGTGCCGATCGTCCGGACCTGCCCACGGCCGATGCCGAGGCGGATCTGCACGGTCGGGGGGAGTGCGAGGGTCGCGGCCGTCGTGGCCAGCAGCGCGTCGGTGAGCGTGGCGTAGATGACCTGGAACTCGTCGCCGACGGTGGCGCGCAGGGGATCGAGTGCGGTGACGTCCGCGGTACTGTCGAAGGCGTGCTCGACGTCCTGCTGGGCTGCGGGGCGGTCGTCGAGCGTGCGGGAGTCGACCAGGTCGACGATCACGGCGATCACGGGCTCGGACTGCATGGGTTAAGCGTAGAGCTTCATATCGGCGAAAGTAAGCCTTGGGCTAAACCATTCGGGTCGGCCGTCCTCGCCAGTGCGCGGGTCCGCGCCTGAAATGTCACCTTCTGGACCTCCGGCGTCGAACCTGACAGCATGGGCGGACGCTGTCGGAGGGGGACGAGCAGATGGATGGTGCACGACCGGGGACGGGAGTCGCCAGGGCGGGTTCGGCCGAGACCGCGGTGCGGCGGCAGGACGGTCCACCACCCGTGCCGTCGATCGCGTCGAGCGGGGGCCGCGCGGTGCTCGCCCTCGTCGTGCCGTTCGCTGCCGGGTTGCTGCTGGCCGGGCTGGTGCTCCTGCTCGGCGTGCCGGGTGGTCGCGTTGCCCTGGTGAACGGTGCGTTCGCGGCGCTCGACGGCTCCGGGGTGCCCGCGGCCCTGTTCGCTGTGGGCGCGGTCATCGCGGCGCTCGGGGTCGGTTTCGGGGTGACCGCATCCACCGCGGTCATGCTCGCAGCCGCAGACGACGCGGTGGCGGGGCCGCGCGACTCCTGGCGGTGGTCGGTCCACCACTGGCGGCTCGTCGTCGAGGCCGCTCTCGTCGCGTTGGTGGGGGCGGCGGCGGGGACAGCCATCACTGTGTCGACGCGGGCAGGTGGGTGGGGCGCCGTCGTGATCGTCGTGCTGCTGGCGGTCGGTGCCGTCATCGCGGCGCCGCTGCTGCTCGGCTGGGCGTTGCTCGTGGCCGGTGTGCCCCATCGATCGGCCTTCCGTCGTGCCTGGGGATCTGGTCGGGTCGTCGTCCGTGGTGGGCACGAGGCGACGGCGACGCCGCGCCGTGCGCTCGTCGGCGGAGCGACACTGATGACGGTGCTCGGGGTCGGCGTCCTGCTGCTGCTGCGCCTGTTGCCGCCCTCCGCGCTCCGGAGCAGCGTCGTCGTTGCCTGGTGTTGCATCGCCGTGACCGGTCTGGTGCTGTTGGTCGTCGCGATCGCGGTGCGCGGCGCCGCCACGCGGAGCGAGGGTGGTTCGCTCCGGTCACCGCTGACGGGGGACCCGGTGGCCGGGGGACGACGGACGTGGCCCGGTCCCATCGGAGCGGGCGTGTTGCTCGCGCCGGCGGTGATGTTCGCTGTGATCGTGTCGAGCAACCCGCTCGGGGTCGTGCAGTACGACGCCGCGTCGATCGATGCGCGCTCCATCTCCGGTGGAGACGTCGCCGATGTCTCAGGGAAGACCACTGTCGTGAACGCGCCGTACACGCCGCCGAGCAGCCTGCGGATGTGTCGGCACGCATCGTGCGACGAGGCCACGGGGATGCCCAGCCGGACACTCGGATCCGCGGTCGGCAGCGCGGGTGACGGTGGGCTGCTCGCCGCCCAGTGGAAGGTGCGGTTCGAGGACGAGGTCGCGCAGCAGTACGAGCTCGAAGTCGTGCACTCACGTGCGGACCAACTCGATGTGGCACCGAAGTCGGACGATGCCGCCTGGCCCGCGGGGAGACGGGCGGAGCAGCGTGACTCCGCCGACGAGGCACCGGCCGTCGATCGCCCGGAGGGGCGCCGCACCACGGTCGCCGCCGTCGACATCGTGGAGACCGATCAGGGGCGCGTCAGCTACTGGATGACGGACGTCGCCATCGCGAGTTCCGGCGATCGGCCGGTGGTGGCCGGGATCGCCCGCGGCGGTGAACCGGAAGGGCGCTCCCACCTGGTCGCCGTGTTCTGCGAGGACGTGTCCTGCGTCGAACACACGGTTCGGCAGGTGGCGCTGCCGTGGATCCCGCCGCTGGACCACCAGGGTGTGGACGTCGCCGTCGCGCCGGACGGCACCGCGGTGGTCTCGCTGGTGTCGGAGACCGACGCTCGTTCGCCGACCTTCACCGCCCTTCGGCTCGTGTCGTTCAGCCCGGACGGCGGCCAGCCCGTCGTCCGCGACCTGTCGCACGCGATCCCGCCGGGGGAGCCGGTCCGGGCGTGGGACGAGGCGTACGACGCCCGGGTGGCGATCGGCGGCGACGGGAACCCGGTCGTGCTCGCGCGGTCGAACGGGATCGCGACCCAACGGCTGACCTTCTGCGCGGATGCGTCGTGCTCGTCTTCGTCACACACGGACATCACGCCGAACGGGCCGACGAACCTGCTTCCGGCGTTCGTCATCGACCGATCGGGGCGGCCACTCGTCGCGCTCCGTGACGAGGAACGCGGCACTCTGGGACTGCTCTCGTGCCGTGACGCACGGTGCACCAGTTCCGAGCAGACGACGATCGCCCGGTTCCCGCCGGTGCAGGACGAACGGTCGAGCACCAGCACGCTGGCGATCGGTCTCAGCGCCGACGACACCCCGATCGTGCTGTCCGGTGGCGTGTCGGAGGACCGGGACGAGGACGCGCAGGGACTCGTGATCCGCTGCGATCGACCCCGGTGCGGGGTGTCGTGACGTGCCCGCCTGGTTCGACGACGATCGAGCGCTGACGCCCTAGGATCGTGGTGAGGGCCTTTAGCTCAGCTGGTAGAGCGCCACGTTTACACCGTGGATGTCGTCGGTTCGATCCCGGCAGGGCCCACCGAGCCATCGCTGGCCGGTCTCCCACCGGGACCGGCCAGCGATCCGTCAGTCGCCGAGGGGCCACAGCCGGAAGCGTGCTCGGAACGCAGGCGACGACTCGTAGCCGACCCGACGCAGGCGCCCAGAGCACGCCCGCGCCCGCCCAGTGCATGAGCGTGCGCAGAGCTCGGCGAGATGCCTGTGCGCTGCGTGAGAGCATGCGGTCGTGACAGACGAACCCCTGCTCGAGATCCGGTCGGCGTCCGAGACCGACGCGGCGTCCGTCGCTGCGGTCGTCGTCCGTTCGTACGCCAACGAACAGGGTTGGGTGAGCGACGCCGAGCTGGTCACCGGGGAGCGGACGAGCCCGGACCAGGTGCGTGCGATGATCCGTGCCCCGCGGTCGGTGGTGCTCGTCGCGGTCCACGACGCCACCATCGTCGCGACCTGTCACCTGCGGGCCTCCGACCGGGCGACCGCGCACCTCGGCATGCTCGCTGTGGACCCGGCGTGGCAGTCCCGAGGCATCTCCCGGCGGCTCCGGACCGCGGCGATCGCGCACGCCGAGGAAGCCTTGGCGTGCGATTCCGTCGAGCTCGAGGTGCTCAGCGTGCACGAGGGACTGCGACGCGTGTACGAGCGAAGCGGGTTCATCGCGACGGGCGAGACCCGACCGTTCCCGGCACACGTCGCTCACGTCGCGGGACTGCACTTCGTCGTGCTCCGGAGATCGCTCGGCGGGTCCGGACAGACCCCGGACGTGTGACCGGGCGGCGCGCCGCTGCCGGGACCCGTAGGCTCCGAGTCGGACCCACCGGTGCACGGGGCGCACGGCGGGATCCGAGGGGGAACCACATGTCCATCACATCCAGGATCACCACCGCGGGGACGGCGACCGTGATCGTCGTGCTCGCACTCTCGGGCTGCGCCGGCACCGGCACCACCGCACCGGGGACGGAGCGAGCGGCAACGCAGTCGTCGACACCGACACAAGCGCCGACCCAGGCACCGACGGAGACGCCGACCGCGCCGACCACCGTCGACTCGGCCACGAAGGACCTGTCGTTCGAGGACGGCGACGCGCTCTCGGCGAGCACCCTGCCCGCCTTCGGGCTCGAGGTCTCGGCACTCGACGGCTGGGAGCAGACCGGCGAGGACCCGACCACCGGGTCGCGGGAGTACACGAACACCGACGGCTCCGTGGCGACGATCACGCAGCAGCGGCTCACCGACCTCGACCCGACGATCGGGGACCGCGCCGCCACCGAGCAGTTGTTCACCGCGGCGGGTCTCCCGGCCGACCGGCTCGAGGAGCAGCTGCTGCCGACGATCACCGGCGGCACCGCGCAGTTCCTGTCGATCGCCGGGCACAACACGGACGGGTCCTGGTCGGCGACGGTCGCGCGTGCCTTCGCGAAGCCCGGGGCCGCGCTCATCGTGAAGGTCCGGACGACCTCGCAGGATGCGCTCCGTCCCGACCTGCACGCGATCCTGGTCAACGCGAAGGTGGTCGTCGCCTAGCGAGTCGAGCCGGTGCGTCGGGGCGCCGCGACGGGCGCCCCGACGTGTCCCTATGCTGAGTCCTCGTGCGCCGCTCCGTCCGTCTCCTGACCGTCCTCGTGATCGTCGCCCTGTTCGCCGTCGGGGTCCTGGCAGCGGTGGTCTTCATCCAGCGGGTGCTGGCGGATCCGGCAAGCGACGTCGCCTGGGTCGGCATCGTCCGGGCGATGGGGTTCATCGTCATCGGGGTCATGCTGACACTGCTCGGACGGCGAGGGCTGCCCGCGGCCGTCGACGCGATCAACCTGCTCGCCGACGCCGGTCCGGTGCGGCCGCTCACGGTCGTGGTGTGGGTCGTCCTCGGCGCCACCATCTACTCGATCCTGCGCGGCTGGACGGTGAACGTCCCCGTCGCGGCCGTCGTCGGTGCGATCGTGGTGGCGTTGCCGTTCGTCGAACGCCTCCTGGACGCGGCGCTGGCCCGGCAGGCTGCGCGAGCCGACGCCGACGCCGCGAGCCCGGTCACACCGGTGGCATCCGCCGGGACCGCCGCCGACGCGTGAGACGGCACGCGGGACGGACGTGAGACGGTCACGAGACGGGACGGGAGGCCCGGTGCCAGCTGGCACCGGGCCTCCCGTCCGTCGTGGACGCGGCCTGACCGCCCCTGCCGACCCACGCGGGTCGGCCCGCCTCAGCGCTCCGCGCGCCCGGCGAAGCGGTACCGGAACCCGGGCACACCGTCGGCGGTGACGACCACGTCGTAGTACCCCCACTCGTCGAGCGGCCAGTGCATCGTCTTGTGCCCGGAGCCGCGGACGTGCGCGGTCTCGCGGTGCTCCACGAAGTCGTTGGCCACGAGCACGAAGCGGAGCTCGGCCCGGCCGGTGTTCTCGAGCAGGAGCTGCAGGGTGCGCCGACCGCGGGTGTCCCGGACGACGGAGACGTGCGGGACGCCGCCGGTCGCCCGACCACCGACGGCGACGGTGCCGGCGAAGCGCCGGAGGAACCGGTCGGGTCCGTAGACGCTGACGTCGTACGCGCCGGCGGTCGTCGTGGTGTCCCACTCCCAGTCGGCGGTGGCGCCCACGGGGACGGTCTTCGGGTGGGCGGCGAACGGCATCGCGGTGTTCGGGTACACCAGCAAGTTGACCCCCTGGCGACCGTCGTTCGCGAGCGTCACGGTGACCCGACCGGTCCGGTGGTCGACGGTCGCGTCCGCGTGCTGTCGGTAGGGCAGGCTCCGACGGCGGACGGTGCCGGGCTCCTGGACGGGCACGGTCTGCGCACCGATCGCCGGTTCCTCGATGGGCGGCTTCGCCTGGTCGGCGTCGGCGGCCGCGACCAGCGCGCGGGTCTGCTCGATGCCGGGGACCTCGTCGGCGCCGGGGATGCTCGCGTCGGGGGCGCTGAAGTCGAAGCAGCTCGTCAGGTCCCCGGAGACGGTCCGCCGCCAGTCGGAGATGTTCGGCTCGCGGACGCCCGTGACGTGTTCGAGGAACTGGATCACGGACGTGTGGTCCGCCACCTGCGAGTTGACCCACCCGCCACGGCTCCACGGGGACACCACGGTCATCGGCACGCGGGCGCCCATGCCGATGGGCAGGCCGTCGACGTACTCGTCGGGGGTGCCGGGCTCGGCGAACGGGGGCACGACGTGGTCGAAGTACCCGTCGTTCTCGTCGTAGTTGACGAGCAGGACGGTCGAGGCCCAGGTGTCCGGGTTGCTGAAGAGGGCCTGCACGACGGCGTTCGTGTAGTGGGCGCCGTAGTCCGGGCTGGCGGCCGGGTGCTCGCTCCAGCCGTAGGGGGCGACGACGTACGACACGGTCGGCAGGCTGTTGGTCGCGCAGTCCTGCCCGAACTGGCTGAGCAGGTGGGTGACGTCGAGGCCCTTGCCGGAGTTCGGCTTCCACCCGTCGTGCAGCCCGGCACGTGCGGCGAGCTCCTGCTGAGCAGGGTCGGATGACGCGAGCGCGCGGTGGTACTGCTCGAACAGCCAGAGCGGGTTGTCGCCGTAGTCGCCGACGTACGGGTCGGCAGAGCTGTCGCCGACCTCGTCGTTGGCGTAGGTCTTCCAGGTGACGCCGGCCGCCTGCAGCCGTTCGGCGTAGGTGGTCCAGGCGAACACCGGTTCGTAGTCCGCCGGGTTGTCGGTCGCCGGTCCGCCCTGGGTGCCGCGGGGGTCGATGGTGCCGGACCACTGGTACAGGCGGTTCGGCGTCGTCGGCCCGTTGAGCGAGCAGTGGTAGTCGTCACAGACCGTGAAGGCCCCGGCGAGTGCGCGCTGGTAGGGGATGTCCTCGCTGGTGAAGTAGCCCATCGTCTGGGCGCTCTTCGCATCGACCCACCGGTTCCAGGCACCGCCGTTCCACGCGGTGTGCCCACCGCCCCAGGAGTGGTCGAGGCCGTCGGCGTTCTGCGCGTTGAACCGGGTGGTGTCGAGCCGGAACGGCAGCATCGCGCCTCCGTCGGTGCGGGCCGCCGCCGGCTGGTGGAAGACGTCGTGTCCGGTCGGCAGCTCGAGCGCCTGCTTGTCCGAGAACCCGCGGACCCCGGGCATCGTGCCGTAGTAGTGGTCGAACGACCGGTTCTCCTGCATGAGCACGACGACGTGCTCGACATCGGCGATCGTGCCGGTGGGGACGGCACGGGCGGTCGCGGCGCTGGCGCGGTCGGCCGCGCCCGGTCCGAACGCGGACCCTGCCGCGACGCCGGCCATGATCGCTGCTGCGCCGCCGACCAGGACCGTCCGGCGGCTCAGGCCGGGGCGGACCGCTGCGGTGTACGCCGCGTCCGGGGTCAGCGGTGGTGCGGCGTCCAGGCTGACGTCGGGTGCGCCGTGTTCGGGCTTCCTCGTGCTCATCGCAGGCCTTCCAGGTCGTGGGAGTGCGGGCGCTGCGGGGGAGGAGCACCCGTCAGCATGACAACGAGGTGCGCTGAACCGTGCCTTGCCCGGCCGTGGCGGCGGGGTGAACGCGTCCGGTGGAGTCAGGATCGACCTGTCCAGGTGCACCGAGGCTGGGCCCTGTGGTTCCGGTGTCGATCCCACGAGGACTCCGACGCACCTGGACAGCTCGGCCGCGGCGGGGGAGGATCACCGGGTGCGACCACTGTTCCGGGACATCGCCGAGGACCTCGCCGACCGGGTGCTCCGCGGTGAGTTCGACGCCACGGGTGTCCTGCCGGCCGAGCACGACCTGGCGGCCGACTACGCCGTCGCGCGCGGCACCGTGCGGAACGCGCTCGAGATGCTCCGCGACCGGCAGGTCCTGACAGCACGTGCCGGCTCCCGCTGGCGTGTGCGCACCACGACGCTCGGTCACGACGCGGGCGCGCTCGAGTCCTTTGGTCAACTGGCCAGGGCCCGGGGGCACGAGCCCGGCGGGCGGGTCGTGGCGGTCGAGGAACGGCCGGCCACCGTGCGCGAGCGGCGCCTGTTCCGCGCCGCGCACGACGAGCCCGTCCTGCACGTCGTGCGGGTGCGCTCCCTCGACGGTGTGGACGTCATGCTCGAGCGCACCGCCTACGCGCCGTGGGTCGCCGCCGTCATCCGGACGATCCCGGGCGGGCAGACGTCGGTGTCGGCGACCCTGGAGGACCGGTTCGGCATCCGGGTCGGTGCCGCCGTCACCACCGTGGACCCGCTGCTGGCCGACGACGCCGACGCCGCGCTCCTCGGGGTCCGGCCCGGCGCGGCCCTCCTGCAGGTACGTCGGTCCAGCACCGCCGAGGACGGCCGCCCGCTCGAGGCGGGCGACGACCGGTACGTCGCCGGGACGGTGCCGCTCCGGATCCGGACGGCGTCCGCAACGGCAACGGCAACGGCACCGGCACCGCGGACCGGCACCGGGCACGACGACGCCGGATGAGCCGGACGGGAGGCCCGGTGCCAGCTGGCACCGGGCCTCCCGTCCGTCTCTACGCGACCCCACGACGTGGGTCGGCAGGCGGGATCAGCGTCGCTGTGCGCCGTCCGCGGCGGCGGCCGCCGCCAACCCGGCCTCGATGACGTCCACGGGGTCCGGCAGGGCCGCGATCGACGCCGCGACCTGTCGACTGCGGGCGCGGTGGGTCGGCGTCGCCAGGACTTCGCGGACCGCCCGACGGATCGCCGCCGGCCGTGGCGTCCCGGAACGCAGGTTCCGCCCGCACCCGGCCCACGCGACCCGGGTGGCGACCTCCGGCTTGTCCTCGGTCGACCCGGCGACCACGAGCGGCACGCCGTGTGCGAGGGCACGCTGCACGCCGCCGAACCCGCCGTTCGTGACGACGACGCTGCACCGCGGCAGCAGCTGGTCGTAGGGCAGGAAGGTCGCCACCCGGGCGTTGGCGGGCAGTGCCGTGCCGAGCGCGCGGTCGACCTGGCCGACGGGGCGGCCACCGGTGGTCGCGACGACGAGGACGTCCTCGTCCGCCAGCGCGCGGAGCGTCGGCGCGATGAGCCGGCCGAGGTCGACGGTGTCGATCGTGCCCTGGGTCACGAGCACCACCGGGGAGTCGGTGTCCAGGTCGTCCCACCACGCGGGCAGGTCGGCCCCGGGCGTCGGTGCCGCGCGGGCCACGACCGGACCGACGAACCGGACCGAGTCGGGGAGCTCGCGCCGCGGGTACTCGAGCTCCGCGACGCTCAGCTGGAACAGGGTGTCGAACGCGCGGTACGCGAAGTCGAAGGTGTCGATCGTCGACGGCGGTGCCCCCACCTCGGCGAGCACGGCGTCCACCGCTCGACGCAGCGGCCGGGTGAGCACGGGGTGGATCGCGGCGGTGAGCAGTCGGTTGCGCGCGCGAGCCACCGGCCCGCGTCCCGGGGAGAGCGCAGTGCCGAAGGGTGCCGCGTCGACGCTGGTGAGCGTCACCGGGGTGGTCGCGATCCCGAGCACGGGCAGACGCTCCGCGGACGGCAGGGCCAGGTACGGCGCGAGCCCGGTGAACGACGCCTCGCCGAGCACCGCGTCGAAGCGCCCCGCTGCCAGCAGGGCCGTCAGCGCGCGGTACTGGGACGGGATCGCGCGGACGAACATGGCGATGATGCCCTCGCGGACGACGGCGATCCCGCGTGCCGCACTGGCGTCGGCGAGCCGCTCCTGCAGATCGGCGTCGTCGAAGTCGACGTCGGCGGGCAGCGCCACGAACCGGAGCCCGGCGCCGACGACGAGGTCGCGGTACTTGGACCCCGTCAGGACGGTGATCTCGTGGCCGCGTTCGGCGAGGTCGCGGCCCACGTCGACGAGGGGCGCGAGGTGGCCGTAGACGGGCGGGGCGCAGAGCAGGTACGAGGACACGGGTGCCGCTTCCGTCGGGGGATGGCCGGACGTTCGGAGCGTAGGCGCGGCGAGCAGGCGCGTGGCGCGGCACGGACTGGGAGTGGGTGAGAGTCCTCGAGCATCGGCACCCTCGTGACGCGCGTGCGGCCCGCGACGTGGGCGGGTGACGGACAGGATGCCCGGTGCCAGCTGGCGCCGGGCCTCCGGTCCGTCTCGTGACACCCCAGGACGCGGGCCGGCGTGCGCGGGCCGGCCACCTGTTTCGGCGGTCGCGCGGTGCGGGAGGTGGGAACAGACTCGCAACGTCGACGAAACACGCGCCCTGTGGGGTGGATGCATGGACGTCACCACCACGGATCGTGCTCCCGCTCGCTGGTACCACTCGCTGTTCGTGCAGATCGCGATCGGGGTGGCCCTCGGCATCGCCGTCGGGGTCTGCCTCCCCGCGGCCGCGCCGGTGCTCAACGTGGTGGGGCAGGGGTTCATCCGGCTGATCGAGATGGTCATCGCGCCGCTCGTGTTCATCGTCGTGGTGACGGGCATCGTGCACGTCGGTGACCTGCGCTCCGTGGGCCGGATCGCCGGCAAGGCGATGATCTACTTCCTGCTCGCGTCGTCGTGCGCGCTCGTGTTCGGGCTGCTGGTGGGCAATCTCGTGCGCCCCGGGGCCGGCCTGCGGATCGACCCGTCGTCGCTCGACGCCTCGGCCGTGGCGGCGAAGACCGCGGGCGGCACGGCTCCGGACGCGGGGACCTTCATCCTCGACCTCATCCCGTCGAGCGTCGTGAACGCGTTCGCGACCAACGACATCCTGCAGGTGCTCGTCTTCGCGGTGTTCGTCGGCGCGGCGATCGCCGCGATCGGCAGTGACCGTGCGCGGCCGCTCGTGCGGGGCCTCGACCTGTGCCTCGAGGTCGTCTACCGCATCCTGGGCTGGGTGATGCGCCTGTCGCCGCTCGGCGCGTTCGGGGCGATGGCGTACGTGGTCGGGCAGTACGGCATCGACACCCTGGGGTCGTACGGGCTGCTGATCGCGGCCTGCTACGGCGCGGCGGCGGTGTTCATCGTGGCGCTGCTCGTGGGCGGACGGCTGCTGTCCGGGGTGCCGATCTGGCGGTTCGTCTGGCACACCCGCGCGGAGTTCGGGCTGGCCCTGGGCACCGCGTCGACCGAGGCCGTGCTGCCGCGGATGATCACCCGGCTCACCGAGGTCGGCGTCTCCCGCAGTGTCGCCGGGCTCGTCGTGCCGACGGGGTACTCGTTCAACCTCGACGGGGCGGCGATCTACCTGTCGATCTCGCTGCTGTTCCTGACCCAGGCGTTCGGGGTGCCGCTGACGCTCGAGCAGCAGGTCGCCGCACTGGGGGTGCTGCTGCTGACGTCGAAGGGCATGGCCGGGGTGCCGGGCTCGTCGTTCCTGGCGCTGTCCGCGACGGCGACGAGCCTCGGGCTGTTCCCGGTCGCTGGCGTCGCGCTGCTGCTCGGTGCCGACCGGATCATGGACGCGATGCGGGTGAGCGTCAACCTGCTCGGCAACTGCGTCGCGACGCTCGTGGTGGCGCGGTGGCAGGGCGAGCTCGACCGTGAGCGGGTGGAGGCGGTGCTCCGGCCTGGTCGAGGGGTGCGGCCGTCGTCGGAGCCATCGCCCGCAGCGGCGGTGTCGGCGCCGGTTCGCTGAGGGGTCGGGGCGCGCTCGCGGCGCGGTCAGCGTTCGAGGACGGCGCGCTGCTGGTCGTACTGCTGGCGGGTCCGGTGTCCGCCCATCTTGCGGACGACGGCGCCCGAGGGGTCACGCGTGATCCGCCACCAGATCGCGGTGCAGAGCGCGTCGACCGGCAGAGCCGTGCCGAGTCCGACCAGGAGCTGCCTGCCGAGGTCCGTCCGCCACGGCAGACCCGAGACCTCGAGCGCGGTCACGACGAGCAGACAAACCACGATGGTGATCGGGCTGAGCCAGAGCTTCCGCACGGTGCGTTGACGTGCCACGTCGATCTCCGCCAGCTGCGCCAACGGCAGCGTCGAACCGACGTGCTCGCGCGGCTCGCCACCGACGATGACGGCGGCAGGGCCAGGGGCGGTCGCTGTGTCGTCCGCGTCCGTGGCGGGTCGCCACACCACGTCGTCCAGGTGCTCCAGGTCGTCGTCGATGCGGAACCAGCCGCCTTCGAAGCCGTCGGCAGCGGCGTCGGGATCGGCGCGAGGCGTGGTCGTGGTCACGTCGGTCATCTTGGCAGCAACAGGCGCCGCTGGGGCACCACCGCTTCGGGGGTGGGGCGGAGGCGTCGCCCGCGGACCCGGGGCGCGTTCTGCTGGCAGGATGGTCCCCGACACCACGGGGGCGGGGGCCGGCATGGGCACGGAACAGCAGGACTGGCGTGGCCAGGGGACGGGCCCGACGACGGGGCGAGGGAACGCGATCGCCATCGCACTCGTGCTGCCGGTGCTGCTCGTCGTGAGCTGGGCGGTCCAGATCGGGGCGTACTTGGCGCGCGACTTCGGGTCGATGGACGACCGGCTCGGTGCCGGGGGCGTGTTGGCACGGCTGGTGATCGGCGCCGTGCTCGCCGTGGGGATCCCAGTGGTCGTGCTCGTCGTGCAGGTCCGGGCTCGCCGGCGCGAACCGCGCCACTCACTGGTCGCCGTCGTTGCGGCGATCGTCGTGCTGGTCATCGCCGTACCGTGGAACGGTTTGGTCCTGACGTCGCAGGTGCGGAGCGTGGCCGCCGACGCTCGGCGGTGGGCGCAGCCGGCGACCGCCGCCGAGCGGCACTTCGCCGACGGTGACGCCCGGGCCACGCTCGAGCGGATCGGGGACCGCACGGTGCGGATCCTCGGCGGCGACCGGAAGTCCGCCTACCGCGATGGCGAGCGAGCCGGTGGTGCGTACAGCGAGGAGTGCCAGCTGTCGAACGCGCACCAGGGGGTCAGGTGGCGGTACTGGTACCACCCGGACAACTACTCGGACGCCGACGGCAAGGAACTCCTGCCCGAGGACCACACGTTGATCGAGGGTGCGAACCGCGACGTGGACCGCGTTCGCGCGTACTGGGAGTCCGAGGGCATCGACGCACGGTCGGAGGCGGACATGGTCCCCGACCAGATCTCGCCGACCGCAGACTGGCTCGAGAGCACCTCGTCGTACACGCGGCCCGGTCCGGACGTCGACTTGAGCACGATCTGCCTGGTGCGCTGACCTGAGTGACTTCGGGTCGCCTGGTCGCCGCTCAGCGTTCGTCAGCACGGGTCGGGGGCCAGCCGACCAAGCGTTCGACGGCCGCGAGGACGACGGCCGGGGGCTCGCCCGTCGCGATCTCGGTCCGGATCCGTCCGGCCGCGACGCGGAACGACGGCTCGGTCAGGAGTCGCGACGCGGTGGTGCGGATGTCCGCCGGGGTCGCCGTCGCGGCGTCGAGGACGAGCCCGGCGCCCAGGGCCTCGACGCAGCCGCCGTTCGGCAACTGGTCCGCACCGAGCGGCATGACCAGCAGGGGCACCCCGTGCGCGAGTGCCCCGGTCACCGATCCGGACCCGCCGTGGTTCACCACGAGGTCCACGAGCCCGAGCACCGAGTCCTGCGGGACGTACTGCTCGATCCGGATCGCTCCCGGCCCCGCCGGCACCGGGAAGGTCATTGGGTCGACCCAGGGTCCGGTCGTCACGAGGATCCGTGCCGGCAGGGCGGCGAGGGCGTTGATGAGCCGAGCGAACAGGTCGCCCGACTTCGTGTTGAACTCGGTGCCGAGCGTGACGTAGACGCGTGGTCCGTCGCCGGCGGCCAACCACGCCGCGGCGTCCGACGAGTGTGACGACCAGGTGTCCGGGCGCATCCGGATGACCGGGCCACGCAGCTCGTGCCCGGATCGCATCGACGCCGGGAACGGGATGACGGTGAGCGCGCCGCCGAGCATGTGCTGCTGCGGGTCGGGCCCGAGTCCCGCGCGTCGGCGGAGCGCCTCGAGCGGCTCTCGCACCGCGTCGCGCCAGGTCCCACCGGCCGAGGCGAAGGCCAGGACCACCACGCACGGCACCCCGGCTCGTTCGGCGGCGGTCATCGCGCCGAAGTCGAACTCCCCGCAGACCACGAGGTCGGCTGTCCACCGAGTGACCAGCCGTCCGACGTCGACGACGGCCCCGGCGGCCGCGTCCCCCAGGAACACCTGGGGGACGCGGGTGAGCACCGTGCTCGGGTCGATCGGGGTCAGGGTGCCGGTGCCCGGCCTGCTCGCCGGCAGTTCCACGTCCCGCGGCTGCCGGTGCGAGAACCCGGTCTGTTCGAGGACGGCCTCGCGCGCGCCGCTCAGTGCGGTCCGGTGTCCGGCAGCGCTGGCCGCGCGTGCGAGCGGCAGCATCGGCGCGAGGTGTCCCCGCCCCCGTGGGAACGAGAACACGATGCGCAGGGGTTTCGGAGCCCCGTAGCCGGGCCGGCCGTTCGCAGCAGACACCACAGGGCTCCGATCGTCGCACGGGCTGCCTGCCCGCTTCGTCAGACAACCGTATGGCGAACGACGGTCGTGCTCCATGAACCCTTGGTCAGCCTCGCGGGACGCTCACGCGCCGACCGTGCTCACTTGCCGGCGGCCTCGTTGTACGACTCGATCTGCTTGCCGGCCTGCTGTTCCGCGTCCCGCATCGTCGACTCGACGTCGGCACCCTCGACGATCCGGTTGAAGGCGCCGATGACGGTGGCTCGCACCGTCGGGAACGCGCCCGTGATGCAGCCGGCCGCGGCGACGCTCGTGGGGTCGTCGGCGAGCTGCTGGTACATCGTGGCGATGTTCGGGTCGGACAGGGAGCGCTTGCCCACGGTGGTGTCCTGGGCGTCGGTGTTCATCGCGACGTAGCCGGTCGCCTTCGCCCACTCGGCCTGCACGTCCGGCGTCTGGAGCCACTTGGCGAACGTGTACGACGCCTGCTGCTCGGCGGACGAGTGGCCCTTGCCGGAGATCCACAGCGCGTTGCCGCCGATGACCTGGCCGGCGTCGTCGGAGTCCGACGTGGTGGGGAACCGGGCGACGACGGACTTCGAGCCGTCCGGGTCGACCGTCGTGTAGGCACCGGACGAGGTCAGCAGCATCCCGACCTTGTTGCTCGAGAACGCCGAGTTCTGGACGGTCGAGTCGGTGCCGGGGTTCAGGGCAGCGCCGTCCTGGTAGAGCTTCTGCAGCGTGGTCATGAACTGCACCTGGGTGTCCGAGGTGAGCGAGACGCCGGTGACCGGCTTGCCCTTCCGCCCGTTGTCCGGCGTGCAGAAGGGCTGGCCGCCCGAGGCGCTGAGCTCCTCGAGCATCCACGAGTCGCCCATGTTCATGCTCATGCCGTAGCCACCGGTCGCGGCGTGGATCTTCTCGGCCCAGGTCGCGACCTGCGCCAGCGTCTTCGGCGGCTTCGTGGCGTCGAGGCCGGCCTTCGCGACGAGTGCCTTGTTCAGGTAGAGCACGGGCATCGAGACCGAGAACGGCATCGCCGCGAGTGCCTTGCCGTCGCTGTAGTACGTGGCGGCGGCCGGGGCGATCGTGTCGGTGCCCGACGTCGATCCACTGATCTTCGCGGGGGACACCGTCTGGCCGGAGTCGATCATGAAGCCGGTCGACACGTCGTTCATCATGAGCAGGTCCGGCGTCGAGCCGGACTGCACCGCCGCCGTGTACTTCGTCTGGACGGCCGCGTAGTCGCCCTGGAACGACGACTTCACGGTGATGTGCTGGTCGTTCTCCTTGTTGAAGCGGGCGACGAGCGCGTCGAGCTCGGTCGCGGGCGGCCCGGACATGGCGTGCCAGAAGTCGACGGTGACGGGGCCGGAGCTGTCCGATGCGGAGCTCGACGTGGAGCACCCGGTCAGGGCGAGGACCGCGACGGCCCCGGTGGCGAGTGCGGTGAGGGCGGTGGAACGACGTGCGGGCATGGTGCGTCCTTCGGGTGTGGGGCGGGCGGGGGTCGGGGAGGGGATCGAACGTGTCGTCACTTGAGCGCCCCGGCGGTGAGGCCGCCGGCGAGGAACCGCTGGGCGACGAGGACGAGGACCAGGACGGGGAGGGTCACCATGGCGGCGCCGGCGAGGACCACGCCGATGTCGGCGGCCTCGGCGTCGGACAGCTGGGCGATGCCGACCTGCACGGTGCGGTGTTCCGGCGAGTTGGTGACGAGGAGCGGCCAGAAGAACCCGTTCCAGGCGGCCGTCGCGCTCACCAGGGTGACCGAGACGAGCGTCGGGCGGGTGAGCGGCAGGAGCATGGACCGGATGAACCGGAAGTGTCCGGCGCCGTCGAGCACCGCGGCTTCGCGCAGCTCGTCCGGGAAGCTCAGGAACGCCTGGCGGAACAGGAAGATCGTCAGCGCCGAGGCCACGAACGGCAGGAAGACGACCAGGAGCGTGTCGATGAGGTGCCACGACGAGACGGTCAGGTAGTTCGCGATCAAGGTCGTCTCGCCGGGGATCATCATGCTGGCGAGCAGGACGAGGAACAGGGCACGGGTGCCCCGGAGCCGACAGAACACCAGGGCGTAGGCGGTGATGATGCCGATGACGACCTGCAGCACCGTCTGGGCGAGGGTGACGACGACGCTGTTCAGGAACTGCTGCCCGAGCGGGACGACCTGCGTGGCGCGGACGATGTTGTCGAGTGTCAGGTGGATCGGCACGAGACCGGCGAGGCCCTGGTCCAGGTACCGGGTCGGGGTGAGCGCGCCCTCGAACACGTAGTAGAGCGGGAAGCAGACGACGACGACCGCGATGACGAGCCAGGCGTAGACGAAGACGCTCCGGAGCCGGCGTGCGGTGACGGGGCGCATCAGTAGTTCACCCGCTTCTCGAGCACGCCGAACTGCACCAGCGACAGCCCGAGGACCAGCAGGAACAGCACGACCCCGAGCGCGGCGGCGAGGCCGAAGTTCGCGCTGCCGGACCCGAACGCCTGCTGGTAGATCGCGTAGACGAGGGTCTTCGACGAGTCGGCCGGACCGCCGCCCGTGAGGATCTGGATCTGCCCGAAGGTCGTGAGTGCCTCGACGGTTCCGGTCACGACGACGAAGAAGAGCGTCGGCGTGACCAGCGGCAACGAGATCGACCAGAGTGTCCGCACGGGCCCGGCGCCGTCCAGGTGCGCCGCCTCGATGACGTCCTGGTCGATGGCGCCGAACGCTCCGAGCAGGAGCAGCACGGTGAACCCGAGCGACCCCCAGATCGTCACGACGATGACGCTCGCCAGGGCCCACTGCGTGCTCGTCAGGAACGGCACGGGCGCGCCGCCGAACTGGGTGATCACCGTGTTCAGCAGCCCGTTGCCGGGTGCGAGCATCGCCGCGAACGCGACGGACCCCGCTGACACGGACACGACCATGGGTGCCGTCAGGAGTGCGCGGAAGACCGGCAGGCCGCGGAGCTTCACGGTCAGGGGGATCACGACGAGCAGACCGAACACGATGCGGCCGACGACCACGCCGACGCAGAAGACCGCGGTGGTCAGCATCGTCCGTCCGAACGCGGGGTCGGTGAACGTGCGGACGTAGTTCTGCAGCCCCACCGAGCCCGCCGGCTGGCCGAAGATGTCGGTGCCCTGGGTGCTGAGGACCAGGACGCGGCCGAGCGGGTAGAAGACGAAGACCGCGAACGCGAGCAGCGCCGGTGCGAGGAGCACCAGACCGAGCCGTCGGTCCGAGCGCAACGAGGACCGCGTCGTCCGGGTCGCCCGGGGTGGACGCCGCGCTTGCGGCGACCGCGGCGACCCTGCGGTACGCGGGGGACCGGCGACCAGGCCGGACCTGACGGGGACCGTCATGGGGCGGACTCCTCCGAGTAGGGAACGTTCCCTAACCGGGAACGACTCCACTGTGCGGCGGGGGTCGGAGACCGGTCAAGGCACGTCGGCCACCCGCCGTCACCCGTTCACGCCGCGTTCAACCCCTCCGCCGAACGGGCGCCGTCGTTCACCGCCGCACGCCGCGCGTTCACCTCGGGTTCGGTCCGTCGACCGGCGTGGTTCGCCGTCCAGGGGCCTCGACGTCGTAGAACCGGGGACCATGCGAACCGTTCCTGCTCCCCAGACACTCCGGGCGATCGCCGAGGAGGCCGCGCGCACCGTCGCTCCCGACCTGCTCGCCGTGTTCCGCGCCCCGATGACGATCAGCACGAAGCGCGATGCGCACGACGTGGTCACCCTGCACGACCGCGCGGCGGAAGAGGCGATCACGGCGGTGCTCACCGCCGCCGTGCCGGGTTCCGTCGTGCTCGGCGAAGAAGGCGGCACCACCGGCGGCACCGACACCACCGGCACCGCCGGGGGCGTCGGCAGCACCGCGGACCCCGTGGTGCGGTGGATCGTCGACCCGATCGACGGCACCGCGAACTTCGCCCGTGGACTCGCGTACTGGTGCATCTCGATCGCGGCCGAGGTCGACGGCGAGGTCGTCGCGGGTGTGGCGTTCGACCCGGTCGCCGACCACGTGTTCGCGGCGGACGACGACGGCGCCTGGCTCGACGGCGCCCCGATGCACTCGTCGTCGGGGCCGGACGACGCCGCGACGGTCCTGACGAGCTTCCCGGTGCAGCAGGACCTCGACCTGCTCGGCGAGGCCGCGGCGTTCGACCTGCTCCGGGACCTGACGCTCCGGTACCGCCACCACCACAGCCTCGGCAGCGGCGCCCTCAACCTGGTGCACGTCGCCGCCGGGTGGTCGGACGTGACGATGGGCTTCGCCACGCACCCGTGGGACGTCGCCGCCGGGGCACTGGTGCTCGAGCGCGCCGGCGGATGGTTCCGGGGCTTCCGTCAGGGCGAAGCCGTCGACCGCGCCCACCTGGCCGACGACTACGTCGCCGCCGGCGCCGGGGGATCGCACGCCGAACTGGTGCGCCGGGTGCAGGAGCTGTCGGCCACGACCGCCACCGACTGAGCCGCCGACCGGGCCGCCGACCGGTTCGACGCGGGCGTCGCGAGCGGTCAGCCGAGCGCGTGCCCGGCGACCGCCCTCGCGGTGGACCCGCGCGGCAGCAGGCGTGTCGGGAGCACCTCGTGCCGGTCGCCGCGACGGCCCCGGAGCCGCTCGACCACGAGCTCGACCGCCCGCGCGCCCATCCGGACGCGCGGCTGGTCGACGCTCGTCAGGTCGAGCCGATCGCCGAGGCCGGTGCCGTCGAACCCGGTCACCGCCGCCATCCGGGGGAGCGCGAGGCCCGCGCCGTCGGCGATCGCCACGAGCCGCGCCGCGGTCGCGTCGTTCGTCGCGACGAACGCCGTGACCCCGTCGCCGAGGTGTCGCGCGATCCGCTCCGGGTCGGCCGCCAGGGCCTCGACGTCGTCGACGCGGTGGTCGCCCGGCGCACCGAGCTGCGCGGTGACCGCGGCGTGCGCGACGGCACGACGGGTCGTCGAGGGGTGGTCGGACTCCGCCACGAAGCACGTGCGTCGATGCCCGAGTGCGGCGAGGTGGAGCACCAGCGCGCGCATGCCCGCCTCCTCGTCGGCGCGCACCGTGTCGAGTCCGAGACCGGCGAGCGCCGACCCGCTCGACCCGAGGACCGCGACCGGCAGGTCGCGCGCGACCGCAGCGAGCCGTGCCGGGGCGAGCCGACTGCTCAGGACCGCGACCCCGAGGACACCGTCGGCCGATCCGTGGGAGGCGTGCAGGGCCTCCAGGCCGTCGGCCAACCGGGCAGGGTCACGGAACCCGTCCACGACCCGGAGCGCGAACCCCAGGGTCTGCGCGGTCGCGCGTGCGCTCCGGAGCGCTTCGTCGTGGAACGGGTTCGCAGCTTCGGTGACGACCACCCCGAGTACGAGCGGCGCGCCCTGCGCGCGTCGCCTGGCGAGCGAACCGACCGGGAGGCCCAGCTCGTCCGCCGTCCGCACCGCGAGTTCCCGACGTGGCCGGGACACTCCGTCGTCGCCCCGCAGGGCGAGTGACACGAGCGATCGCGAGATGGCGCACCGCTCGGCGACGTCGCGGAGGGTCGCGGCCACGGTCAGGCGAGCTTCCAGGTGTGGACGTGTTCCCACGTCATCGTCTGCCACCAGCGACCGGACCAGTCCGGGCTCGCGGTGCGGTAGAGCACGACGGTGTCGCCGCGGAACCCGGTCGGCACGTCGACGTCGAGCTCGCGGATGTACGCGCCGACCTCGTCGTGCAGGTCCGGTCGGCCGTACAGGTCGTGCGAGGCGAGGGAGAGGTGCGCGCGGTACTGCTCCGGGTCGTAGTCGTTCGCCAGCGGGACCTGCATCGGCTGCCGGAACGGTGCGACCACGGCCTCGATGTCGGCTGCGAGCCGGACGAAGTCGTCGTTGTGCGAGCCGTCCGGTCGGGTCGCGACGTCGTAGACGAACCCGATGCCCTGTTCACGGACGCCGGCGTTGTGGACGTCGAAGGCCGGTCGGCTGTCGAGCAGCGCCGTGACGGCCGCGACGACCTGGTCCTCGTGGCTGCCGAACGGCTGGCTGCCGACGAGTGTGGCGTGCGGCGGGAAGGCACCGGCCGACAGCAGGCCGTACTGCGCGCGGAGCTGGTCGGTGACGACCGTGACGGCCCGGCAGGTGCGGGCGTCCGGGCGCAGGTAGATGCCGTGGCGGTACGGGTCGCTCGGGTCGCGCGGCAGCTTGGCGGTGACGTTCTGGGGCATGGGTCCGTCCGTGGTTGGTCACTGGGGAACGTTCCCGATCGTCGGGAACGTTCCCCATGATCGACCGGACGGGCCCGGATCTCACCCGTCGGTCCGTGACGGGACGGTGAACGATGAGTGCCGGCGGCGTGGGGCGGGCGTTCTCGTCCGTCCGTGCCGCTCGGCGCTCAGACCCGGGCGGCGGTCCGACCCGGTACCAGGGTGCCGTCGACCGCGTTGTGGGTGACGCCCGTCGAGCGGCCGTCGATCTGGTCGACCACGTCGTCGACGGACAGACGACCGATCAGGCCGAGCGGCTGTCGCCACGAGGTGATGCCGAGCAGCTCGGTGGCGAGCGGGGCGACCCCGTCGTAGCCCGTGACCGACAGGTCCTCCGGCGCACGGAGGCCGCGGCGGCGCATCGACTCGAGCACTCCGACGGCCCAGCGGTCGCTCGGTGCCATGATCGCCGTCACACCGCCTGCCCGCAGGACCTGCTCGACGAACGAGTCGAGGTCCTCGGGGTCTGCGCCGTGGTCCTCGGAGCGGATCCGGAGCACCTCGGCGCCGCGCGCACGGAGTCGACGCACCATCGCGTCGGTGCGCGCCGACTGTGTCAGCGACCCGGACGGTGTGACCGTCAGCACCGCGACGCGACGGTGTCCGAGGTCGGCGACGTGGTCGGCGAGGCCGCGTCCGCCACCGCGCTCGTCGCAGTACGCGCTGCTCACCGCATCGTTCGTCTCGGGGCGCCCGGAGACCACGGTCGGGATGCGTCGGGCGAACGGCAGCACGTCGGCGATCGGCAGGGCCCCGCTGCAGACGATGAGCCCCTCGACGCGCAGCGAGACCAAGGTCTCGAGCGCCCGGCGTTCCTCGCTGACTGGGAACGACCCCGCACCGGTGGCAGTGACGACGCGGTACCCGCGCGCCGCCGCCTGCAGCTGGAACGCGGTCAGCAGGTGCCCGTAGAACGGGGTGGAGGCATCGCGGACGAACACCCCGAGCGTGTGCGTGCGGTGTGCCGACATGCCACGGGCGTTCGCGTTCGCGACGTAGCCGAGGTCGAGCGCCGCCCGCTTGACCCGCTCGGTCGTCGACGGAGCCACGCCGTACGCGCCGGCGAGGGCGCGGGAGACGACCGACTTCGACACACCGGCCAGGGCGGCGACGTCGTGGATGGTCGGGACGGTGGGGTGTCCGGTCACCGCGGGCGCCGTTGTCTGGAGGACTGCACGAGTGTCACGGTAGCCGGAGGGACGCCCGGACCGGGCGACGGTGGTGGTGAACAGTTGGTCACGCCGACCGCCCGGCGCGGCGCGCGGGCGGTCGGTGTGGGTGCCGGGTCAGCGCTTCGTCGCCGGGCGACGGACCGTCAGGCGGTACTCCTCCTTCGTGGTGCCGTCCTGGGCGGTGACCGTGATGCGTGCCGTCCGGCCGGACACGTGCACTGTGGCGACCGCGTTCGGGTTCGTGGTGTGCACGTGGACGTCGGCGACGCGCAGCGTCCGGACCGGGGCGGTCACGGTCGCACCGTGCGACGAGGCAGCGGCGGGCAGGTGGACACGCACGCCGGCGACCGCGATCGAGGACACGGTGGCGTCGTTCGACACGAGGAAACGCTCGCGCAGGGCGGCGGCCTCGTGCTTGGTCACGCCGATCGTGTCGGTCAGGTACGAGCCCATGCCGCCGTACTCGGTCGCGATGTCCTGCTCGAAGGTGCCCTGCAGCAGCTGCGGTGTCGCCCAGGTCACGCCGAGCTGCGTGTTCGAGAGCAGGTAGTCGTGCAGGATGTCCGCGCTGTCCACGCCGAGCACCCGGTCGAGCAGGTCCACCACGGTGCCGGTGCGGTCCATGCCGTGGGAGCAGTGGATCAGGACCGTGCCGCTGGTGTGCGTGGCGAGGATCCGCAGCACGCGGCGGTACGCGGTGATCATCGACCCGGGTGTCGCCTGGTCGACCCGGCCCTTGTCGACCAGGTCGTGGTACATCGCCGTGTCGTCGCTGTAGTCGCCGTCGGCGCCGAACATCGAGATGTCGACGTGACGCGCACCGGGGATCGCGACGTCCGGCTTCGCGGCGATCTGGGACGGGGTGCGCAGGTCGACGACGAGGTCGACGTGGTACTCGTCGGCCAGGGTCGTGGCCCCGGCGGCGGTGACCTTGTCGAGTGACTCGGAGCGGATCAGGCGCGGGGCGTTCACGGTCTGCCCGGACCGTCCGTGGACCGCGGCGAGCTCACGGCCGTTGACCAGCCCGGGGACGTCGGTGATCGCGTGGTCGGCGGCGGAGAACGCCGGCTGCAGGGTGTCGTCGGCGTGGGCGGCGGTGACGGAGAACGCGGCGGACGCGACGACGGCCAGGCCGGCGAGGGCGGTCGCGGCGACGCGGGTGGTGCGCGGGGAATGGGTGCGCGGGGAGCGGGTGCGCGGGGAATGGCGGAGCGGGGACACGGGGCAACCTCGATCTGATCAGGACCCGGGGGTCGTGGGGAGCCGGACGTGGTGGCGTCCGGCTCCCCGCAGGATCGCGGCGCGGGTCGTCGGCGGTGTGGCGTCGAGGTTGCCGGGGCGTGTCCGGGTCATGAGGCAGCGCTCAGTCGCCCACCCGGCGGCCAGCGCCTCA
The DNA here is from genome assembly GCF_003234215.1 of Curtobacterium sp. MCSS17_006. Lineage (NCBI taxonomy): Bacteria > Bacillati > Actinomycetota > Actinomycetes > Micrococcales > Microbacteriaceae > Curtobacterium > Curtobacterium sp. MCSS17_006. Next base: position 103,103 of record NZ_QKSO01000009.1, on the reverse strand, counting down.
GGACGCCGGGGCCAGCCGGTACCGGAACAGCTCGGTGAGGACCTGCCGGGCGGGCGTGTAGAGCAGCACCGTCGAACCCGTCGTGCTCGTCGTGCCCGTTGCAGCCCTCGTCGAACTGCCCGAGACGATCCCGTACAACCGGTTCGCGGCGCTCATCACCGGTCCGCCGGCGTCGCCCGGCTCGATGCCGGCTCCGGCGCCGCCGCGCGCGGCGGCGAGGTGCTGCACGCCGGGACGGCTCCCTGCCTGCACGCGTGTGGCCGTCCAGGAGCAGTGCAGCCCGCTCGCCGCCCCGCTGGTGCAGAAGGGATCGGCATCTGGCTTGCCGATGCCGGTGACGGCGGCGCGTGCCAGGCCCCCGTCCACCCGGTTGAACACACGGCCCGATGCCCGGGGCGTCCACGTTGCGACGGACGGGTCGCACGAGCCGGTCGCCGCCCGGGCCCGGGTGCACGCCAGAGGCGGGACGACGGCGAGTTCGAGGTCCGACTCCGCGGACTGCCAGACCACGTTGCCGACGGTCGCGCCGTCGAGCTGCACGGGAGCCTGCAGCGGCGCGCAGTGCTTCGCGAGCACGACCCACCGGGTCGCTCGCTGGTACTGCTTGAGCTGGCTCCGGAACCCCTTGGCGGACAGCACGGCACCGACCGTGCAGGTGCCGCCGGGGACCCCGACCTCGGTGCCGGCGATGATCGGCGCTGCGACCCGGTCGGGGTCGCTCGGGGTGGCCGATGCTGACGGAGCCCAGGTGAGGGTGGCCCCGACGACGGCCGCCAGGGACACGGCGACGGCCAGGGTGCGGACGAGCGCCGGTTGCGCGTGGTGGGTCACGGGTCAGCCGAGCGTGCGGGTGCCGTTGACGCGTCCGATCACCGACAGGGTGTCAGGGTCGCCGAGACGGGCGTGCCAGTTCAGCGTCGTGGTGCCGCGCGGCAGGTCCGGGAACGCTGCGGTGAACCGGTAGTGGCCGCTGGCGCTGACGACGTCGTCCCCCGAGGTGACCTCGGCGATGTGCTTGTTGAACAGGCCGCGCGGCTTGCCCGGTGCGTCGTAGTAGACGATGACCAGGGCGCCGGGCTTCCCGGTTCCGGCGAAGGCGATGCCGGTGAAGCTCTTCCGGTCGGGGCCGCCGTGGGTCTTCGCGGTGAACGCCACGGGCGCAGCCCGGGGCGAGGTGTGTGTGGCGTGCGCCGTGTGGGAGATCGTGGCGGCTCCGGCCTGCGCGGGGACCAGGACGCCGGCGGCGAGCGCACCGCCGAGGGTGACGCAGGTCGCGATCACGGTCAGTCGGCGGACCGACGGGGAGCGGTGGCTGGACGGGGTCGAACGCATGGGGACTCCTCTGGTTCGTGGGGGTGCGGGCCGGGGTGGCCCGGTGTGCGTGAACGCTAACAACGCGCTAGACGATCGTCTAGCCAAATCCTGAAGCTGAGGGGATCAGAGGCATTGCGCCCGGTGCGACCGCTGCCGACTCCTGGTCAGACGTTCGTATGATGAACCAAGACCCGACCGAGGAGTGCGATGAACCAGCGGCAGCAGGCGAAGACCCGGACCCGCGAGCAGATCATCGAGGCTGCGGCGGCGGTGTTCGCGAGCCACGGCTACGCGGGGACCTCGTTCGCGCGGGTCGCCGCCGCGATGGACCGCCCGAAGTCGGCGATCGGCTACCACGTGTTCTCGTCCAAGCACGAGCTCGCCTTCGCGGTCATCGAGCGGCAGCAGGCGCGCTGGGCGGCGATCGACTCGCTGATCCGGCAGCCCGAGGGGCTCGAACACCTGCTCGTCATGCTGACGTCCGCCTGTTCCGACGCCATACGGTGCCCGGTGGCTGCCGGGGCGATCCGCCTGAGTCACGAACTCCGCGGTGCGGGGGAGGTGATTCCACGGGTCTTCACGTGGGACGACTACGTCCGTCGGCACCTGTCGGCTTCGAGCGGTGGCACCGGACCGGCCACCGACCCCGAGTGGGCACGTGCGGCGGACCTCGTGCTCACGTCGACCTTCGGGGTGATGTGGGCCCGGACGAGTGCTCGTCTGACGCGGGACACCGAAGGGCAGCTCCGTGACCTGTGGGCGGCGCTCTTCACCGGGCTCGGACTGCCGGGCGTGCACGCGTTGCTCGAGCAGGTGGAGCCCGTGCGCGTGGGCGGGCACCCGGCCGAGCCCGAGGACTGACCCCGGCGGGCGTGGCATCCCTGCCGCCCCGCCGGGGTGCCCGGCCTACTTCTTCTGCTCGGAGCCGTCCGGGTTCACGACGTACCAGACGCCCTTGTCGCCCTGACCCGTCACGTCACCCGCCTTCTTGTCCCCGATGAAGGTGTAGATCGGTCGGCCGTCGATCGTGATCTGCCGTCCACCGTCCACGCCCGTGATGGTGCCGACCTTGCCGGTGATGCCGGACACCTTCGGTGTCGTGGTCGTCGCCTCGATCGCGGGCCACGCGGTCGCGCAGCCACCGGTGCAGGTGCTCTTCCCGGAGTCCTTGACGTCGGCGTCGAAGTAGTAGGCGGTCATGCCCTTGCCGTCGACGACGACCTTGCCGAGTGTCGTCGCGGCGACGGTCACGTCGACCGACGGTGACGAGTCGGTCGTCGCGGGCGCGTCGCCCTGCGCAGCGGGGGACGGTGATGGCGAGGGTGCTGCGGATCCGGCGGTGGAGCAGCCGGCGAGGCCGAGGGTCAGGAGCAGCGCGGCCCCGAGTGCGATGGACGCGGGTCGGGATGACGGGGTGCGGTGGGGTGTCGACACGGGGGCTCCTCGAGGTCAGGTCTCGCCGCTGACTGCTGGCCAGACGTTCGTCTAGCGAACGTAACCGCAGGACGCGACGGGAGCCAGCACCCTGCGCGCCCTCTCATCGTGCCGGCCGTGGATCGGTGGTCAGCGCTCGGTGTGCTCGACGAGGTGAACGCCCTCGACGCGGCCGAGGACGGCCAGCGACGCGGGGTCGATCAGCCGGGCGCTCCAGGAGGCCCGGTCGGCTCCACGGGGCAGCTCGGGCAGCGCCGCCGTGAAGGCGAACCGGCCGGTCGGGCCGACGGCGCTGCTGCCCGGCTCGATCTCCGCGACGCGCTCGTTCCCGGAGCTGCCGTAGTGGACGACGACGACGGCACCGGGGGTGCCCAGTCCGGCGAACCGCACCCTGACGACTCCGCTGGTGCCGACCGTCCGTGGTGGGCGGATCGCGAACCGGTGTGCGCCACTCGTCACGGGCGGTGCCCCGAGTGCGGCGCCGAGTGCGCCGGATGCGCCGAGGCCGATCGTCTCGGTACCCGGCGTGGTCGGTGACGGCGCGGGCAGGGCGAGGGCGACGGCGAGCGCAGCGATCCCCACGGCGAGGACGATCGGAGACGCCCGGACCCGATCGGTGCTCCGCGGCATGGTCGGCCCCTTCGTGGACGGTGTGCGGCAGACGCCGCCACCCACACGCTACCGGTTCGCCAGACGATCGTCTGTGCGCTCGCGCTCGCGCTCGCGCCGTACCAGCGCGCGCCACCGCGGCTGTTCCGAGACGACGACGGTGACGCACAGGGCGGTGACGGCGATCGCGACCGTTTTCGGCCACAGGACCCACGCCGCCGCGACCGCCCCCACGAGGTGCGCGAGGACCGACGCGATGGTGACCGCTCCCGGTGCCGCGACCGGCGGGTCACCGCCGGGGCGGTCACCAGGGGTCCCGAACACCGCCGGCGGCACGACGAGGACCAGGACGGCGGTGATCGCGAGCACCGGCGAGTGGGGCCAGACCGCCCAGGGCACGGCCACCCACGCGACGAGCTCCGCCAGGAACCGCAGGCCGCCACGGAGCGGGTCGTGACCGACGGGCCTCGACGGGCGCGCGGCCGTGGACACGGTCACCGTGTCGTCGCGGCACGGAAGCCGCGATCCAGGAAGTCGACCATCCACGCGGCACTCGCATCGACGTCCGTGTCCATCTGGAACCCGCCGGACGCCTCGATCGTGGCGAACCCGTGCAAGACGCTGCGGAGCACCCGGAGCGCGTGGACCTCGTCGGTCGGGTCGAGCGGGTAGTCGCGGAGCGCCGCGGCGAAGGACGCCAGGGTGCGGCCGAGTGCGACCGCCAGGGGGTCATCGGCACCGGTCGGCCGGACGCCGACGGCTGCCTGGTACCGCGCCGGGTGCTCCTGGACGCTCCGGCGCACGGTCTGCACCGCCGCCTCGAGTGCACTCCGACCGCTGCGGCCCTGCATGGCGTCGCGGAGTGCGTCACCGAGCTCGTTCGCACCGAGGATCGCGATCCTGCGGGTGAGGTCGCCGAGTCCGTCGACGTGCTTGTACAGCGACGGTGCCTTCACCCCGAGGCGGTCGGCGACGACGCTCATGCTCAGCTGGGCGAGGCCGATCTCGTCGGCCAGCGTCGCCGCGGCCTCGGTGACGGTCGCCGGGTCGAGCCCCGCCCTAGGCAACGGGACCTGCGACGGGCAGCGTGCGGGCGAGGAACGGCAGCAGCAGGGCGAGGAGTGCTGCCGGCGTCTCGGTGTGGGGGTAATGGCCGGCGCCGTCGATCACGGCGAGTTCGCCGAGGCCGTCCGGCAGGTCGGCGAGGATCCGCTCGCCCTCGGCGCGGGGCACGGCCCAGTCCGGATCGGCGCTGCCCTCGACGACCAGCACGGGGCACCGGACGGCACCCAGCTGCTCGCCGGCGTCGGCGGGCGACGTGCGGGTCATGGCGCGGAGGACCGCCATCCGCTCCGGTCGCCGCAGGGTCGTCTCGATCCGGCTGCGCTCCGTCGCCCAGTCGGCGGGCTTGGCGGGGACCGCGATGTCGAGGTACGCGAGCCAGCCCGGCAGGCTGCCGCTCGTCATGACCCGCGCGAGCTGGACGGTGCCGGCGCGGTGTCGACGGTTGCGCAGGAGTCCGCCCATGTCGACGGACTGCTTGCGCGTGAACGGCGCCAGCTCGACGATGCCCGCGACCAGGTCCGGTGCGGTGGCTGCGGCGATCGTCGCCGCGCCCCCGCTGATGGACTGCCCGACGACCACGGCCGGGCCACCGAGGTGGCGGGCCACGGCGACGAGGTCACGTGCGATGTCGGTGCGCTGGTAGCCGTCCCACCCGGTGCTCGAGTCGCCGCAGCCGCGGAGGTCGACGTTCGCCACCCGGTAGCCGGCCGCGACGAGCTCCGGTACGACGAAACGGTAGGCGTGCCGGCTGTCGCCCATGCCGTGGGCGAGGACCACGAGCGGCCCTGTTCCGGAGAGGTCGTAGGCGATCGTGCCGCCCTCGGTGTCCAGGTGTTCGAGCATGACGTGGCTCCTTCGGCTACGGGTAGTAACTCAGAGGCTAATGCCCGTAGCCGACGGTGGCAAGGGGTAGTCGTCACACATCCAGGTCGAGCGTCGTCGACAGCTCGGGGAACGCCTGCGCCTGCTCGACGAGCTGTTGTCCCTTCTGCACGATCCCCGCCACGCTGTCCGCGCCGGCGGCGAACCGCAGCGGCGGCTCGGGCATCGCGATCAGCGTCAGCAGCACCTGCGCGAGCTTCGCGGGGTCGCCGGACTGGTTGCCCCGCATGCCGCGGAAGAACTCCTTCGACCCGGCCGAGAGCGGGGCGTAGTCGTCGATCGCGACGTCGCCCCAGAAGGTCGAGTCGCCCTCGGCCAGCAGGTCGGTGCGGAAGAAGCCGGGCTCGACCACGGTGGTGTGGATGCCGAAGGGCGCCACCTCGTCGTGCAGGGCCTCCATCCAGCCCTCGAGCGCGAACTTCGACGCCGAGTAGGCGCTCCCACCGGCGCCGGCGACGATGCCCGCGGTGGAGCTGATGCTGATGACGTGCCCGGAGCGCTGCCGTCGCATGACCGGGAGCACGGCACGCGTCACCGCGAGCGCCCCGAAGAAGTTCGTCTCCATCTGCGCGCGGAACTGCTCGGCCGAGATCTCCTCGAAGTACCCGGCCTGGAAGCTCCCGGCGTTGTTCACCAGGACGTCGACGCCGCCGAAGCGGTGGGTCGCGGCGTCGACTGCGGCTCGGACCGACTCCGGGTCGGTCACGTCGAGCGCGACGGCGAGCAGGCGCTCGTGGTCGCCGAGGACGGCGCGGACCCGCTCGGGGTCGCGTCCGGTCGCCACGACCCGGTGCCCGGCGTCGAGGGCGGTCCGGGCGAAGTCGGTGCCCATCCCGCGGCTCGTGCCGGTGATGAGGAAGGTGCTGGTTCCGGTCATGGGGTGTGGTTCCTGTTCGGTGGAAGGGACGCGAGGCGAGGCAGGGACGCGAGGCGAGGCAGGGACGCGGGGAAGGGGGCGGACGCCCGTCAGCCGCGCAATCGGATGGTGGCGGCGCCGGACGGCAGGTCGCGCACCGCTCCGAAGTCGTCGACGGTGCCGATCGGCACGATCCCCGAGAAGCTGCCGACGTCCGTGTAGTACAGGACGATCGACTGGTCCGGCACGTAATACGCGATGGTGCCCGCCGGCGCATCGCTCGTACTCGGGGCGCCGGTGGTGTCGAGCGGCGCGGGGAGCCGGGCGATCTGCTCCTGCCCGCCGTAGTCGGCGAAGGTCAGCGTCGCCGGCAGCCGGGCGGCCAGCGCGCGCGCCGTCGCACTGTCGGTCAACCGGCCGGTCAGGGTCTCGCCGTCGAGCTCGATGGTGATGTGCACGGGGTCGGCCTCCGTCGGGGTGGTGATCGTGGGAGCTGCAGTCGCTGCCGCCGACGCCGGCGCCGACGCCGGCGGCTCCGCGCGGTCGACGCCGCTGCACCCGGCGAGCGCCCCCACCACCAGCGCGACGACCGGAGCCAGCGCGAGCGGGCCCAGTGCGAGGTGCGGACCCGCGGGGGGACGGCGTCTGGTGCGGACGTGCATCGGGGCTCCCTTCGTTCGTGGACACCACCATCGAAGCCCCACCACCACCCGCCCAGTGAGGCTCCGGCGAAACGGGGTCCAGCCGAACCTCCCTGTCCGCCGGACCAAGCCCCTACCGTCGGTCCGTGACCACGACGACCTCCGACCTCCCCACGAGCGACCGGGCGACCGACGGCCGACTGCCCTGGTTCCCGCTCGCCCTGCTCGCCGCGATCGGGTTCCTCCTGGTCGCCATGGAGACGATGCCGGCCGGGCTGCTGCCGGCGATCGCCGACGGGATGGGCACGAGCGAGGGCACGGTCGGTCTGTTCGTCAGCGCGTACGCGATGGGGACGGTCATCGCCACGGTCCCGGCGATCGCCCTGACCCGCAGGTTCCGCCGCAAGCCGCTCATCGTCGCCGCCATCGCCGTGCTCCTCGTCGCGAACACCCTGACCGCGTTCGCGCCGAACGTCGCGGTCGCGCTGGTCACCCGGTTCGTCGCCGGCGCGATGTCGGGGACGATCTGGGGCATGTTCGCCACCTACGCCCGGCGGATCAGCCCGGCCCGCTTCGCCGGGGTGTCGCTCGCGATCGTGTCGACGGGCGCGCCGGTGGGGTTCGCGCTGGGCACCCCGCTCGGGTCCTTCATCGGCAACGCCCTGGGCTGGCGGTCGTCGTTCATCGGGCTGAGCCTGGTCGGCGTGGTGGTCCTGGCGCTGATCGCGCTGTTCGTGCCGGATGCCCCGGGGTAGACGAGCGGCGCGAAGCTGTCCGTCGTGCGGGTGTTCCGGATCCGCGGCATCGCGGTCATCCTCGCCGTGATCGCGACGTGGATGGTGGCGCACAACACGATCTACACGTACATCTCGCCGTACCTGCGGGCGACCGGCACCGACCTGAGCGCCGGGCTGGTGCTGCTCGTCTACGGGATCGCCGCGATCCTCGGCGTCGTCGTGACCGGCGCGCTGCTCGACCGGCACCCCCGACCCCTGCTGCACGGCAGCGTCGGCCTGTTCGTCCTGGCGGGCGTGGTGCTGCTCGTCGGGCACACGTCGCCGGTCGCGGTCCTGGTGGCCGCGGGCCTGTGGGGCATCGGCTTCGGAGGGTCCTCCACGCAGCTGCAGGCCGCCCTGACGACCGCCGGCGGCGAGGACGCCGACGTCGCGAGCGCGTTCCTGCCGGTCGCGTTCAACATCGCGATCTTCGCGGCCGGCCTGTTCGGTGCCGCCCTGCTGACGGCCTTCGACGGGCTGGTGCTCGCCGTGGTGATGATCGTGTTCGGGGCGGTCGCGGCGCTCCTCACCGTCATCGGCCGCGGATCGGCGTTCCCCGCGAAGCTCTGACGCGATCGACGACGGCGACCGCGACGGCGACCGCGACCGCGACCACGACCACGGACTGCGATCATGTCCGGGTGCACCACGACGACGACCACAGCCGCCCGGACGTCACGACCGTCGAGATCATCGGCGGCCCGGAACCGGTCACCGTGACCCTGCACCCCGCCGACACCGCGTGGGCTGCGGTCTTCGCCGACCACCGGCGACGCATCCTGGAGGCCCTCCCCGGCTCCGGCGCGGACGCCCCGGTCGTCGAGCACATCGGCTCCACGGCCGTCCCCGGCCTGGCAGCGAAACCCATCGTCGACATCGTGGTCGTCGTCGCCGACGTCACCGCCGAGGCCACGTACCTCGACCAGCTCCTCGCCGCCGGGTACGAGCTGCGCGTCCGCGAGCCGGGCCACCGCCTGGTCCGGACGCCGGCCCGCGACGTCCACGTGCACGTCTACGAGCGGGGTGCGACGGCGGTCGACGAGTACCTGCTCCTCCGTGACCACCTGCGCGCCGACGCCGACGACCGGGCGCTGTACGAACGGACGAAGCGGGAGCTGCTCGACCGGAGCTGGGACGACATGAACGCCTACGCCGAGGCGAAGACGGCCGTCATCACCGCGATCAAGGAGCGGGCGCGACGGAGCCGCGCGTCCTGAGACGCGCGGCTCCGTCGGCCGAGCCTCAGCTCGTCGGGACGACGTCCCAGTGCTCGCGGATCAGGTTGTCGTCGACCCGGAACAGGTCGGCCGCGCCGAACGGGGCGTCGGCCTTCGCTCCGACCGGCTTCGAGAACGTCCACACCAGGTCGCCGTCGGCGAGCGAGATGACGGACTCCTGCTTCGGCAGGCTCTGTGCGGCGCTGCCGGCGAAGAACTGCTTGAGCGCGGCCGTGCCGTTCGCGGCGACCGAGTTGTGCTGCAGGTACGCCGGGTCGAACTTCTCGTCGAGGACGGACACGTCGTGGTCGCGGAACAGCCGGTCGTACGCGGTCACGGCGAGCACCCGGTTGTGCTCCTCCTGCCGCTCGGTCAGGTGACGGTCACGCTTCTCGGCCGGGTACAGGTCGCTGAACATGCTGTTCGTGTTGCCGCTGGCCGGGGTCCCCGTCGGCACCGTCTGGCGGAGTGCCCACCACTCGCTGATGCGCCCGTCGCGCATGCGGAACAGGTCGACGGCGGCGTCACCGGTGCGTTCGTCCTTCGGCTTCGCGGTGATCTGCCAGTGCACGGCCACCAGGTCCGCGTCACCGGCGATGTGCTTGATCACGGCGTGGGCGCCGGGCACCCGGGAGCGGTCGGCGGTGAACTCAGCGAGCAACGCGGACGGACCCGAGGCGCTCGTCGCACCGTGCGCGACGGCACCGGTCGCGACGGCGGACCGTGCAGCCGCACGGGCCTTCGCGGACGCCGGGGACCGGAACGCGCACCGGAACAGGTGCCGGACGGTGGCCTCGTTGCGCTGCTCGGCGCGACGGTCGAGCCGTGAGACCGCCGTGCCACCCGAGGTCGTCCGCGCCGCACGGTCCACCGTGTGGTGCGCGGAGGCGGAGGTGGAGGTGTGGAGGGGTGCCGCCACGGCCGGACCGGCCACGAGCGACACGGCGATGGCGACCGGAGCTGCCACCGCACACGCCTTGGCGATGATGGGGAGAAGTGATGTCGTCTGCACGGCAGAACGATGGAACCGGACCCTGGAAGCCCACGGGCGCCCTGGAGCCGCCACGCGCCGCGACCGTGACCGGCTTCTCAGTCGCGGTGCGCGCCTCCAGGGTGGCCTGTGCGCACGCTGCCAGGGTGACCCGTTCCCGCTGGTGATCGACGGGCCGGACCTGTGGGACGGCTCACGTCGCCGCTCAGGCGATCGCAAGCCCGGCGAGCAGGTCCTGCACCCGCGCGCGCACGTCCTCGCGGATCGGCCGGACGGCGTCCAGGTCGAGCCCGGCGGGGTCGGTGAGCTCCCAGTCCTCGTAGCGCTTGCCCGGGAACACCGGGCAGGCGTCCCCGCACCCCATCGTGATGACGACGTCCGCGGCGCGGACGGCGTCGGTGCTGAGCAGCGCGGGCTGCTCGTTCCGGATGTCGATGCCCTCCTCGAGCATCGCCGCGACGACCACGGGGTTGAGCTGGTCGGCCGGTTCGGAGCCGGCGCTCCGGACGTCGACGCGGCCACCCGCCAGTTGCTGCAGGAAGCCGGCGGCCATCTGGGAACGGCCGGCGTTGTGGACGCAGACGAACAGGACGGTGGGCATGCGGAGTGCTCCGATCAGAGGACGACGGCGCCGAGCAGGCCGGCTCCGATGACGACGGCCCACGGGGGAGCGGACCAGCGGGTGAGGGCGGTGAAGGCGGCCACGGCCAGCGCCAGTGCGGGTGCCGAGCGGACCCCCTCGGTGATGACCGGGTCCCAGAGCGCCGCGGCGAGGAGCCCGACGACCCCCGCGTTCACGCCGGCCAGCACGCGCCGGGCCCACGGCAGGGCACGGAGCACGTGCCAGAACGGCAGCGCGCCGATGACCAGGAGTGCCGCCGGCAGGAAGATCGCGACGAGTGCCACCGCCGCGCCGAGGAGCCCGCTCGGACTGCCGTCGGCGACGGCGCCGAGGTAGGCGGCGAAGGTGAAGAGCGGCCCGGGCACGGCCTGTGCGGCGCCGTACCCGGCCAGGAAGTCCGCGTGGCCCACCAGGTGCGTGGCCACGGTCTGTGACTCGAGCAGTGGCAGGACGACGTGGCCGCCGCCGAAGACGAGCGAGCCCGCCTGCGCGAAGACCCCGAACAGGCGAACGGCCCCGGTGCCGCTCGCGGCGACGGGTGCCGCGACGAGCAGGGCGGCGAACGCGACGAGCGCCGACACGGCGACCCAGCGGGGGAGGCGCACGGCGATCTGGGAGCCGGCGTCCTCGGTGTCTCCGACGTCCTCGACCGGGCCGACCACCCGACCGAGCCACAGCACGCCGACCACACCGCACGCCGCGATGACCGCGACCTGCGCCGCCGGGCCGGGGACGAGCAGCACCACGATCGTGGCGGCGGCCGCGATGGTCGCCCGACGGCGGTCCGGTGTGAGCGAGCGTGCCATGCCGAGCACCGCCTGCGCCACCACCGCGGCTGCGGCGGCCTGCAGCCCGAGCAGCCATCCGGCGCCGGCCAGGTCGGGCGTTCCGGACACGAGCAGGGCGAACGCGACGAGCAGCACCGCGGACGGCAGGGTGAACCCGCACCACGCGGCGAGGAGTCCGAGCAGTCCGGCGCGCTGCAGCCCGAGCGCCATCCCGACCTGGCTCGACGCCGGTCCGGGCAGGAACTGGCACAGCGCGACGAGGTCGGCGTAGGCGTCGTCCCGCAGCCAACGGCGACGCACCACGAAGGCTTCACGGAAGTACCCGAGGTGTGCAACCGGCCCGCCGAACGAGGTCAGCCCGAGCCGCAGGAACACCAGGAACACCGATGCCGCGGACGACCGCAGTGGCTCGGGGCTCGTCGTCACCCGCTCATCTTGACGACAGCAGATGGTTCAGTCAACATTGAATCGATGAACACCAGGCGGCAGGACCTCGAGCGGCGTGCGGCGCAGCACGCGGCCCTCGGCGACGTCGCCCGCCTGACGATCGTGGACCTGCTCGCCGCGTCCGACGCCAGCCCGAGCGAGGTGCGGGTCGCCCTCGGGATCTCCGGGCCGCTCCTGGCGCACCACCTGCGCGTCCTCGAGCAGGCCGGTCTGGTCACGCGACGCCGCTCCGACGGCGACGGGCGCCGCAGCTACCTGCACCTCGAACCGAGCGGTGTCCCGCACGGTTCGGCGGCGGTGCCGGGACCGGTGTCCCGCGTGCTGTTCGTCTGCACCGGCAACTCCGCGCGCTCCCCGCTGGCCGCGGGCGTCTGGGCGCAGGTCAGCGAGATCGGCTCGCTGTCCGGCGGCACGCGTCCCGCGGCCGCCATCGCCCCCGGGGCGGTCGCCGTCGGGCAACGCCACGGCCTGGACCTCGGCCGCCACGTCCCGCGAGCCTTCCGCGACCTCGTCGCCGACGGCGACCTGGTCGTCACGGTCTGCGACCGCGCGCACGAGTCGATCGACGACGGCGACAGCCTGCACTGGTCGCTGCCGAACCCCTCGCGCGTCGGCACGCCGGACGCGTACGAGGCCACCTACGCGGACCTCCGGTCCCGCGCCACCGCGCTCGCTGCGCGCCTCGCCGCCTGACGCGGCCCCACGAACGGAACGCCCCGATGAGATCCCCCCTCCTCATCGGGGCGTTCTCCTTGCTCGACCGCCTGCGGACTGGAGGCCCGGGGCGGGCCCGCACCGTGCCTCCCGTCCGTCCCGTGGTGCGCCCAGGGCGGCGCGCGCTCGCGGGGGCGCCGTCACTCAGGGCCGGCAGCTGCCGGCGACCAGCCGGAGGACCTGATCGGTGTGCCGCTCCGCCGTCGCGAGCCGCGCGTGCTCGATCGCGGCGGCGGTGTGCGGCCGCAGCAGCGTCCGGTCCGAGGCGAGTTCAATGATCGTCGTGGCGAGCCCGAACGCGGTCTCGTCGTCGGTCAGGACGGCGGCGGAGCCGAAGTCGCTCGCCAGGCGGATGTCGGACACGATGACCGGACGGTGGTCCCGGAACGCCTCGAGCGCGGTCATCGGCTGGCCGTCGTGCTCGAGCGAGCAGACCACCGCCGCGTGCCCGCACAGCAGGAGGTCGTGGACGGCCTGCGACGACAGGCGGCCGTGGACACGGACCGACACCGGCGTGCGGGTCGGGGGGACGGTCCCGCCGGCGACGTCGACCCGCACGGCGTGTGCCCCGAGTCGGATCTCCACCAGCCGGATCGCGTTGAGGAGGACGTCGAGGCGCTTGTCCGGGGTGAACCGCGATGCCCAGACGAGCCGGAGCGGGCCGAGTTCCGGCGCCGGCGGCGGTTCGACCGGCCGGCGGCCGAGTGCGTTGGGCACGACGTGGACCGGGCCGACGCCGGCCTCGCGGAGGACACGGGCCTGCCGGGTCGTCGGGGTGACGACGACGTCGGCCGCCCCGGAGACGGCCACGGCCATGTTGCGGCGCGCGTCGTCCATGGGGTGCCCCGTGAAGCGGTGCCGCGTGGGCCGGATCCCGGTCACCACACGGTGCGCGTGCCGTGCGAGGGGCGCCATCGCCGCCGCGGTCCGGCCCCGGACCGGCGCCGAGCCGTGCACGGTGTGGATCGTCGGCAGCTCGAGAGATCGCGCCGTGGTCAGCGCCGCCGCGGCGAGGCCGAAGTCCGAGTGGGTGACGACGAGGTCGATCCGTTCCTCGAGCATCAGGGTGCCGAGGCACCGGCGGACACGGACCGAGTTGCGGACCACCGGCAGGTCGCTCTCCGGGGCGCTGACCGACGGCTCGACCTCGAACAGGCGGACGCCGTGCTTCCGCAGCTCCGCGGTCTCGCTCGAGCGCGGAGTCGCCACCCAGACGACGTGACCGGTCTCGGCGAAGGCCTTCGCCTGCTCGACCAGCGCGGCGCGTTCACCCCGCATCGCCGACAGGGGGAAGTCGCTCACGAGCAGGACCGTCGCCTTCGCCGCCACCACGTCAGCGGCCGGTCTCGAGCACGGTGGTCTGGCGGGGGCTGCGCATGCGGTCTCTCACGGTTCGGGAGCGGAACGGGGTGCTGGGAACCGTAGGCGTTCAGAAGACGATCGTCTAGTGAACTGCGACGCTGCTGAACGGGCCTTCACGACTCCCCGGGCCGACGCACAGCCGGGCGCGCGGCGGGCGGTCGGGCACTGTCCGGTTCCTGCGGAACATGGACACGTCTGAGCCGTGGTCGACGTACAGTCTCCGGAAGCTACCCCGCCGGACCCTACCGGCGGGTGCCCGACCCCCGTTCCCGGGCTGGCCTCGTCATGACCACCGCGTCGAACCCGACGGCGTCGTAGCGCGAGGACGTCTGCTCCTGACCCGAACTCGTGGCAGACGTCCTCGCACCTTCCCGCTATCGTCGAGGAACCGCCGGTCCCCGATCTCGGGGCGAGCAGCGGCCAGGGGACCACGGGGGACACCATGCAGCACCAGCGCGCCATCACCGCACTCGCGACGCTCACCGCGACGATCGCCCTGGCGGTGACGCTCAGCGGGTGCACCGTGTCGACGTCGTCGTCTCGGACCGTCACACCGGACGCCTTCGAACGCGTCGTCGTCGACGCGTTGGCCGACGTCTCGGACGCGACTCCCGAGGTCGACTGCGGTGCGGACGACATCGCGATCGAGGACGGCGCCGAGGTGCACTGCGACGTGAACACGGCGGGCTACGACGTGGTCTACGACTCGGTGTCCACGATCAGCACCGACGGCGGCGACGACTACCACGTGGACGTGGAAGTGGCCGACCAGCCCAAGGACTGATCGGCCACTGCGCGGAGTCCGACGACTAGCGGTCGGACGCCTCGACGACGCAGCTCTCGACCTGCTCGGCGGCCTTCGAGTCGTCGGCGAACGGCGACGGCGCGTCCGAGGTGGTGGTCGTCTCGTCGGCGACCGCCTGCTTGGCGACGTCGTTCACGGCGTACAGCGGACCGTCGAAGTCGTCGGCCGTGGGGTCGGCGGTGGTCGCCCAGATGGTGACCTCGTCGTCGTTCGAGTCGTTGCTGTCCGCGGGGACGATCGCGGCACCGAGGTACCAGCCGCCGTCCCCCTTCTGGATGTTCGCGAACTCGGTGGTGTCGTGCGACCCGACCGCCTTGTCGATCATGTCGACGGCGGCGCTGGCGGCCACGTCGCACTGGGCCGACTGGGACTTCTCCTCGGAGCCGGGGACCTTGCCGACGGGGTTGATGTTCTGCGCTCCGCCGGGGTCGCAGGCGGTGAGCAGGAGGGCTACGGTGGCGGCGCCGAACAGCGCCGTGACGGTCTTCGCTCGCGTGGACATGGCCCTGAACGTAGGCCGGCCCCGGTGGGCGGCGGTTCAGCCAGGAGCGTCCCCCGACGACGGACGGGAGGCCCGGCGCACGTCGTGCCCCGGGCCTCCCGTCCGTCACCTGGTCACCTGCCGGACCGGCGTCCCGTTGCCGAGCGCCGTCCCGTCACAGGATCGGGGTGCCGCCGGTGACGGCGACCCGCGCGCCGGAGACGTAGCTGCCGTCGTCACTGGCGAGCAGCACGTAGACGGGTGCGAGCTCGGCCGGCTGGCCGGGACGGCCGAGCGGCGACTGCTTGCCGAACTGCTCGACCTGCTCAGGCGGCATCGTCGACGGGATCAGCGGGGTCCAGATCGGACCGGGTGCGACGCTGTTCACGCGGATGCCGCGTTCCCCGAGCAGCTGCGCGAGCGCGGCGGACAGGTTCGCGACGCCCGCCTTGGTGACGTCGTAGGGCGCCAGGTTCGGCTTCGGGTTGTCGGAGTTCACCGAGCTCGAGCCGATGATCGACGACCCCGGGCCGAGGTGCGGTAGGGCCGCCTTGACGAGGTGGAAGTAGGCGCTGAGGTTCGTCGCGAGGGTGTGGTCCCACTCCTCGTCGCTGATCTCCTCGATCGTCTCGTGGGTCATCTGGTAGGCGGCGTTGTTCACGAGGACGTCGAGCCCGCCGAGCTCCGAGACCGCCTGGTCGATGACCGATCGGCAGTACGCGGGACCGCTCACGTCGCCCGGGAACAGCACGGCCTTCCGACCGGCCTGTTCGATCCAGCGCTTCGTGTCCTGCGCGTCGTCCTCTTCTTCCGGCAGGTAGCTGATCAGGACGTCAGCGCCCTCGCGCGCGAACGCGATCGCGACGGCCTTCCCGATGCCGCTGTCCCCGCCGGTGATGACTGCACGCTTGCCGGTGAGCTTGCCGGAGCCGCGGTACGACTCCTCGCCGTGGTCGGCCTTCGGCGTGAGTTCCTGGTCGCTCCCCGGGGGCTGCTGCTGCTCGGTCATGTCTCTCCCTGTGGTCGGTTTCCCTGGACGTCCCCGATCGTCTGCGACCCCCACTGAGCGCCTGTCCAGGGTCACGGCGTACCCCGTTGGGTGCTCGAAGATGTGTACCCGGCACGACGGCGGCCTACCGTGGCACCGGATCAGGGAACCGTCACCGCGACGGAAGCTCCTCTTCACCAGGGAGCAACGTTGAAGTACGTGAACTACGCGGGCACGGTCCGTGTCCTGACGAGCGACACGATCGCCGATGCGGTGATCCGGTACGCCGCAGCACTGCACCAGAGTCGGCTGAGCGACGTCGTGTCCATCCCGACGGCGGACGACTTCGGGGTGGCGAGCACCGTCGAGGTGCTCCTGGCCCCGGCGATCCCGGTCGCCCTCGAGCCGGCTCCGGACGACGACCTCGAACCCGAGGGCGAGGCGTTCCTGCTCGAGATCGGTCGGCGCACCGAGGCCGTGCTCGCCGTCGACACCAACGCGTCGCCGCCGGACTTCGGGCGCTGAGCGGACGCCCCGCTGGCGCTCCGCAGGGGCGCCCCTACGCCACCGGCCCCTCGGTCAGGTCCGTCCGGGTGTCCGCGTGGATCACCTCGTCGTGCTCGAACGTCATTGCGGCGGCCCGCAGCCGTGCAACGAACACCGTGTCCTCGCGCTCGAGTTCGTCCTCCTCGGCGTCCTCGACCACGAGCTGACTCGACGGACCGATGAGGACCTTGGTGGTCGTCATGGTGCCGTCCGTCGCCACCGAGGGGATCGCGACGGTGTCCGCCCGGTTGCCACCGGCCAGGGCCGCGGCGTACTCGATCACGGCATCGGCCACGTCGTCGCTCGTCAAGATCGTGGAACGGTCGTACTGGATCTGCTTCATGTCCGGGCCTCCATCTGCACAGCCAACAGCGCCGTTGCTGGTCGCCGTACAGGAACACGGCGCGCCGCTCGTTGCGCGGACGCCGACTTGTCGTCAGGATCATCACGTGCCCGAGACGATGCACCGCATGCTGCGGGAGATCCAGACCGCCGAGCCGTCGGTCGCGGCCGAGGCGATGGCTCGGACGCACATCACCCACGGGCTGTCGGTCGAACCGACGGACGCCGAGTTCGTGTTCGAGGAGCGCGTCCGCGGCACGGCACTGCTGTCCCTCGAGTCGACCCGCTGCACCGGGGTCCTGAGCGGCGCGATCGAGCCCGGCGACGCGATGATGATCTTCTGGATGAAGTCCGGGGTCGCCCAGCTCGACGAGAACACCGTGAAGATCGGCCGTCCGACGCTCTTCCGCCAGGGCCCCCAGCGCTTCCGCTGGATCGCCTGCAACAAGGACGTCCTGCGGATCGACCGCTCGATCGTCGAACAGGTCGCGGCGGAGCGCGGCGACTGGGCCCCGGGGCCCATCGAGTTCCGTCCGCGGCACGTCCCCGAGGGCGCCCCGCTCGCTGCCTGGTGGCTCATGGTGCGGTCCATCGCACAAGAAGTCCTGGCCGGACCGGACGCCGTTCCGGTCGAACGCGAGCGGGAGCTCGCCCGGTTCGCCGCCGGCGGTCTGCTCACCGCGATCCCGCACTGGCCGGTCGGGCAGCACGAGCCGGTCATGGCCTCCACCGCCCGCTTCGCCCGTGCCGAGACCTTCCTGCTCGAACACGCGACCGAGCAGATCACCGTCGACGACGTCGCCGAGGCCGCCGGCCTGAGCGTGCGCGGCGTGCAGGCCGCGTTCCAGCGACACCACGGCATCACCCCGACCATGTACCTCCGCCGCATCCGGCTGCTGCTCGCCCGCGAACAGCTCGAGTCGGGCGACGGGCGGAGCATCGCCGAGATCGCCCGGGCCACCGGGTTCGCACACCTCGGCCGGTTCGCGGGGAGCTACCGCGAGGAGTTCGGCGAGCTGCCCCGGCAGACGGCGTCCACCGCGCGCGACGGTGCCCGCGCCTAGGCGAGCACCCGCGCGGCCCCGCAAGAATCCCGCAACCGCCCGTCGTCCGCGCCGACCGAGGACGGCCGTCGCCCTACGTTTGCGCTGCACGGACACGCAGCCACGACGGCTGGAGACCCCATGGCCGGCTCAGCAGCACCACCCGTCCCGCCGACGACGGATCCGTCGACGTTCGGCCGCCGGCTCGTCGAGGACGCCTCCTACGCCCGTGAGCACTTCGTCTTCACCGCACTGCTCGGATCCCCGCTGCTGCCCCGGATCGTCCGTCGGCTGCTGCTCCGCGCCGCCGGGGCACGCGCCGAGTCCGGTGTCGGCACGGGGTTCTCGCTGACGGGCGACCCGAAGCACCTCACCATCGGCCGGGGCGTCTTCTGCAACCGGAACGTGACGGTCGAGGCCGTGGCCCCCGTGAGCATCGGCGCGAACACCGCCATCGGGATGCAGGTGCTCATCATGACGAGCCACCACGAGATCGACGCCGAGGGCCGGTGGAGCGACGTCGCGACCGGCCGCCCGGTGGTCGTCGAGGAACACGTCTGGATCGGCGGCCGCGCCACGATCCTGCCGGGCGCCCACATCGAGCACGACGTCGTGGTCGCCGCCGGCGCCGTGGTCGTCGGCCGCCTGGCGGCGCACGGCGTCTACGCCGGCGTCCCTGCCAAGCGGATCCGTGAGCTCGCCCCGTCCGCGCGACCGCCGGTGGTAGACCCCGCCGCGTGACGGCCTGGAGGCCCGTGGCGGCGCCGCCACGCGCCTCCCGTCCTGCGTCGGTGCTGCTTCGAACACGCCGGTGTGTTGCTGCGACGCCGTGCCGTCGTCGAGACGCCGCCGAATGTGGAGGCGTCTCGACGACCTGGCGGCGCCGAACGAAGACGACGGCGTCTCCTTCCGCGGGGACGCGCACTCTGCCAGCATGATCACGACGTGGACGACGACGCCCGCGCAGGACGAGGGAGACCGTCATGACCGTTCGCCTCAACCCCTACCTCGGGTTCCGGAGCGGAGCCCGCGAAGCGCTCGAGTTCTACCACTCGGTCTTCGGCGGCACGCTCACCATCGGCACGTTCGGTGAAGCCGGCATGAGCCAGGACCCCGCCGACGCCGACAAGGTGATGCACGGCCAGCTCGACGGCGACCAGGGCCTGCTCCTGATGGCCTCGGACGCGCCCTCCGGCATGCCGACACCCGCGGAGAGCAGCATCTCGCTCTCGCTCAGCGGCGACGACCACGAACTGCTGACGCGGTGGTGGAACGGCCTCGCCCAGGGCGCGACGATCGTCGAACCACTCACCACCGCCCCCTGGGGCGACACCTTCGGCATGCTGACCGATGGCCACGGGGTGTCGTGGCTGGTCAACATCAGCGGCGCGACGAGCTGAGCGGCACCGAACCCACGCGTGCCGGCACCGGCCACCGCGGCACCCAGCACCGGACCTGTTCGGCGTAGCGGCGGAAATCGTCGCCGAACCGTGCCGCCAGGTCGGATTCCTCGAGTGGGCGGACTATGCAGTTCCAGACCACGGAACCGGCGACCGCGTAGACGACGACCAGCCACGACGACAGCAGCAGGCCGACGGCGACGCCCTGGGTGATGCCGGCCAGTGCCATCGGGTTCCGCACCGATCGGTACGGCCCGGCGACCACCAGGCGGTTCGCGGTGGCCGAGGGCAGCGGCGTGCCCTCGCCCTTCGTCGACATCGCCGCTGCCGACGCGATGCCGAGCGCGCAGGCCAGCAGGAGCACGACCACACCGACGACGGTGAGGGCGGTGACGAAGGGTGCCGGCAGCTGCGGGTGGAGGCCCCAGCGGTGCTCGGCGAACGCGATGAGCAGGGGGAACACCCCGAGGAACAGGCCCCAGAAGACGACGATCTGCAGCACGGTCGCGGTGACGTGCCGGGAACGCGGGGCCGCGGCGTCAGCGGTGCGGATCCGCAGCGGACCGCTCGTCACCCACTCCGTCGGGACCCGTCCGAGCAGGACGAGGGCGAGCGTGAGGGCCGAGCCGATCGTGGCGGCGAGCATGACGAGCACGCCCCAGCCGGCCTCGCCGGTCACGGTCGCCCAGACGCTCAGGGCGACGAGCACCAGGGCGGTCCACACCGTCGTGACCACGGCGGCGGCTCGGACACCGGCGGCGGCGAGCGCCGAGCCGACGACGAACAGCGGGACGTCGAACACGGCGACGAGCACCGGGTCGAGCGAGCCGAGCGTCGCCGTGCGGACCCACGGCAGCGTCGCGACGGCGATCCACCAGGCTGCTCCGCCGACGGCTTGCAGTGCGTAGTACCGCCGGCCCCAGGACATGGGTGCACGGTAGCAGTGCGCGGCGACGGGGCCGGGCCGGGGGCGCACTCGCTCCGCTGGTCGGTCAGTCGGTGTGGTTGATCTGTCCGAGCCAGCGGCCGAAGGACGGGGTGCGCTCGTCGTGCAGGCTGGGCAGGACGGGCTTCGGCAGGCAGGCGCGCTCGTCGGTGACGGTTCCGGCGCCGGTGCTCTTGTGGAGGTCGAGGCTCATGGTGGGCTCCTTCGTGGTCGGTGGAGAGTTCGACACCGGGCGGGGCTGTTCCATTCCCACCCGGTGTCGTCGCGTTCGGTTCAGGAGGTGCCGAGCTCGACCTTGATCCAGCCGGGTTCGCGTCGGTCGAACGCCTGGTAGGCACCGATCGCGTCGGTGATCGGCTCGTGCTCGGTGATCAGCGCCGTCGGGTCGAACTGTCCGGCGGCCACCATGTCGATCAGCGGCGGGGTGACGGAGTGGTGGTCGCAGTTCCCCATCCGCACGGTGAGGTTCTTGAGCATCGCCTCACCGATCGGGTAGTGCTCGGCCGTCGGTCCGTACACCCCGATGATCCCGATGCGGCCGTACTTCGCCACGCTCGCCACCGCCCAGCGAGCCACCTGCGAGGGACCGTCACCGGGCTTCCACTGCTGCTGCGCACCGAAGCCGTCGGGCGCGGCATCGGGTGCGACCGCCGCGACCTCGGCGTCGAACGCCGCCGCCTGGTCCTGGTCGACCGCCGCCGGGCCGCGCTTCGGGCGTTCGGCGTCCACGCCGACTGCGTCGATCACGCAGTCCGCGCCGATGCCGTCGGTCAGCGACATGATCGTCTCGACCGGGTCCTCGACGTTGTAGTCGACGACCTCGCAGTGCTGGGCGAGCGCGGCAGCGAGCCGGGTCTCCTCGCCGTCGACGACGATGACGCGGGCCGCCCCCTGCTTGTACGCCGAGGCCGCCGCGAACTGTCCGACGATGCCGGCGCCGAACACCACCACGACGTCACCGCGCGTGACGCCCGCGAGCTCCGCGCCGAACCAGCCCGTGGGGAAGATGTCGGACAGCAGGATCGCCTGCTCGTCGGAGACGGTGTCCGGGAGCGGGTGCATGGTGTTGCGGGCCCACGGGACGCGGACGTACTCCGCCTGCATGCCGTCGACCGGTCCGGTCGAGGCCGGGCCGCCGAAGAACGCGGTGCCCGCCTGCGGTCCGTTGCTGTTCGAGCGGTCGCACTGGGCGGTCTTGCCCATCCGGCAGTACCGGCAGGCACCGCAGGACACCGTGGAGTTGATGACGACGCGGTCGCCGGGGCTGAAGCCGCGCACCGCGTCCCCGACCTCCGTGACGACACCGACGGCCTCGTGACCGAGGATCGTGCCCTCGACCATCGGCGCCATGGTGCCGCGGACGAAGTGCAGGTCGGTGCCGCAGATCGCACTGCGGGTGATCCGGACGATCGCGTCCTCCGGGTCCTGGATCGTCGGCTGCGGGACCTCGTCGAGCCGGATGTCGCCGATGCCGTGCCACACGACTGCGCGCATGTGATGCCTCTTCCTGTTCGGGTACGGGGTTCGCAGGTCACGAAACGCGCGAGGGGCTGGGCGCGGTCGGAGGGGCATCCGTCCTGCGCAGTCGTCCAGCACCGCCGGGTTTGCTCGACCGCATGAGCGAGCACGACGACGAGCAGACCCGAGCAGACTTCGACGACGCGGTGAACATGACCGCCACCGAGCTGCGGAAGTGGCTCGACACCGACGAGTCGAAGTCCGTCGGGCAGAAACCCTCGGGCGGCGGCGAGTCGACCGGACACGAGAGCGGGCGGCACATCATCCGCATCCTCGAGAAGCACAAGGCCGACCGCACCGACGACGACCTGGCGCACATGCGGAAGGTCGTCGGCTACGTCGCCCGGCACTCGGAGCAGCGGCCCGACGGCGACGTGCACGACACCCCGTGGCGGTACTCGCTCATGAACTGGGGCCACGACCCGGAGAAGCACTGACGGCATCGGGCAGAATGGGTGGCGTGAACGAGACGGGCATGCCGCGCTTCCGACGGATCTGGTCGACCGTGCAGGTCGGTGTCCTCGCGATCGCCGTCGCGTTCTGCGTCGTGATGCTCGTGATCGGGCAGGGCAAGCTCGACCGGGTCTACGCGGTCGCCGCGGTGTTCTTCGGACTCGCCCTGGTCGGGCACAGCACGTACCTGTGGCTCGTCGCCCGGGCGAACCGCCGTCCCTGACGCGCTTCCGCCTCGGCGATCGCGCCTAGCCGTTCTGGTGGACCCGCAGCCAGTCGACGGTCATCTGCTGCGGGAACCGTGTCGAGGCGTCGGGCGAACCCGGCCAGTTCCCGCCGACCGCGACGTTGAGGATCACGAAGAACGGCTTGTCGAACACCCACGTCGCCGAGCCGACGTCGGCCCGGGTGACCGTCCGGTACGCGACGCCGTCGACCGTCCAGGTGATCGAGCCGGGGCGCCAGTCGACCCCGTACACGTGGAAGTCGTCGGCGAACGCTGCTCCGGACGGGTTCGTGTACGCCGCCGAGATGCCCTGCGCGCCGGAGTACCCGGGCCCGTGCACCGTTCCGTGCACGATCCCCGGCTCGTACCCGACGTTCTCCATGACGTCGATCTCCCCGCACGCCGGCCAGCCGACCTGCCCGATGTCCGCGCCGAGCATCCAGAACGCCGGCCAGATGCCCTGGCCGCGGGGGATGCGGATCCGCGCCTCGATGCGGCCGTACTGCGCGGTGTAGGTGCTCTCGGACTTCAGCCGGGCCGACGAGTACGAGCCGTCGGCCTCGCGGTGTGCGGTGATCACGAGGTTGCCGGCACCGTCGAGCGCCGCGTTCCGCCGCGAGTCCGTGTAGGTCTGCAGCTCCGCGTTGCCCCAGCCGCCGGGGCCCAGGTCGTACCGCCAGATCCCGGGGTTCGGCGCGCTGCCGGCCGGGCCGTCGAACTCGTCGGCGGCGAGCAGCACGGGCGCAGCGGTCGGCGCCGCAGCTCCGGTCACGGCCTGCGCCGAGCCGTCCGGGATCGCCGTCGCGCCGAGGGCGGTCGTCGCGGCTCCGGCGAGTCCGAGCGTCATGAAGCGCCGTCGATCGATGTGCTGGTCCATGTCGTGCTCCCTGCAGCGCGATGGTGGTGTGGTCGTCGGATCATGCACCATCAGACCGCAGCTGAACAGGCCCACATCCCGCTTCGTCCGCGGGACGCACCGGTCAGCCGAAGCGCATCGCCAGCGGCACGAGCAGGCCTGCGACCCAGACGAGCACCATCACGAGGGCGCCGACCGCAATGAGCCGTCGGCGACGCCGCAGCTTCGGGCTCCGCTCCTCGCCCCACATCTGTGCACGGACCAGCACCCGGTTCGCCTGCTCGACGACCTTCCGCACCTCGGGGTCGTCGACGTCGAGGACACCGGCGCGGGCGTGCTCGGCGATGACCGCGGCTTCGTCGACGGTCAGGTCGTCCTTGCGCATGCTCCATCTTCGCACCGCGTGCAGGGGTACGACCCGGCTGTGCGGGAACGGACCACGGCCGGGTACCAAGGACACATGGGACATCGGTACCGCGGGAAGATCGTCGTCATCACCGGAGCATCGAGCGGCATCGGGAGGGCCGCCGCACACGAGTTCGCCCGGCAGGGCGCCACGCTCGTGCTCGCCGCACGCGGGCACGACTCGCTCGAGGCCGCAGCCGCCGAGTGCCGGAAGCTCGGCGCCGAGGCGATCGCGATCCCGACGGACGTCGCCGACGAGCACCAGGTCAAGGACCTCATCGGCACGGTGACGACCCGCTTCGGGCGCATCGACGTCTTCGTCGGCAACGCGGCCCTGTTCGTCTACGGCCTGTTCGAGCAGACCCCCACCGAGGCGTTCAAGCGCGTCGTCGACACGAACCTGTACGGGCACCTCAACGCCATCACCCACCTGCTGCCGCACTGGAAGCAGCGCGGGAAGGGCACCTACGTGCTCGTCGGCTCGATCCAGTCGCTGCTCTCGGCGCCGTACCAGTCGGCGTACGTGACGAGCAAGCACGCTGCGCTCGGCCTGGTCGACGTCCTCGGCGACGAGTTCGCGGGCACCGGCATCAAGTTCACCGCGCTGCTGCCGTCCACGATCGACACCCCGATCTACCAGAACGGTGCCAACTACACCGGCAAGACCTCGCACCCGCTCCCGCCCACCGTCTCCGTCGAGCGGGCCGGACGCGCCGTCGTGCAGGCCGCAACGCACCCCAAGCGCTACCGCTTCGTCGGACGCATCCAGGCATCGCTCGTGCCGCTGCAGTACGTGTTCCCGGGCCTGTTCCACAAGATCACGAAGCCGATGGTGGAGACGTTCGCGCTCCGTGGCAAGGGCGCCCCCACCGACGGGAACCTCTACGCCCCCGCCGACGCCGCGAACGCGACGGACGGCGGCTGGGTCGCGAAGCGACGGCGCGTCACGCGCCCCCTCGTCTGGCTCGGCGTCGCGGCTGCGGGCGCGGCCGTCGTGCTCGGCCGCTCGCGTCGGTAGACGCACCCGCTGACGGACGGGAGGCCCGGTGCCAGCCCGCACCGTGCCTCCCGTCCGTCTGTGCCTGCGTCCGAATCCGGGCGTACCTCCCCGAATCGGGCGTACCTCCCCAAACCGGGCGTATCTGCCCGAACCGGGCGTACCTCCCCGAATCGGGCGTACCTCCACGAAACGGGCGTACCTGCCGTGTTCTTCGTGGAAGGTACGCCCGATCCCACCGGGTATCGCAGCCGTTCTGGGAAGGAACGGGCGGCTAGAAGAGCTTCGCGCTCGCGCGCCGGGCACCCTCGCCGAGGGACTCGAGCTTCGCCGCGGCGATCTGCGGGTGCACGCGGCCACCGAGGCCACAGTCGGTGCCGGCGATCACGCGCTCGCGCCCGACCACCGAGGCGAACCGCTCGATGCGCTGCGCGACGAGGTCAGGGTGCTCGACGACGTTCGTGGCGTGGCCGACGACACCCGGGACGATGACCTTGCCCTCGGGCAGGGTGACGTCCTGCCAGACGGTCCACTCGTGCTCGTGGCGGGCGTTCGCGGCCTCGAACGAGTACGCGCCGGCGTCGATGTCGAGCATCAGGTCGACGATGTGGCGGAGTTCGATGTCGGTGGTGTGCGGACCGTGCCAGGAGCCCCAGCACAGGTGGAAGCGCACGCGGCTGGTGTCGAGGCCCCGCAGTGCGTGGTTGAGCGCCTCGACACGGATGCGGGTGAAGGCACGGTAGTCCTCGATGCTCGGCTCGGGGTTGATCTGGTCCCAGTTCTCGGCGATCGATGGGTCGTCGATCTGCAGCACGAGGCCGGCGTCGAGGATCGTCGTGTACTCCTCGCGCAGGGCGTCCGCCCACGCCCAGATGTGTTCTTCCTCGGTCGCGTAGTACTCGTTCGCGATGCGGGCGGCGGAGCCGGGGGAGAGCGCCGTGATGAAGCCGTTGTCGGCGCCGGCGGCCTCGACCGCGTGCTTGAGGTTGGCGGCGTCGGTGGCCGCGGCGTCGTGGCCGGTGTAGGTGATCGGGCCGGTGGTGGTCGGGAACGCGGTGGCGTTCTTGCCGGTGCCGATGCCCGACTCGGGGTCGGTGTAGGCGTCGTGGAAGATCGTCCAGTCGCGACGGTCCGGGAAGCTGGTCAGCTGCACGTTGCCCGGGCTCGAGCGGACCGGCTGCTGCGTGAAGATGTTCTCGTCGGTCAGGCTCAGCCCGCTGACGCGCTGGAACGAGTACCCCCACCAGGCGCCGTAGTCGACGCTGTTCGACATCGCCTTGCCGAACTCGCCGTCGCCGGGCTGCGTGATGCCGAGCGCGGTCTGCCGTGCGACGACGTCGTCGACGGCCGCGCTCGTCAGGGCACGGACCTCGTCGGTGGTCTCGAGCGTGAAGCCGTCGGCGGCCACGGGCCGTGCGGCGTTCGCGGCGATGAGCTCCGGGGTGCGGGGGAGCGACCCGGCGGTGGTGGCCTGGATGCGGTCGGTGTTCTCGAAGGGCATGCGCTGCCTTCCTCTCGATGGGTGCGGACTGTCGGGAGTCGGGGGCCGCGCGCGAGGCTTCGCGGTGCGCTGCAGTGCCACTCTGCCACGAGGCGTCGGGCTCGTTACGTTCCGCGACTGTGGCTGCGTGCGGACGCCGAACGACAGGGTCGATGTCGTACGACACCGACTCGGTCGCCTGTTGCGCGCGCAGACTGTTGCACGCGCGTGGGAACGACAGGGTCGATGTCGGACGACGTCGACGGTGTCGTTCCGCATCGGTCCGGCCACCGCCCGCCGCCCGCACGCCGACGCACGGCGACACGATCGTCGCGCCGCCGGGCCACGAGTCGTACGGTCGAACCATGAGCACGACGACCCCGACGAGCGACACCACCACGACCCCGACCACCTCGGCCGCACCGACCTTCGACGAATCGTGGACCACGTGGCACGACGACCACGAGCAGGCCCGGGCGAGCGAGCACGGCTTCCTCGCGATCACGAGCATCCGTTGGCTCACCGCGACGCCGGAACGGTTCGACGACGCCCCGGGCAGCTGGTCGACGGACGAGGACGGCCCGGTGGTCGCACTGGCCGACGACGAGACGATCGAGGTCGACGGACAGTCGGTCACCGGGACGCACCGGTTCGGCCCGCTGCCCGAGCGCTCGAGCACGAACGTGGTGTGGCAGAACGGCGACGAGACCGTGGTGATCGAGGTCGCCCGGCGCGGCGGCAGTGACCTGCTGCGCCCGCGGCACCCGTCGAACCCGACCCGCGTCGGCTACCCCGGCACCCCGGCGTACGCCCCCGCTGAGCGCTTCGTCGTGGACGCGCACTTCGAGCCGTTCGACACCCCGCGTGAGGTCACCGTCGGCAGCGTCGTCGACGGCCTGCTGCACGTGTACGAGGCCCCCGGCGTCCTGACGTTCGACCTCGACGGGCCACGGTCGCTCCTGGCGTTCAACGGGCACGCCGGCGGCCTGCACGTGCTGTTCACCGACCGCACGAGCGGGGTCACGACGTACGCGGCGAACCGGAGTCTCGACATCGCCGCACCTGATGCCGACGGTGCCACCCGCATCGACTTCAACCGGGCGACGAACCTGCCGTGCGCGTACACCCCGCACGCGGCCTGCCCGCTGCCGCCCGCCGAGAACCGGCTCGACGTGGCGATCGAGGCGGGCGAGCAACTCCCCGCATCCTGACCGCGGAGCACGCACGGCCCGCCGAGCACACACGGCCCGCGGGCATGCACGTCCCGCCGAGCACGCACGGCCCCCGGGCGCGCACCGGCGCAGTCGGCCCGTCCACGAGAATGGGGGAGCCATGCCACGACCCACCTCCCGCATCCCACTCAACACCCTCGCCGTCCCGTTCGGCCTCGCCGGCTTCGCCGAGACGTGGTCGTACGCCGCCCCCGTGCTGCACCTGCCCGCCGTGGTGCCGCAGGTGTTCTGGGCGATCGCGGCCGTCGCGGGGGTGTGGCTGCTCGGTGCGCACGCCGTCCGGGGCGCACGCGTCAGCGAACGGCTCGTCGACCAGCTCCGCCACCCGGCGCAGGGGCCGATCGCCGCGCTCGTGCCCGCGACCGCGATGCTGCTCGGCGTCGACCTCGCGCGGTTCGCCCCCGTCGCCGGGCAGGTCGTCGTGCTCGCCGCCGTGGCCACCGCGGCCGGGTTCGCCGCCTGGCTGCTGAGCACCTGGTTCGAGGGCCGGCTCGCCCTGGAGTCCGTGCACGGCGGCTACCTGCTGCCGACCGTCGCCGCGGCCCTGGTCGCCTCGGTGGCCACGCACGAGGTCGGCGTCGGCTGGTTGTCCTGGCCGGCCCTCGGCGTCGGCGTGTTCTTCTGGGGCGTCATGACCGGCCTGCTGCTCATCCGGCTGGCGTTCCGACCGGCGCTGCCGGGGCCGCTCGTGCCGACGATGGCGATCCTGGTCGCGCCGCCGGCGGTCGCCACCCTTTCGGTGTTCGCCCTCACCGACGGCGCTGTGACCCTGCCCGTGCAGGCCATCGTGGGGCTCGGGGTCCTGATGGTGCTCGTGCAGCTGGCCCTGCTGCCGCGGTACGTCCGCCTGGCGTTCTCGCTCGGGTTCTGGTCGTTCGTGTTCCCGGCCGCCGCGGTCGCCACCGCCGCGGTGGAGTGGTTCCGGGCACTCGCGCTGCCGTCCGCCTGGATCCCCACCACCGCGTTGCTGGCGCTGCTGAGTGTGCTCGTCGCGGTCGTCGGTGCCCGCTCGATCGGCCTCGCCGTGCACCACCTGCTCGGGCAGGCCGAGCGGACCCTGCACGACGCCGACGACGAGGACGCCGCCCCCGGCCTCGTGACGGGCGCGACGCGCGTGGTCTGACGAGCGGGGCGGTCGGGCCGCGCAGGCGGCGGACGGGAGGCCCGTGGCGGCCCCGCCCCGCGCCTCCCGTCAGGTCGCGGGGACGCGTCGCCAGCCGCTGGTCGCCCGCCAGGCGGGCGCGTCGAAGCGGAAGACGCTGCCCATGCCGGGCTGGTCGAGGGCGCGCGTGATCGGGACGCCGCGCAGGTGGGCCAGGAGCAGCGCACCGACCGCGCCGTGCGAGACGATCGTGACGTCGCCGGTGGCGCAGTGCCGGCGGACGGCCGCGACGATGCGCTCCTGGGCGTCGATCGCCCGCTCCCAGCCGCGGACCGACTGCTCGGGCTCCGCGAAGAACGCGTCGACGACGGCCTCGAACTCGGACGGCGGCAGGTAGCCGGTCGCGCTCCGGTCGATCTCGCCCAGCAGGGGGTCGTGCTCGACCGGCAGTCCGACGGCGCTGGCGAGCAGGTCGGCGGTCTCGACGGCCTTGCGCTCGGTGCTCGAGACGATCCGCCGGGAGACCGGTGTCCATGCGAGCCGGTGTGCGGCGGCGGCCCGGACGCGACCCTCGGGTGAGAGCCCCCACGACTCGATCGGCACCGCGGGGTCGACGACCACTTCAGCGTGGGTCAGGAACGACGAGACCATCCGGCGATCCTCGCACGGTGCGAGGTGCGTCACACGGCGACACCGTCGGTCACGTTCCGCAACACCGCTTCGGCGCCCGGCCGAACCGTCCTAGCGTCGCCCCATGACCGAGCCCGACCGCATCACCCTCGTCACCGCGCTGCAGGGCGCCGGCTGGCACCCCGGCGCCTGGCGCGCCGCCGGCCCGGCAGCGCACCGGCTCACGAGCCTCCGGCACTGGCGCGACGTCGTCGTCGAGCAGGACCGGCTCGGAATCGACGCCGTGACCCTCGAGGACTCCTTCACCGCCGGCCCCACCGACCCCGACGGCGACCTCGACACGTCGACCGTCGTCGGCCGCCTCGATGCCCTCCTGGTCGCGAACGCGGTCGCCCCGGCGACCCGCGCGATCGGTCTGGTGCCGACCGTCTCGGTCACGCACACCGAACCGTTCCACGTCGCCACGGGCCTCCAGACCCTCGACCACGTCTCGCTGGGGCGAGCCGGGTGGCGTATCCAGGTGAGCCCGACGACCCGCGAGGCCGCGCTGTTCGGCCGCCGACCCGGCGGCGACGACGCGGCCACGCTGTCCGCCGAGGCCCGCGAGGCCGCCGAGGTCGTCTCCCGTCTCTGGGACAGCTGGGACGACGACGCGATCGTCCGCGACGTCACGACCGGCCGCTTCATCGACCGCGACCGCATCCACGACGCGGCGTTCTCCGGCTCGTTCGTGTCGGTGCACGGCGCGTCGATCGTGCCGCGGTCGCCGCAGGGGCGACCGCCGGTCTTCGCGCTCGCGCACCGCTCCGACGCGGCAGCGTTCGCGGTTGATGCTGCGGACGTCGTGCTGGTCACGCCCGGCTTCGACGGCCTGGGCCCACGCCAGCCGGTACCCGACCGTCGCGAAGCGGCGGGCGGGCCGAGCTGGTGGGGAGAGGCGCGGGACACGCTGGCACTCGTCCGTGACGCCGAGCAGGCGGCCGGGTCCGACGTCCGTCGTCCGGTCCTCGCGGACCTCGCGGTGCTCATCGGGTCGTCGCCGGCAGCCGCCGCCGACGAGCTCGCCGCGCTCGACGCGGCAGCGGGCGCTCCGTACGCCGTCGGCTCCGGGTCGGACACGTCCGTCCTCGCGACGACGGTGCCGGACCTGGTGGCACGGATCGCGGACCTGCGGGCCCTCGGGTACGCGGCGTCCGGCTCCGTCCGCTGCGCATCCCGATCGACTCGACCGCCATCGCGCGGCAGCTCGTCCCGGCGCTCGTCACCGCGGGGCTCCGCGCCGACGTGGCGTCCCGTCACACCGCCGACCTGCGCACGCGGCTCGGCATCGCGCCGGCGGTCAGCCGGTACGCGCGTCCTGCCGTCACCGGTTCCGGTGTCGGTTCCGTCTCCTCGGGGGTCTCAGCATGAGCGCTAAGCGTCAGGTCCACCTCGCCGCCCACTTCCCGGGCGTCAACAACACCACCGTCTGGAGCGACGACCGCGCCGAGAGCCAGATCGCGTTCTCGTCGTTCGAGCACTTCGCCCGGAACGCCGAGCGGGGGCGCTTCGACTTCCTGTTCCTCGCCGAGGGGCTGCGGCTCCGCGAGCAGAAGGGTCGCATCCACGACCTCGACGTCGTCGGGCGCCCGAACACGCTCGCGATCCTCGCCGCGCTGGCCGGCGTCACCGACCACATCGGGCTCGTCGGCACGCTGCAGACGACCTTCAACGAGCCCGTCGAACTCGCGAAGCAGCTCGCCACGCTCGACCACCTGACCGACGGCCGCGCCGGCTGGAACGTCGTGACGAGCTCGGACGCGTTCCACGGCGCGAACTTCCGCCGCGGCGGGTTCCTCGACCACGCCGACCGGTACACGCGGGCCGCGGAGTTCGTGGAGCTGTCGCGTGAGCTCTGGGACTCGTGGGAGTCGGACGCGATCGTCGCGAACGGGTCGGGCGCCGCCGGGCCGGGCGCCGCCGGGGCGCTGGCCGCCGGGGCGCTGGCCACCGGCGTCTTCGCCGACCGCTCCCGCATCCACGACATCGACCACCACGGCCCGCAGTTCGACGTGACCGGCACGTTCCCGGTCCCGCGCAGCCCCCAGCGCCACCCGGTGATCGTGCAGGCCGGCGACTCCGACGAGGGCCGCGACCTCGCCGCCGGGCACGCCGAGGTGGTCTTCTCGCTGCACACCGAGTTCGACGACGCGCAAGCGTTCTACCGCGACGTGACCGAGCGACTCGAACGCGTCGGCCGGTCGAAGGACGAGCTGCAGATCCTGCCCGGCGCGACGTTCGTGCTCGGCGACACGGCGGACGAGGCCGAGGAACGTTCCCGGGCGATCCGCCGCGCCCAGGTGAGTCCGGCGACCGCGATCGCGTTCCTCGAACAGGTGTGGAACCGCGACCTGTCGTCGTACGACGTCGACGGGCCGTTGCCCTCGATCGAGCCGGACCTCGAGAACGCCGACATCACCCGTGGCCGCGTCCGCCACACCCGCGACGTGCCCGCATTGGTGCAGTCGTGGCGCGACCTCGCCGCGGCCGAACACCTGTCGATCCGTGACCTGGTCATCCGCGCCTCCACCCGTGGCGGCTTCGTCGGGACGCCCGCACACATCGCCGCCGAGATCGACCGGTACGTGCAGGAACGCGCCACCGACGGGTTCGTCGTCGTGCCGCACACCAACCCCTACGGGCTCGACGAGTTCGTCGACCGGGTCGTCCCGCTGCTGCAGGAGCGCGGCGTCTACCGGCAGTCGTACGACGAGGGCGCCACGCTCCGCCAGACGCTCGACCTGCCCGGACGGGTCCTCGACCGGCAGCGGATCCTCGCATGAGCCGGGTCCCGCTCTCCGTCCTCGACCTCGTGCCGGTGAGCAGCGGGTCGACACCGGCCCAGGCCCTGGCGAACACGGTCGACCTGGCCGTCGCCGCGGAACGTGCCGGGTACGCCCGCTACTGGCTCGCCGAGCACCACCTCAACCCCGGTGTTGCCGGCAGCGCACCGACCGTCGTCATCGGTGCGGTCGCCGCAGCCACCTTGAACATCCGGGTCGGCAGCGCCGCGACCCTGGTCGGCAACACCCGCGGGCTCCAGATCGCCGAGACCTTCGGCACGCTCGCCGCGCTGTACGGGCCGCGCATCGACCTCGGGCTCGGCCGCTCAGGAGCACCAGCACCGGGCGCCCCGAAGCCGCCGTCGCTCGCCCCGCGGACCGACCGGGTCGTCGACGGCCTGCTCGTCCCCGCGCCGTTCGAGTTCCGCATCGCGCCGGGCAGCAGGTTCGCGCTGCACGGTGAACTGCTCGGCCGAGTGCCCGGGGACGTCGACCGGTTCGAGGGCGAACTCGACCTGATCCGCGGGCTGTTCGCCGGCACGTGGTCGCGGGACGATGCTGTCGTCGAGGCGCCCCCGGCCTCCGGCGCACCCGTCGAGCTGTGGATCCACGGCTCCACCGGCGGCGAGAGTGCCCGGATCGCCGGCGCGCTCGGCCTGCCGTACGGCGCGAACTACCACACGTCCCCGGGCACGGTCCTGGCGTCGGTGCAGGCCTACCGCGACGCGTTCCGCCCGGGCGTGCTCGACGCGCCGCACGTCATCGTGTCGGCCGACGTGCTCGTTGCGCCGACCGCGGCCGAGGCGGACGAGCTCGGGCTCGGGTACGCCCAGTGGGTGCACTCGATCCGCTCCGGCGTCGGGGCGATCGAGTACCCCACCCCGGACCAGGCTCGGGAGCTGCGGTTCCCCGCTGAGGCCGAGGCGTCGGTGGCGGACCGGCTCGCGACGAGGTTCGTCGGCGACCCGGCACACGTCGCGGACCGGCTCGAGACGCTCCGGCGGGTCACGGGCGCGGACGAGTTGCTCGTCACGACGATCGCGCACGACCACGACGCCCGGGTGCGCTCCTACGAGCTGCTCGCTGCGGAGTGGGCGGCGCCTGTCGTCGAGGGGGAGTCCGCTCTGGCTGCGCGATAGCTCGCCGCGTGCGCATGTTCCGACGTCCCACCTGTCGTTCGACGGGTGGGACGTCGTTCGTTGCGCACGCATCGGGTGCGTGCCCCGCACGCACGACACCCCCGCGATCACGACGGCCACGGGGGTGTCACGGCACACCTCAGCTGTTGTCGAGCGGCAGACCCTCGGGGTTCACCTCGGACGTCTTCACGGCCTCGTTCGACAGGTTGTAGGCCGCGAGCCACTTCGCGTAGGTGCCGTCCTCGATCAGCTCGTTGATCGCCGCCGCGACGGGCTTCGCGATGCCGCTGCCCTGCCTCGTCGTCGCGGCGATGAGCCCCTGCAGTGACGAGCCGGCGCCGGAGTACGTGCCCGCGGTCGTCGTCTCCTTCGCGGTGCCCTTGCTCTGCGTGTTCTGGTAGGCGATCGTCGGGTTCGGGCCGAAGTAGGAGTCGATCTTGCCCGAGTCGAGCGCGAGCTTGATCGCGTTGCCGTCCGGGTAGTACTTGATCGTGAAGTCCTCGCCCTTCGCCCGGAGTTCCTTCTGCCACTCGAGCAGGATGTTCTCCTGGTTCGTGCCGGAGCTGACGGACAGGGTCTTCCCGGCGAGCACGGACGGGTCGCCGTCGAAGCGCAGCGAGCTCGACGCCAGCACCTGGAACGCCAGGTTGTCCTCCCGGTACGAGGCGAAGTCGTACTTCTCCTTGCGATCCTCGGTGACCGTGACGTTCGAGAAGCCGGCGTCGTACTTGCCGCTGTCGATGCCGACGAACAGGTTGTCCCACGTGGCGTTCTGCACGTCCGCGCGCAGCCCGAGCTTCGCGGCGACGAGCCGTCCGAGGTCGGGCTCCGAACCGGTGATCGTCTTCTGGTCGTCACCGGTGAAGGCGAGCGGCGGGAACCCGGCGGGCAGGGCCCCCACGCCGATCGTGAGCTTGCCGGACTTCCGGACCGCGGCGGGGAGCGCGTCGTGCAGCTTCGTGTCCTCGGTGACCTCGACGGTCGTCTCCTTGGCCGCACCGTTCGAGGCGGCGCCGATGGTGACGGACCCGTCGGGTGCGCCGCTCGTGTCGGCGGAAGCGCCCGCGGAGCACCCGGCGAGGGCGACGACGACGCCGGCTGCGAGGACGAGGAAACCGGCGCGGTTGCGCCAGCGGGACGGGGTGATCGTGGACATGGTTCTCCTTGGGGTGCGTGCGGGGATCAGGGGTCAGGGGTCAGCGGACGCGGGACAGGAAGTCGCGCGTGCGGGTGTGCTGCGGGTGGTCGAGCACCTGGGCCGGCGGCCCCTGCTCGACGACCCGCCCGTGGTCGAGGAACACGACGTGGTCGGCGACCTCGCGGGCGAAGGCGATCTCGTGCGTGACGATCACGAGCGTGGTGCCCGTGTCCGCCAACCCCCGGATGACGCCGAGCACCTCGCCGACGAGCTCCGGGTCGAGCGCCGAGGTCGGCTCGTCGAGCAGGACGACCGACGGCTCGAGCGCCAGGGCCCGGGCGATCGCGACGCGCTGCTGCTGCCCGCCGGACAGCTGTCGGGGGCGGGCGGAGCCGCGGTCGCCGAGTCCGACCCGATCGAGCAGGGTCTGAGCCCGCGCTCGGGCCGTGGCGACGGGGACCCCGGCGGCGATCGGCCCCTCGGCGACGTTCTCGAGCGCGGTGAGGTGCGGGAACAGGTTGAAGTGCTGGAACACGAACCCGATCCGGGCACGCTGCCGCAGGATGTGCCGCTCGGGCAGCTCCTTCCAGCGGGGGACCCCGTCGCGGCCGGTGCGCAGGCGGACCCCGATGGGCTCGTCGCCGACGGTGACGACCCCGCGGTCGAGCGGTTCGAGGTGGTTGATCGCCCGGAGCAGCGTGGACTTGCCGGAACCGGAGGGGCCGAGGACGACGGTCACGCTGCCGGACGGCAGCGACAGGTCGACGCCGTCGATGACGACGCTGTCCCCGAACGCCTTGACGGCCCCGTGGATCGCGATGGCGGCGCTCATCAGATGCTCCTGTCGTCGACGGTGGAAGCGGACCCGGACGCGACCGCGCGCTCGGCGGCGGCTGCCTGTGTGCGGCGACCCGCGCCTCCAGGCCGTCCCGGACCACGTCCGGTCCCGCCGCCCCGCAGCGCGCTCCGCACCCGCTGCCACGGTGTCGGAGGCAGCGCACGGACCGACCCGCGAGCCGTCCAGCGCTCGACGTAGTACTGCACGATCGAGACCGCGCTGGTGAGCACGAGGTACCAGATGGTGGCGACGACGAGCAGCGGGATGATGTCGCCCGGGTACGTGCTCGACAGGTTCTGCACCACGCCGAACAGGTCGAGCAGCGACACGTAGAACAGCAGCGACGAGGCCTTCAGCAGGCCGACGACCTGGTTCACGAACGCCGGGACGATCGACCGCAGCGCCTGCGGCATGATCACCCGCACGAACTGCCGGCGACGGGGGAGCCCGAGCGCCTGCGCGGCCTCGTGCTGGCCGTGGTCGACGGCGAGCACCCCGGCACGGACGATCTCGGACGCGTAGGCGATCTCACTGAGGCTCAGCCCGATGACCCCGATCGCCAGGTCGCCGAGCAGGTTCGCGGTCGGCATCTCGAACTGCGGCCCGAAGGGGATCCCGATGCCGATGGTCGGGTACAGCGACCCGAGGTTGTACAGGAAGACGAGCACCAGGATGAGCGGCACCGACCGGAACAGCCACACGTACCCCCACGCCAGCCCGGACAGCACCGGGTTGTGCGACAGCCGGGCGACGGCCACCAGGATCCCGCCGGCGAAGCTGATCACGGCGCTCAGCGCGGTGGCGGTGAGCGTCAGCTGCAAGCCGGTCAGGACCGCCGGACTGAACAGCCACTTGCCGACGGCCGGCCAACCCCACTGCTCGTTCGTGAACAGCGTCTCGCCGAAGTTCAGCAGCACGACGAGCACGAGGGCCGCGGCGATCCACCGCAGCGGGTGCCGCAACGGCACGACGGAACGGTCGAGTGCGGCGTGTCCGGCCGCGTCGATGGTCGCGGTCTCCGGCCTGGAGGCGCGGCTCGCCCCGGTCGTCCGGCCCGCGTCGTCGACGCTGGTCGCCTCCCACTGCGGGGCCCTGGTGGTCTCGGTCATGTCGCGACCGTAGGAGGGCCGGCCGACGCCGACAACGCCTCGCGCAACACCCCGCCACGCGACGCAACACCCGGCCATCCGGCGCAACGCGGCGTCACGAAACGGTGTCCTGCGTGAGGTTCCGTGACGGCTGACGGAGCGCTACCGTTGCGCCATGACAGCGCATCGTGTGACCGCCCCGGTGCCCCCGGCGGACGGCACCAAGGTGAAGGGTCCGGCGTCGTACTTCCCGAGCATCGAGGCGACGTACGGGCGCCCGGTGCAGGAGTGGCTCGACCTGGTCGCCGACCGGCTCGACGACCACCCGCACATGGAGGTCGTCGGGTGGCTCAAGGCCGAGCACGGCCTCGGGCACGGGCACGCGAACGCCCTGGTCGCCTACGTGAAGCACGCGCTGGCCTCCTGAGCGGTTTTGCGTGGTGTGGTGCCGCGGCGGTGTCGGTCGCGGTGCGTGGTGCGGCGGTGTCGGTCGCGCCGCGTGGTGCGGCGGGTGTCGGTGGTCGTTCCTAGCGTGGGGGCGTGGCCGAACCCGTCGATGCGTGGTGGCGCCGCCGACAGTGGTCGCGCGGCGAAGCGGTGCCGTACGCCGTCGGACAGTTCCGCGCCGACTGGGCGCCGTACCCCGTGCTCATCCGGCAGTACCACCCCGACTGGAACCACGGCGTCGTCCTGACCCAGGTCCCCCCGGCGGCCGAGGTCCTGCTCACCTGGGAGTGCGACGTCGGGCACGTCTTCGTCGCGACCCCGTCAGAACAGCGGTCCCGCCCGGGCCGTGAACGCCGCCGCTCCGTGTGGTGCCCCGAGTGCGCGGTG
The DNA here is from genome assembly GCF_003234215.1 of Curtobacterium sp. MCSS17_006. Taxonomy (NCBI): domain Bacteria; kingdom Bacillati; phylum Actinomycetota; class Actinomycetes; order Micrococcales; family Microbacteriaceae; genus Curtobacterium; species Curtobacterium sp. MCSS17_006. The sequence continues at coordinate 66,076 of NZ_QKSO01000009.1, read as the reverse complement.
CAGGCCCAGCCGCAGCGGTGGCCGGTGCTGCCGTCGGACTGGCCGCAGGCCGTGCCGGTGCCGCAGCGGGTCGTCCGGAGTGCCGGACGACAGACGCTGCCGGCGGCTCCGGTGCGCGGGGTCCCGGCCGGAGCCGTCGCGTCGAGCCGTTCCCGGTCCCGTCGGCCCGTCGCCGGCTCCGCCAGCGCGGCCGGCTCGGCAGGGGCGGCCCGTGGTGCACCACGGCGGAGCGCCCAGTCCGTTCCCCGCACGATCTGCCCGAAGACCCCGCGGCTGCCGTCGGGTGAGTCGTTCACGAGCGTCTGCGCCCCGGCGACGGCCTCGGCGGTCGAGGCCGAACTCCGGGGCATGCTGTCCGAGCGGTTCGCGTTCACCTACGACCACTCCGCCATCCGACTCGACCGCCCGTTCTTCGACCACGTCGAGGCCTGGCCGGACATCATCCTGCCCGAGCTCCGCGTCGCCATCGAGTACGACTCCACCGGTCGGCACGGCCTCGAGCACGTCGGCCCGCGGCAGGAGACCGACCGGAAGAAGGACCGCGCCGTCCGCGCCGTGGGGTGGGAGGTCGTCCGCATCCGCACCGGGCGGCTCCCCGCGCTCGGCCCGTACGACCTCCAGGTCTCGGGGATCTCCGGCCGGACCGTCGACCGGCTGGCGGACACCCTGCGCGAGCTCCGGGGCGCGCTGTTCGTCGACGCGTACGCCCGGTGACGCCGACGATCGGGGTACACGCACGACCCGCCGGGGTACGGCCCGGCTGGGAGCGGTCGCGAGCGACGGGTAGGTATACATGGTGATCACCGTCTTCTGTCTCCACGCCCTCGGCGCGAGTTCCGAGGAGTTCGCGCTGCTGCGCGCCGAGCTCCTCGGTGACCTCGACCTGATCGGCATCGACCTGCCCGGCTTCGGCCGCAGCCCGGCGTCGTCCGGCACCACCGTCGAGGAGATGGCCGTCCTGGTGGAGCGCGCGATCGGGGCGAGCGGCTCGACGGAGTGGATACTCCTCGGACACTCGATGGGCGGCAAGGTCGCCACGGTGGTGGCCGACCGCACGATCTCCGGCGCGAACGGCCTGTTCGGGCTGCGGGCCGTGGTGCTCCTCGCCGCGTCCCCGCTCGCTCCGGAGCCGATGGACGACGACCGCCGCTGGACGATGCTCTCGTGGGCTGCCGGTGGCCCGATCGGTGCCGAGGACGCCGAGGAGTTCGTCGCCGCCAACACCGCGTCGCCCCTGGCGCCTGCGCGGCACATCGCGGCGGTGCAGGACGTCGAGCGGACCGACCCCGCCGCCTGGACGGACTGGTTGTCCCGCGGCAGCCGCGAGGACTGGTCGGACGCAGCCCCGAATCCCGTGCCGGCCCTGGTGCTCGCCGGTGCCGAGGACGGCGACCTCGATGCCGACGCCCAGCGCCGCCTGACCCTGCCGCACTGGCCGAACAGCGAGCTCCACGTCGTCGAAGGCGCCGCCCACCTGCTGCCCTGGGAACAGCCCGAGGCCGTGGCCGAGCGCATCCGCGACTTCTGGCAGCGCCGGGTCACGGGGTCGCCGGTCGTCCCCGTGGAGCACGCCCGCGTGATCGCCTCGCCGCGGGTCAGCGCCCGCACCCGGGGCCTGCTGGCCCAGCGCGCCCTGCCCGACGACCCGGCCGCCGCACCCCACGCGCTGACGCCGACACAGTTGGACACCCTGCGCGCCGTCGCCCGGATCGTCGTCCCGCAGCCCGGCACCGACCAGGTCGACCTGGCACTGCGGGTCGACGCGCAGCTCGCCGCCGGGCTCGGCGACGGTTGGCGGCCGGACGGCCTGCCGGTGGACGCCGAGGCCTACCGTGCCGCGCTCGACGTCCTCGCTGCACCCGCCCGCGACGGCGTGCTCGACCAAGCCCTCGAGTCCGTGGCTGTCGGGCGGTACCGCGCCGACGGCGACCTCGACGCCGAGCAGCTGCGCGCGTGGTTCGAGGACGCCAGCGTCGACCTCGTGAAGCACTGGCTCGCACACCCCGCCACCATGGCCGCCATCGACTTCGACGGCTACGCGAACGGCGGCGACGGCGTCCGCAAGCAGGGCTTCCAGCTGCTCGCGGCGGGCGAGCGCGAGGCCTGGGAACCCGAGGCCCCCGCCGGCACCGCCACCACGATCGACACCGCACCGACGACCGGAGCTGCACGATGAGACTCGACGGACAACGCACGTACGGCACGGACGACGTCGTCGACGTGGTGGTGGTCGGCACCGGGGCCGGGGGAGCACCGCTCCTCGCATCGCTGGCCCGCCGTGGCCTGACGGTCGTCGCGCTCGAGGCCGGCCGAAACACCGAGCCGGGCGACCACGTGCCGGACGAGGTCGCCGCCCCCGGTGACATCAACTGGATGGACGAGCGGCTGAGCGGCGGCGGAGCCCCCACGGCCTTCGGCCCCAACAACAGCGGCACGGGCGTCGGCGGGTCGACGCTGCACTGGGGCGCGTTCACCCCGCGGCCGAGCGAGCACGACCTGCGGCTGCGGACCGAGAGCGGCGCGGGGCAGGACTGGCCGATCAGCCACGCGGAACTCACCGGCTGGATCGAGCAGGTCGAGCACGACGTCGGCGTCGCCGGCCCCGAGCACTACCCGTGGGACCCCTCCCGCCGGTACCGGATGCGCCCGCCGGCCCGGAACGCCTCATCGGACATGATGATGCGCGGCACCGCGGCCGCCGGGATCACCGCGACCGACGCCCCGGTCGGCCTGACCACCGAGGACCGGCACCAGGAGCACCACGGGCTGCGCCAGGCCTGCGTGTCCTGCGGCTCGTGCCACCAGGGCTGCCGCAACGGCTCGAAGGTGTCGATGGACACGACCTACCTGCCGGCCGCCGTGGCGTTCGGTGCCGAGATCCGTCCGGAGTCCTTCGTGCACGGCATCGAGCTCGACGCGGCGGGACGGGTCGAGGCGGTCCTGTACACCGCCGACGGCCGCGAGCACCGTCAGCGCTGCCGGACACTCGTCCTCGCCGCGGGCGGTGTCGAGACGCCGCGACTGCTGCTGCACACCGGTGTCGCGAACGGCAGCGGACAGGTCGGCCGGAACTTCACCGCACACGGAGCCACCCAGGTGTGGGCGCGGTTCGACGAGTCGATGCGCTCGTACCGCGGGTACCCGTCGTCGATCATCACCGAGGACTTCGTCCGACCGGCGGACGCCGACTTCGCGGGCGGCTACCTCATCCAGAGCCTGGGCGTGCAGCCGCAGACCTTCGCGACCTCGCTGGTCCGGGGCGGCGGACTCCGCGGTGCCGAGCTCGTCCGGGCCCTGCAGGACTACCCGTTCTCGGCCGGCGTCGGCATCAACGCCGAGTGCCTGCCGTACGACGACAACCGCCTCGAGCTGACCGACGAACTCGACGAGCACGGTGTCCCGCGTGCTCGGGTGTCCTTCACCCCCGGGTCGAACGAGGAAGCGATCCGCCGCCACGCGGTCCGCACGATGACGACCATCGTCGAGGCTGCCGGTGGGCACGACGTCCGGGTGCTCGAACGCACGGCGCACACCATCGGCACCGCGCGGATGGGCACGGACCGCGAGACCTCCGTCGTCGACCAGGACGGCCGCTCGTGGGACGTCCCGAACCTGTGGATCGCCGACAACTCGGTGTTCCCGAGCGCGGTCATCGCCAACCCGGCGCTGACGATCATGGCGCTCTCGCTCCGCACCGCCGACCGCATGCTGCAGGCCGCCTGAGCAGGAGCCCCGACTGCCCGGTCGGGGCTCAGCCCCGCAGCGCGAGCGCCTCGCTCGTCCACCGGGCGTGCAGGTCCCACGGGTCGTCGACCCCGGCGGCGACGGCGTCCACGTGGGCCAGGAGTTCCGGCGTCACCCGGAACCACTCGGTACCCGGGTACCGGCTGGCGGCGAAGGCGGCGTGCCGTCGGCGTTCGAGGGTCCGATCACCGCGTTCGAACGCCAGCAGGTCCTGGTGCGGGATCGCCGCGAGCCGGTGCCGGGGGTTCATCGTCGTGCCGATCTTGATGCGGTCGCCGAAGTCGTCGCGCATCCGCAGGTAGTAGACGACGTCGACCCGCGGGGGAGCCAGGTCGCCGTCCGGCACGTCGCCCCACCGCCACTCGCACCGGGCGCACACCGCACCCGAGGGGTACCGCACCCCGATCCGTGACCCGCACGCCTGGCATGGGCCGGGCAGGGCGTCCTCGATGCCGGGGTGTTCGGCCGCGAGGTCGGCGACGAACGCGATGTGCGCGCCGCACAGGGGGACGCCCGCGAGTCCGTCCGCGAGCACGCCTGCGCAACCCGGCACGCAGCACGAGGAGGTGACCATGCGCGGAACGCTAGCCCGACCCACCGACGTGCCCCGGGCCTCCCGGCCGCTGCGCGCGCCGGACGTACCGGGCGTCCCTGGTCGAATCGGGCGTCCCTGGTCGGTCCTTCTGACCAGGCATGCCCGTTCCCACCAGCCATCGCGCCCGTTCTGGGAAAGATCGGGCGTACCTGCGGGAACTCGGCGCCCCGAACGTCCGCCGGTCCGGGCATACCGACCGAGAACGGGCGTGCCGGGCGTGCCTGGTCGGATCGGGCGTACCTGGTCCGTTCTTCCGACCAGGCATGCCCGTTCCCACCAGCCATCGCGCCCGCCATGGGAAGGAACGGGCGTACCTGCGGGAACCGGGCACCCCGGACGTTCGCCGATCCGGGCGTACCGACCAAGAACAGGCGTACTGGGTCGAATCGGGCGTACCTGGTCCGTTCTTCCGACCAGGTACGCCCGTTCCCATCAGCCATCGCGACTGTTCTGGGAAAGAACGGGCGTACCTGCGGGAACCGGGCGTACCGACCAATAGCGCGCGTACTGGGCCGAATCGGGCGTACCTGGTCCGTTCTTCCGACCAGGTACGCCCGTTTCCACCAGCCATCGCGCCCGCCATGGGAAGGATCGGGCACGCAGGCCGCAGTCAGTCGGTGAAGATCACCCCGACGGGCTCGCGCTTCTCCTCCTGGAACTCGTCCTCACCACGACCGAGCGCCCAGTACGCCGACAACGACATCTCGCGCTTCTCCAGCCCCCAGTCGTCCTGCAACAGCCGACGGATCGCCTTCATCGCGGTCCGCTCGCCGTGCGCGAAGACCTGGACCGGCCTGGAGGCACGCGGCAGCCCGCGGGCCGTCTCCAGCAGGAGCGTGCCCGGCTGGGCGCCGGTGGCGTCCCGGTGCAGCCACCGCAGGTCGACCCCGGCCGGGTGCCGGATGTCCTGCTCGTCGGCGGGCCCGGCCACCTCGACCAGGGCGACCCCGGTGGCGGAGTCTGGCATCGACTCGAGTGCGGCGCCGATCGCGGGCAGGGCGCTGTCGTCACCGAGCAGCACGTGCGTGACCGCCGGGTCGGTACTCGGCGCGTAGCCACCACCGGGCCCGGACAGGGCGAGCCGATCACCCGGCTGCGCGGACGCTGCCCAGGGCCCGGCGAGGCCCTCGTCGCCGTGCACGACGAAGTCGATCGCGATGGTCCGCGTGGTGTGGTCGACCGCCCGCACCGTGTAGGTGCGGCGGGCCGGGCGGTCGTGCTTCGGCAGGGTCTCGCGCAGGGCCTCGAGGTCGTACGGCGGCACGAGTCCGAGCGACGGCTTCGCGAGCAGGAGCTTGACGTACTTGTCGGTCGAGCCGAGTCTGTCGGGGTCGGCCTGGGCGACGAAGTCCTCGAAGGCCGAGCCGCCCAGGTGCACGCGCACCATGTGGGGCGAGAGCCGTTCGGTGCGGTCGACGACGAAGACGTGCTGGGGGCGTTTGGGTTTCGAGCTCATCGTGGGGGAGCTTCCTCTCGCGGGTTCGGCGCCACCTGGGTGATCCCTGCTTGACGCGCGCATCACTAAGGTTAGCCTTACCTCATGGACTCGACCGTCATCCCGTTCTCCGAGCTGCTGCGCCGACGCACGCGGCGCTCGCACGGTGCCTCGGCCACGAGCGGCTTCATGCAGGACCTCCTCGGTGGCGACTGCGACGTCGCCGACTACGCGGACCTGCTCGGACAGTACGCCTTCGTGTACGACGCGCTCGAGCGGGCGGCGGAACGCATGGCCGACCACCCCGTTGCGGCGCCGTTCGTCACCGCGCAACTCACCCGGATGCCGGCAATCCGTGCCGACCTCGAGTACCTGATCGGCCCGGACTGGTCCGAACTGGTGTGCCCGCTGCCCGCGACGACCGCGTACGTGCGACGCCTCAACGAGGTCGCGGCGGAGTGGCCCGGCGGCTTCGTCGCACACCACTACACGCGGTACCTCGGCGACGTGTCCGGCGGGCACGTGATCGGGCAGGTGCTGGCCGAGCGGTTCGGGTTCGACACGAACGGTGTCCTCTTCTACATCTTCGACCAGGTCGCCGACCCGAGCGACTTCGAGCACACCTACCGGGCCCAGCTCGACGCCGCGCCCTGGACGGCAGAGGAACAGGAGCGGGTGATCGCCGAGGTCGAGCTCGCCTACGAGCTGAACCGTGGGCTGCTCGCCGGCCTCGATGCCCGCCGTTCGCCGTTCCGTCAGGAGCCGGGGGACACGACGGTCGCCGCCGTCACGGCCTGACCGCACAGCGGCGGTCGCCGAGCAGGCCAGCTCGGACCCGGCCCCGCGTCCGTCCGGACCCGGCCCCGCGTCCGTCCGGACCCGGACCCTCCCCCGCGTCCGTCCGGACGGTCGACGTCATGCGCCCCAGGGTGCCGATACGCTGCTGGGACCCGGGACCAGCCTCCCGGACGACCCGGAAAGGACTCCATGACGGCGATCGACGGATCTGCACGCCACGAGCGCGCGCGGGACGACGTCAGCGGTGCGGTCGACAGTGACCTGCGCGCCGACGTCCGGTACCTCGGCAACCTCCTCGGCCGGGTGCTGCGGGAGAACGGGGGCGACGAACTGCTCCACGACGTGGAGTCGTTGCGCGCCGCCGTGATCGACGCCTACGAGGGCGACCACGCCGAGGGTGCAGCGCGGGCCCAGGCGATCGTCTCGGGCATGTCGGCAGAACGCGCCGAGGCCGTGGCACAGGCGTTCACCACCTACTTCCACCTCACCAACCTGGCCGAGGAGCACCACCGCGTGCGGGTCCTCCGGCAGCGCGGTGACGACGGTGGCGTGGCCGGCGACTCGTTCCCCGCCACCTACGCCGAGCTCGTCGCCGAGGTCGGCGAGGCCGAGGCCGCCGAGCGCCTCCGCACCCTGCGGTTCCACCCGGTGCTGACGGCCCACCCGACCGAGGCCCGCCGCCGCGCGGTCACCACGGGTGTCCGCCGCATCACGGACCTCATCGACGAGCGCGACCGTGCCCGCAACGCGACGGCCCGCGCCGAGAACGAGCGCCGCCTGCTCGAGGAGATCACGACCCTCCTGCGCACCTCGCCGCTCCGCACCACCCGGCCGACCCCGCTCGACGAGGTCCGCACCGCGATGAGCGTGTTCGACCAGACCCTGTTCGAGATCGTCCCGCAGGTCTACCGCCTGCTCGACGACCGGCTGCAGGGCGACGACGCCGGCCGTGCATCCGTGATCGCCCCCGCGTTCGTGCGGTTCGGCACCTGGATCGGCGGCGACCGCGACGGCAACCCGCACGTCACGGCCGACGTCACCCGCCAGGCCGCCGAGATCGCGGCGGAGCACATCCTGCTCGGCCTCGCCCGCGCGACCACCCGCATCGGCAGCGCCCTGACGCTCGACGCGAGCGACACCCCCGCCGACGCCGGCCTCACCGCCCTCGTCGCCGCGCAGGAGTCCCTGGACCCGGGCATCGCCGAGCGCATCGGCGTCCGCGCACCGAACGAGACCCACCGTCGCGCGCTCCTGTTCGTCGCAGCACGCATCGACGCCACCCGGACCGGCACCACCCCACTGGCCTACGACGGTCCCGAGGCGCTGCTGGCCGACCTCCGCACGATCCAGGCGTCGCTCGTCGCCGCCGGCGCGATCCGCCCGGCCAACGGCGAGCTGCAGAACCTGATCTGGCAGGTCGAGACCTTCGGGTTCCACCTGGCCGAGCTCGAGGTCCGCCAGCACTCCCAGGTCCACCGCACGGCCCTGGCCGAGATCCGCGCCGGTGGCGAACTGAGCGAGACCACCGAAGAGGTCCTCGCCGTGTTCCGCACGATAGCCGGGCTGCAGTCCCGCTACGGCGTCCGCGCGGCGAACCGGTACATCGTGTCGTTCACGCAGTCCCCGGCGGACCTGGCGAACGTGCACGAACTCGCGGTCGCCGCGCTCGGGTCGGCCGAGGCCGCGCCGGTGCTCGACGTCATCCCGCTGTTCGAGACCTTCGCCGACCTGCACGCCAGCGTCGACATCCTCGACGAGGCCGTCCGCACCGAGGCCTTCCAGCGACGCCTCGCCGCGACCGGCCGTCGGCTCGAGGTCATGCTCGGCTACTCGGACTCGTCGAAGGACGTCGGCCCGGTGTCCGCGAACCTGGCGCTGTACGACGCCCAGGCCCGCATCGCCGACTGGGCCCGCGACAACGACATCGAGCTGACCCTGTTCCACGGCCGCGGCGGTTCGCTCGGCCGGGGCGGCGGTCCCGCCAACGAGGCCGTCCTCGCGCAGCCGCCGGGATCGATCGACGGCCGGCTCAAGCTCACCGAGCAGGGTGAGGTCATCTTCGCCCAGTACGGCGACCAGGACATCGCCGCGCGCCACCTCGAGCAGATGGCCTCGGCGACGCTGTTCGCGTCGACGCCGTCGAACGAGGCGCGCACCGCCGCCGCGGCCGCCCGGTTCGCCGACCTCGCCCAGCAGCTCGACGACGTCTCGCGCGTCGCGTTCTACGACCTGGTCAAGGCCGACGGCTTCGCGCCCTGGTTCGCCCGGGTCACCCCGATGGAGGAGATCGGCCTGCTGCCCCTCGGCTCCCGCCCGGCCCGTCGTGGCCTGTCGGTGGAGTCGCTGGAGGACCTCCGCGCCATCCCGTGGGTGTTCTCGTGGACGCAGGCGCGCATCAACCTCGCCGGCTGGTACGGGCTCGGCTCCGCGCTCGAGGCCGTCGGCGACGTCGATGTCCTCCGCGCCGCCTACGCCGACTGGCCGCTCTTCGCCGCGATGATCAAGAACGTCGAGATGTCGCTCGCGAAGACCGACGAGCACATCGCCCGCCGGTACCTCGAGCTCGCCGACCGCGACGACCTCGCCGCGAAGGTGCTCGACGAGATGGTCCGCACCCGCGACTGGGTGCTCCGCGTCTCCGGCGGCAGCGACGTGCTCGAGGACCGACCCGTCCTCGCCCGCGCCGTGCGCCTCCGCAGCCCGTACGTCGACGCACTGTCGCACCTGCAGCTCCGTGCGCTACGCGCCATCCGCACGTCCGGCAGCACGGACCCGACGGACGCCGACCACCGGCTCCTGCTGCTCACCGTCAACGGGATCGCGGCCGGCCTGCAGAACACGGGCTGACGCCCCCACCCGACGGACAGGAGGCCCGGTGCCAGCTGGCACCGGGCCTCCCGTCCGTCCGCGCGCACGTCCCGTGCCGCACTTCGTGAGCAGGAACGGTCGCCTCCGGCACCGCGACCCGACCGTTCCTGCTCACGAAGTGCCCGTCGAATCGATTCGGGGACGCGTAGCGTGTCCGAGGTGACGACGGAGCGCAGCGTGGGACCGACGACGACCGTGCTGCCCCCGATCGTGCCGCTGGCGCTCATCGTCGGGGTCTCGCCGTTCGCGACGGACATGTACATCCCCGCACTCCCGGCCATCGCGCGCGACCTCGGCACCACGCCCGGCGCCGTGCAGCTGTCGCTCACGGCGTTCCTCGTGGCCTTCGCGGTCGGCCAGCTGCTCGTCGGACCGGTGAGCGACGGGATCGGTCGTCGGCCGATGCTCGTCGTCGGGACCGCCCTGTTCGCCCTCGCGTCGGTCGGCTGCGCGCTCGCCCCCGACGTCGTGACGCTGGTGGTGGCCCGCGTCGCCCAGGGACTCGCCGGAGCCGCGGGTGCCGTGGCCGGCCGGGCGATGGTGTCCGACGTGACGAGCGGTACCCGGATGGCGAAGGTGTTCGGCACGCTCGCGGCCATCAACGCGATCGGACCCGTGGTCGCCCCGCTGGCCGGGGGAGCGGTGCTGACGATCGGCACGTGGCGGCTCATGTTCGTCGTGCTGGCCGTGCTCGGCGCCGTGTTCTTCGTGGCCGTGGTCCTGCGGTTCCGCGAGACCCTGTCGCCGGAGCGTCGCGGTGGCGTCGGGTTCGCGGCCAACGGGCAGCGGATCCGCGAACTCCTGGCGATCCCGCGGTTCCGGGCCTACGTGCTGAGTGGGGTGCTGTCGACGGTGGGGTTCTTCGCGTACATCGCGACGAGCTCGTTCGTGTTCCAGTCGGAGTTCGGGTTCTCCGAGGGGCTGTACACGCTCGTCTTCGCCACGAACGCGTCGATGATGATCGTCACGACGCTGCTGTTCGGTCGGCTGGTCGGGCGGTTCAGCGAGGACGCCCTGCTGACCCTGGGCCTGGTCGTCGGGACGGTCGGAGCCACGGCCGTGCTGGCGTCGGCGCTCCTCGGGTTCGGCCCGGTGCCGGTGTGGTGCTCGCTCGCAGTGGTGACGGCTGCGTGGGGCTTCGTCCTGCCGGCGGCGATGACCCGCACGCAGCACGTCGGCGCGGCGCACCCGGGCACGGCGGCTGCCCTGCAGGGCGGCCTGACCTTCGGCATCGGCGGTCTCGGCACCCCGCTCGCCGGCGCCCTCGGCGGCACCGCACTGGCGATGGGCGGGGTGATGGCAGCGCTGATGGCCGCGGCCGTCGTGGTCCAGGTGACGGCGACGCGGCGAAACCGGTCCCACAACTGACGGTCTGAGCCGGTAGGTTGCTGGTTGCAAGGCGCACCGATCTGAGGAGACCCACCGAGATGGACATCGTCGTACACGAGGCGGAGACCGACACCGCCGTCCTGGAGTGCAGCGGCCGGCTCAACATGGTCTCCGCGCCCACGTTCCGCGAGACCGTCGCCCAGATCGTCGGCAACGGGCGATCGCGGCTCGTGGTCGAGCTCTCCGGGGTCGAGTTCATGGACTCCTCCGGCCTCGGCGCCCTGGTCGGCAGTCTGAAGACCGCGCGGCAGGCCGGCGGCGACCTCCGCATCGCGGCACCGTCGGAACAGGTCCAGATGGTTCTCAAGCTCTCCAACATCGACAAGATCCTGCGGACGTACCCCGACGGGGACGCCGCGGTGACCGACTGGTGATGACCGCCCCCGTCGCCGAGCACATGCTCGCACTGGCGTGCCCTCCGGACGACGTGTCCGCCGTGCACGACTTCCTCGCGGGCGTGTGGCAGCACGAGCCGTCCGTCGCCGCCGAGGACCGGATGGCCCTCGAACTCGCCCTCGTCGAACTCACCTCGAACGTCATCGAGCACGGCGCCCGCCCGGACGGCGTCTCGTGCGAGCTCCGGCTCGAGATCGGCGACGAACGCTTCCAGGCGCTGCTGTCCGACGACGGGGTCGCGGCGACGGTGGATCCCGACGCCGCCGTGCTGCCCGACGACTTCGCCGAAGGCGGTCGTGGGCTCGCCCTCGTCCGCATGGTCGTCGACGACCTGCGGTACGAACGCGTCGCCGACCGGAACCGCTGGACGGTGCTGCGCTCTCGGCACTGAGCGGGAGCAAGCCCGTCACACACCGACGGGGGTCCCCGGTCGTCCGCCCAGCGCACTCCGTGGGCCGCAAACCGCAATGACGGGTCGGCGATTGTCGCGTTTCCCGGACACCGTGTCACGATTCGCGCGATGACTGTCGAGCCTGATCCCCGGATCCGGTTCGAGACGTCCGGCGCCGGACTCGACGCGGCCGTGCAACTGTACGAAGAGGCCTACGAGAGCACGGGGTTCTCGGCGTCCCGGACCGATCGTCCGTTCGCGTACCGGTTCCAGGTCGTGGGCGACGGATCGATGACGTTCCGCTCCACCCGGTTCGACGGGCGAATGCAGGGCGAGGTCGAGGTCCCCGACGAGTACGTCGTGATGTGGACGTCGGACGGCGGTGGCCGCGTCGACGTCGGTCGCCAGGAGGTCGACTTCGCACCGGGGACCCCGCGGGTGTTCCCGACGCGGCGTCCCTTCGTGTTCGACCTGCAGGACGTCCGCCAGAGCCTCGTGCAGTTCGACCGCACGTACCTGGAGGGCGTCGCCGCCGAGGTGCACGGCACCCGGCCCGGGCCCCTCGTGTTCGACCACACCGCGGCACCCCGGCCGGAGGACCTCCGCGCCTGGAACGCCCGGGTGCAGCGTGCGGCCGCGGTGGTGCTCGGACCGGCACCGCTCACCGAGCTGGCCCTCGCCGAGACCGTGCGCGAGACCGCGCTAGCGTTCCTCGACACGTTCCCGCACGAGACCATCGCCCCCGACGTCGCGCTGCCGCAGGGGGCCACGGGCCGCGTGCGCGAGGCCGTGGAGTTCATGCACGCCTTCGCCCACACACCCATCACGACGACGGACGTCGCCGAGCACGTCGGCCTGAGCGTCCGGGGGCTGCAGCAGGCGTTCCAGCGGCAGGTCGGAACGGCCCCGAACGCGTTGCTGCGGGGGATCCGGCTGGACCGCGTGCACGAGGAACTCCGCCGCGCGTCGGCGGGCGACCTGACGGTGGCGAGCGTGGCGTTGCGCTGGGGCTTCGCGCACCTCGGCCGGTTCTCGGCGGCCTACGCGTCGCGCTTCGGGCAGTACCCGCGCGACACGCTGCAGCAGCCCCGCGGCGCGGTCCCGCAGCTCTGAGCCGGGCAGTGCACCGCGCGTCACACTCCGGAACGGTGGCTCGCCGGTTCGCTACGCTGCCCGGGTGAGCAGACCGCGACCGTGGGTGATCGTCCCCGGCATCTGGAACTCGGACCCGGACCACTGGCAGTCCATCTGGGAGCGGGACCGGCAAGATCAGCACGACCAGCACCACCAGCAGCGCGCCGCGGTCCGCATCGCCCCCACCTCGTGGAGCGAGCCGGACGCCGATGACTGGCGCGCCGCGATCTCGGATGCCGCCGCCGAGTGCAGCGAGCCGCCGGTCCTCATCGCCCACAGCCTCGGCGTCCTGGCCGTCGCCGACTGGCTCGCCACCACGGCGGATGCCTCCACGCTCGTCGCCGGTGCCTTCCTCGTCGCCCCGCCCGACCCGCTCGGCGACACGTTCCCGGACGAGGCATCGGGCTTCGTGACACCGCGCGAGGTGCCCCCGGCCCAGCAGGTCCCGACACGCCTCGTCGTGAGCGACGACGACCCCTACTGCAGCGCGGACCGGGCGCTCGTGTTCGCCGACGCGATGGGCGCGGACGTCGTCCGTGTCGGTGCCCTCGGGCACGTGAACGTCGCCAGCGGCGTCGGTGCATGGCCCGCGGGGCGGGAACTGCTGCGGGCGTTCGAGGGCGGCCTCCGCCCACCTCGGTGACGACGGGCGCGACACGCCGCTCAACTCCGCCGCGATATGGCAGGCGGTGCAGCGACACACCGCGGATGTCCCGCGTTTCGGGTCGCGCGATATTTATCCTTCGGACATGGAGACCCAGTCCGGCGCACGCACCCCGCTCGTGGACCCGTTCGGCCGCGAGCTCGAGGAGTGGCTCCGCGACGCACCGGCGACCCGTGCCCCCTACGTGCCGGACCTCGTCGTCCCGCCCGTCACCGGCCCCGTGCAGCGCCCCGGACACGCCGCGAGCAGCACCACCACCGCGGCCGCCGAAGCAACCGCCGACGCGACGACTGCCGACCCGACGACCGCCCCGGCGCACGTCGCCACCCCCGCCCCGGCCGACGAGACCACCCGGTCGGCACCCGTCGCCGCCCCCGCGTTCCGTCGCGACCGCGCCCGCCACGCCGCCGTCTGCGCCCCGTCGTTCCCGGAGCCGCCGGAGCGTCTGGCCCTGCGCATCGAGGACCTCGCGGTCGAGGTGTCGTCGTCCACGGGCCGCAGCAGCATCGAGCGCATCGTCCTGCTCGAGGATGAGGTCCGCCGCCGTGACGAGGACCTCGCTCGCCTCGCCGCGTGGGAGGCCACCGTCGCCGGATCCGACGACCCCGAGGTGACCGCCGCCCGCGCCTTCGCCCACACCGTCTTCGCCGACCTGCTCACCGACGCCGCCGCCGAGGCGGACCGCCGCGACCGTGCCGCAGCCCGCCGCGCAGCGACCGCGCTGGTGGCGCTCGTCACCCGGCCGGCACCCGTGCCGACCCGCGCAGCACCGAGCGTCCCCGCAGCAGCGCAGGCCGCACCCACCGCGGAAGCCGCGCCGGTGGTGGCACTCGTCACCCCGGAACGCCACGAACCCGTCCGACCGGTGCTGGGCCTCCCGGCCGTGTCCCCGGTGTCCGCGGCCACGCGACCCACCCCGCTCGTCCTGCCCGCCACCGGGCCGACGGTCATCGACCGCGCGGCCTTCGCCGCCGCGCTCACCGCGCACCAGGGCGTCACCGCGAGCACGCCGGTCGTCCTGCCGGACGCCGTCGCCGCACCCGTCGTCCCGGCCCCCGTCGCGGACGCGACGGAAGCCGACACCGACACCGACACCGCGGCAGCACCGGCCCCGGCCGGCTGGTGGTCGCGACTCGTCGACCGCCTGCTCGGCCTGCTCGGTCGTCGCTGACGCCCCGCGGCCGCGGCGCGGTCGGCTGCACCGCTTCCGGTCACCCCGCCTCCGGCCGCACTGCCTGGAGGCCCGGATCACCCCACACGGACCGGCTGCCCCGTGCGGGGCGGTCGCCTCGGTAGACTGACGGGATGCCGACGCTCCGCGAACTCCAGGCCGTGATCGAGGACCTGTGGCCCGCCGCCGGTGCCGAGTCGTGGGACTCCGTCGGCCTCGTCGCGGGCGACCCGGACGCCACCGTCGAGCACGTGCACCTCGCCGTCGACGCGGTCCCCGCCACCGCCCGTGAAGCCGTCGAACTCGGTGCCGGGCTCCTGCTCACGCACCACCCGCTGCTGCTCCGCGGGGTGACGACGATCGCCGAGTCGACCTACAAGGGCAGTGTCCTCGCGACGCTGGTGCGTGGCGGCAGCGCCCTGCTCGCGGCGCACACCAACGCCGACGTCGTGACGACCGGCACCTCGGCCGTCCTCGCCGACCGCCTCGGGCTCACCGAGCAGCGCCCGCTCGACGCCGGAGCCGACCCCGACACGGGCATCGGTCGCGTCGGCGTGCTGCCCGAGGGGACGACCCTCGGCGCCCTCGCCCGGAAGCTCGTCGACCTGCTGCCGCCCACGGCCACCGGCGTCCGTGTCTCCGGTGACTTCGACCAGCCCGTCCGCACCGTGGCGCTCTGTGCGGGTGCCGGCGACTCGTTGCTCGGCCACCCCGCCGTGCTCGACGCCGACGTCTACATCACGAGCGACCTGCGGCACCACCCGGCCTCGGAGTTCCGCGAACAGGCGCTCCTCGGCGGCGGGCCGGCGCTCATCGACACCTCGCACTGGGCCACCGAGTGGCTCTGGCTCGACGTCGCCGCGGAGCAGCTGTGCACCCGGGCCGGGGTCCGCGTCACCGTGAGCGACCTCCGCACCGACCCGTGGGACTTCGCCGTCCTGCCGGCCGCCGAACCCACCACCCCCACAGAAGGAGCCTGACCATGAAGGCAGCACCCGAGGACCAGGTCATCCTCCTCGACGTCCAGCGTCTCGACAACGACGTCACCCGCATCGCGCACCGCATCACGTCGTTGCAGAAGGGCGACCAGCTGACCGAGCTGAGCAAGCAGGCCGCGGCGCTCCGGAGCGAACTCGTCGCCGCCACCGGCGAGGTCGAGGACGCCGAGCGCGACCTCGCCCGCCTGGAATCCGACACCGCAGTGGCGCAGGCCCGCGTCGAACGCGACACCACGATGCTGCAGAACGTCGCGAACGCGAAGGACGCCGCCGGACTGCAGAGCGAGCTCGACTCGCTGCAGCGGCGCATCGGCGGCCTCGAGACCGCCGAGCTCGAGATCATGGAGAACCTCGACGGCCTCCGCGCCCGGGTCGGTGACATCGAGGCCAAGCTCGCCGACGTCGAGGCCGCCCGCGGTGGCCTGGTCGCCGAGCGTGACGCCGAGATCGCCCGGCTCACGGCCGACCGCGAGTCCGCCGAGCAGGCCCGCGCCGACGTCGCCGCCAAGGTGCCGGCCGAGCTGCTCGCCCTGTACGACCGGCAGCGTGCGCGCTACGGCTTCGGCGCCTCGCTGCTGCAGGGCGGCGTGTCGACGGCCTCGGGCGTGGCGCTCAACAACTCCGACCTGCAGACGATCCGCCGGGCTGCGCCCGACGACGTGGTGCTGTGCCCCGACAGCGACGC
The DNA here is from genome assembly GCF_003234215.1 of Curtobacterium sp. MCSS17_006. Classification (NCBI taxonomy): domain Bacteria; kingdom Bacillati; phylum Actinomycetota; class Actinomycetes; order Micrococcales; family Microbacteriaceae; genus Curtobacterium; species Curtobacterium sp. MCSS17_006. Next base: position 49,808 of record NZ_QKSO01000009.1, on the reverse strand, counting down.
GATCCTGGTGCGGACGGCCGAGTCCGGGCTGTAGACGCGAGCGACGTCCGTGGCGGAGGCGCGGTGCCAGCTGGCACCGCGCCTCCTGTCCGTCGGGGGCTGGTCGCAACGCGTCGGGTGCGTGCCGCCGAGCGGTCACGAACTGTCGGCTGCGGTCGTGCCGGCCGACGGTTGGTGACCACTCGGCGGACCTGAGCGGGGTGTCGTGACCGCGCGCGCCGCCTGACGGGAGGCCCGTGGCGGCGCCGCACCGCGCCTCCTGTCCGTCGTGGGCTGGTCGCAACGCGTCGCTCGCCTGGCGCCGAGCGGTCACGATCTGTCGGCTGCGGCCGTGCCGGCCGACAGCTGGTGACCGCTCGGTGAACCTGAGCGGGGAGTCGTGACCGCGCGCGCCGCGCACGCCGTCCGCGCGCCGACCAACGCGGCAAGGAGGAGGGGCGAATGGGCCGGCCGTACGCCGGGTTCTGTCCCGCCGCTTGCACGGCGGTGACGGCCATCTCTCTCGGACCGACGTTGCCGTCGGCCTCCAGCGGTCTACCCGAGGACTCGGCGAGCAGCCTCGACGTCCTCTGTCTGACCTTGCTCCGGGCGAGGTTTACCGAGCGGATCCGGTCACCCGGACCCCTGGTGGTCTCTTACACCACCGTTTCACCCTTACCGACGTTGCCGCCGGCGGTCTGCTTTCTGTGGCACTGTCTCGCGGATTGCTCCGGGTGGGTGTTACCCACCGCCCTGCTCTGTGGAGCCCGGACGTTCCTCGGCGCTCCCGGGGGAGCGACGCGACCGTCTCACCGACCCATTCGCTGGAGCGAGTCTACCCGGCTCCGCGGTGCCCGATGCGTGGGGAGCCCCACGCACACGCGTACCTGATGAGAACGGGCGTACCTGGTCGGAAGTTCCGACCAGGTACGCCCGATTCGACCAGGTAGGCCCGCGACCAGGTACGCGCGCGACCAGTTACGCCCGCGACCGGTACGCCCGACCCGGACTAGACGCTGCGCGCCGCCAGGGTCGCGGCACCGATGATGCCGGCGTTGTTGCGGAGCGTCGCGGGGATGATGTCCGCCTGCAGGTCGAGCAGCGGGAGGAACTCCTCGTACTGCTTCGAGACCCCGCCGCCGACGACGAACAGCTCGGGGGAGAGCAGGGCCTCGAGCGTCGAGTAGTACTTCTGCAGGCGCTTCGCCCAGTGCTTCCACGACAGGTCGTCGCGCTCCTTGGCGGCGAACGAGGCGCGCGACTCGGCGTCGTGCCCCTCGATCTCCAGGTGCCCGAGCTCGGAGTTGACGATGAGCACGCCGTCGTTGATGAGCGCGGTGCCGATGCCGGTGCCGAGCGTCGTCACGATGACCAGGCCGTCCTTGCCCTTGGCCGCACCGAACTGCTGCTCGGCGAACCCGGCGGCGTCGGCGTCGTTGACGAAGTGGATGGAGCGGCCGAGTTCCTTCTCGAACAGTGCCTCGGCCTCGAAGCCGATCCACTTCTTCGACACGTTCGCGGCGGACATCGTCTTGCCGTCCCGCACGATCGCCGGGAAGCAGACGCCCACGGGCACGTCGTCACCGGGGGCGAGCTCGCCGATGATCTCCTTGACCACCGCCGTGATGTCCTGGGGCTTCCCGCCCTCGGGCGTGGCCTTCTTGATGCGGTCCGTGGTGAGGGCGCCGGACGCGACGTCGACGATCGCGCCCTTGATGCCCGTACCACCGATGTCGACGCCGACTGCGAGGGAGGTCATGAGGTTGTCGTGCCTTTCGGTTGCCTGCCGGAGGTGTCCGGTCAGGAGACGGTGAGGAGCTCCGCGCCGCGTTCGGTGACGACGAGGGTGTGCTCGAACTGCGCGGTCCACGACTTGTCACGGGTCGAGACCGTCCAGTCGTCGGACCAGATGTCGGCCTCGATGCCGCCGAGCGTGAGCATGGGTTCGATGGTGAACACCATGCCGGGTTCGATCACCGTGTCGTACTGCGGTGCGTCGTAGTGGGGGATGATCAGGCCGGAGTGGAACGCCCGACCGACGCCGTGTCCGGTGTAGTCGCGGACGACGCCGTAGCCGAAGCGCTTCGCGTACGCCTCGATCGCGCGGCCGATCACGTTGACCTGCCGGCCCGGGGCGACGGCCTTGATGCCGCGACGCAGTGCCTCTTCGGTCCGGGTCACCAGGTCCGACACCTCGGGCGCGGCCTGCCCGACGACGAACGTGCGGTTCGTGTCGCCGTGCATGCCGTCCTTGTAGGCGGTGATGTCGATGTTGACGAGGTCGCCCTCCTGCAGGACGGTGTCGTCGGGGATGCCGTGGCAGATGACCTCGTTGAGGCTCGAGCAGAGCGACTTCGGGTAGCCGCGGTAGCCGAGCGTGGAGGGGTAGGCGCCGTGTGCGACGACGAACTCGTGCCCGATGCGGTCCAGCTCGTCGGTGGTCACACCGGGGCGGATGGCCTCGCCGACGGCGTCGATGGCCTGCGACGCGATGCGTCCCGCGACCCGGATGCGCTCGACCTCGTCCGGCGTGTAGGTGTCACCGAGACCGTGCTCGTGGGGCTCGACCTTCCCGACGTACTCCGGACGCTCGATGTCCTTCGGGACGGCGCGGTGCGGGGAGATGCGGCCGGCGGTCAGGTGTCCGTGTTCGTCCCGGGGCATGCGGACCACTCTAGCCGCGGCGCGACGCGCCGAGCGCAACCGCCCCACGGTGCGGCCCGACGCGCCGAGCGCGACCGCCCGGGGTGCGGCCCGACGTGGTGGACGTGACTGCCTGGAGGCCCGGTGCCGGTCCGCCGGACCGGCACCGGGCCTCCAGGCGGTCACGTGGGTACGGTGGGCGACATGAGCGAAGAACGCATCGAGTCCCAGTGGTGGTTCAACGACAAGACCGGCCAGGTCGAGCAGGGCCCGCAGTCCCCGCAGCGTGACCGGATCGGCCCGTTCGCGACGCGCGAGGAGGCGCAGCACGCGCTCGACCGCATCGCCGCGAACAACGAGAAGTGGGACGCCGAGGACCGCTGAGCACCGCGGCCGGCGCTCCGCCGGCGCCCCGGTGACGGCGCGTCGCACGGCCCCGCGCACACCGCCGGACCACTAGCCTGGGACGAGGCCCGCCAGCGGCCACCCGATACACGGAAAGGTCGTGCATGGACAAGCAGACGGACTTCGTGCTCCGCACCATCGAGGAGCGCGGCATCAAGTTCATCCGACTCTGGTTCACGGACGTCATCGGGACGCTGAAGTCGGTGGCGATCGCCCCGGCCGAGGTCGAGGGCGCGTTCGCCGAGGGCATCGGGTTCGACGGCTCCGCGATCGAGGGCCTCACCCGTTCCTACGAGGCCGACGTCCTGGCGCACCCGGACCCCTCGACCTTCCAGATCCTGCCGTGGCGCGGCGAGATCGACCCCACCGCGCGGATGTTCTGCGACATCACGACGCCGGACGGGCAGCCCGCCGTGGCCGACCCCCGCAACGTGCTGAAGCGCACCCTGGCGCGTGCGAGCGATCGCGGGTTCACGTTCTACACGCACCCTGAGATCGAGTTCTACCTGCTGAAGAGCCGCGAGTGGAAGGACGGCGGCCCGCAGCCCGTCGACCAGGCCGGCTACTTCGACAACGTCCCCGGCGGCAGCGCGCACGACTTCCGCCGCCGGTCGGTCCGGATGCTCGAGGACCTCGGCATCTCGGTCGAGTTCTCGCACCACGAGGCCGGCCCCGGGCAGAACGAGATCGACCTCCGCTACGCCGACGCACTGACGATGGCGGACAACATCATGACCTTCCGCACCGTGGTGAAGGAAGTCGCGATCGAGCAGGGCGTCTACGCGACGTTCATGCCGAAGCCGATCTCCGGCCAGCCGGGTTCCGGCATGCACACCCACGTCTCGCTGTTCGAGGGCGACCAGAACGCCTTCTACGAGGCCGGTGGCCAGTACCAGCTGTCGCAGACGGCCAAGCACTTCATCGCCGGGGTGCTCAAGCACGCGCCGGAGATCACCGCCGTGACGAACCAGTTCGTCAACTCGTACAAGCGGCTCTGGGGCGGCGACGAGGCCCCGTCCTTCGTGACCTGGGGCCACAACAACCGCTCGGCCCTGGTGCGCGTGCCGCTCTACAAGCCGAACAAGGGCCAGTCCTCGCGGATCGAGTACCGCGGCATCGACTCGGCGGCGAACCCGTACCTGGCGTACTCGCTGCTGCTCGCGGCCGGGCTCAAGGGCATCGAGGAAGAGTACGAGCTCCCCGCCGAGGCCGAGGACAACGTCTGGAGCCTCAGCGACTCGGAGCGCCGGGCCCTGGGCTACAGCCAGCTGCCCGCGAGCCTCGACCACGCCCTGAGCCTCATGGAGGACTCCGAGCTGGTGGCCGAGACCCTCGGCGAGCAGGTGTTCAACTTCGTGCTGCTCAACAAGCGGCAGGAGTGGAAGCGCTACCGCGACCAGGTCACCCCGTTCGAGCTCGACACCAACCTCGGCGCGCTCTAGAACCGAGCGCCCTGACCCCTCGGGAGCACGTTCCACATGACCGGTCGGACGACGACGTCACGTTCGGAGCTGGCCCGTCTGGGGTTCGCCGGGCTGTCGGAGAGCCTCGAGCGGGCTGCCGACCTGGAGGCCCGGTTCGGCCCCGACGTGCCGCTGCCGGTCGCCGGGTCTGCCGCGCTCTGGGGCGGCACCGCTGATCCGGACGGCGCCCTGCGGATGCTCGCGCGGTTGCTCGAGCGCGCGCCGGACGAGCTCCGCCCCGTCCTGACCGACGACGCCGCGACCGAGCGCCTGATCCGCCTGCTCGGCGCCTCGATCGGGCTCGGGGAGTTCCTGCACCGGCGTCCGGCCGAGCTCGCACTGCTGCTCGAACCGGTCGGTGAACCGTGGTCGCAGGAGCGGTACACGGCGTCGCTGACCGAGGCCGTCGACGGTGCCACGGGTGAGGACGCCCGGATGCGCCTGCGGGTGCGCTACCGCCGGCACCTGGCCCAGATCGCCCTGTTCGACGTGCTGCACGCCGTGCCGACCGATGCCTTCCCGGCCGTCGCGGCGGGCCTCGCCGACCTGGCGGGCGCCACCCTCGACGCCGCGGTCGACATCGCCCGGCGCGAGGTCCCGTTCCCCGCGGCCGACGTCGCGGCGACGCCGCTCGCGGTGATCGCGATGGGCAAGGCCGGCGCCCGTGAGCTCAACTACGTCAGCGACGTCGACGTCATCTTCGTCACCGAGCCCACCGACGACGTCCCCACCGACCGGGCCGTGCTCGTCTCCACCCGCATCGCGATCGCCGCCATGCACGCGATCACCGACCTCGCCGCCGAGCCCGCCCTGTGGGAGGTCGACGCGAACCTCCGGCCCGAGGGCAAGGACGGCGCACTCGTCCGCACCCTCGACTCGCACGTGGCGTACTACGAGCGCTGGGCGAAGGGGTGGGAGTTCCAGGCGCTGCTCAAGGCCCGCCCGATCGCCGGGTCCGCCGACCTGGGTGCCCGGTACGCCGAGGCCGTCGCGTCGTTCGTGTGGAACTCCTCCACCCGGCCGGGGTTCGTCGAGTCGGTGCAGCGCATGCGTGAGCGGGTGACCGAGCACATCCCCGACGCCGACGTCGAACGGCAGCTCAAGCTCGGCCCCGGTGGCCTGCGGGACGTCGAGTTCACCGTGCAGCTCCTGCAGCTCGTGCACGGCCGCGACGACCCGTCCGTGCGGGTCCGGTCGACGCTCGAGGCGATGGACGCCCTGACCGACGCCGGGTACGTCGGGCGCGCCGAGGCCGCTCGGTTCGGCCCGGACTACGCCCTGCTCCGGGTGCTCGAGCACCGCATCCAGCTCCGGCGCCTGCAGCGGACGCACCTGATGCCCTCCGACGAAGAGGAGCTTCGGGTGCTCGCCCGGTCGAGCGGTGTCGCGGCGTCGGCCCCGGCGCTCGAGGCCCGCTGGCGCGCCGTGAAGCTCGAGGTCCGCGGGCTGCACGAGCGTCTGTTCTACCGGCCGCTGCTGTCCGCGGTGGCGTCGACCGAGGACGAGATCGTCCTGACCAACGACCAGGTCGTCGACCGGCTCGCCGGTGTCGGGTTCGTCGACCCCGCCGGAGCCGTCGGCCACATCCGCGCCCTCACGCAGGGCACGAGCCGGCGCGCGGCGATCCAGCGGAACCTGCTCCCGGTGCTGCTGCGCTGGATGGCCGAGGGACCGGCGCCGGACCGTGCGCTGCTGGCCTTCCGGCGGTTGAGCGACGGCCTGGGGGAGTCGAGCTGGTTCCTCCGCATGCTGCGCGACTCGTCCGGCGCCGCACACTCGCTCACCACGGTGCTGTCCGAGTCGGCGTTCCTGTCCGGGCTGCTCGAACGGTTCCCGGAGGCGGTGGCCTGGCTCGACGAACCCGAGGCGCTCCTGCGTCCGCGGCCGATCGACTCCCTGCTCGCCGAGATGACCGCGACCACCGCCCGGCACGGCAACGACGTCGACGGCTCCGCGGCGCTGCTCCGGTCGGCCCGACGGCGCGAGACCCTGCGGCTCGGCATGGCCGCCGTGCTCGGCTCCCTCGACGTCGACGGCCTGGGCCCGGCCCTGAGCGACGTCACCGAGGCCACTCTCGCCGGCGCCCTCGCGCTCGCCCGCCGGGACGCCCCCGAGGGCTTCGAGTTCGGGATCATCGCGATGGGCCGGTACGGCGGTCGGGAGCTCGGCTTCGGGTCGGACGCCGACGTGCTGTACGTGTACCGCGCACCCGACCTGGCCCCCGAGGTCGCGTCCCGGACCGCCCAGACCATCGTGCGCGAGCTCAACCGCCTGACCGAGGACACCATCCACCCGCTCGACCTCGACATCGACCTGCGCCCCGAGGGCAAGAACGGTCCCGTTGCGCGGACGCTCGAGTCCTACGGCGCCTACTACGCCCGCTGGTCGCTCACGTGGGAGGCGCAGGCGCTCCTCCGTGCCCGCGGTGCCGTCGGTGACGCACAGCTCCTGCGTGACTTCGAGCACCTCGCCGACCGCACCCGGTACCCGGAGCGGATCGACGACCACCAGGTGCGTGAGGTCCGCCGCATCAAGGCTCGCGTCGAGTCGGAGCGGCTGCCCCGCGGCGCGGACCCGGCCCGACACCTCAAGCTCGGCCGCGGGTCGCTCAGCGACGTCGAGTGGTTCGTGCAGCTCCTGCAGCTGCAGCACGCGCTCGAGATCCCGTCGCTCCGGACCACGTCGACGCTCGAGGCGCTCGACGCCGCGGTCGACGCCGGACTCGTCGGTGCCGAGGACGGCGAGCGGCTCGGGGCTGCCTGGCGCTTCGCGTCGCGCACGCGCAGTGCCCTCGTGCTGTGGTCGGGGAAGACCACCGACGTGCTGCCCGTCGACCGCGTGCAGCTCGAGGGCGTCGCCCGCCTGATGGAGTACCCGCCGGGCTCCGCGAGCCGCCTCGAGGACGACTACCTCGGCGTCACGCGGCGCGCCCGCCAGGTGTTCGAGCGCGAGTTCTACGGCGCCTGACCCGCCGCCGACGCAGCGCTTGACCCGCCGGCGACGCCGCGCCGAGCACCCCGCGACACGCCCGAGCGTCCGCGGACGGACCCGACCTGAGCAGCCATCGAAGGTTAATTCTCCGTGTCGCACGACGTCCCCCGACGGCACCCTCTTCGTACCCCTGTTCGAAACAGAGCCCCGCTCGTTACCGGGCCGTGACCGAACTCCCACCGGACCGCCAGGGGACCTTTTCCGACGTCCCCCGACACGCCGCGTGACCACCTGCTGACCTGGGCTTTCCGTCGGACCCGACCCGTGCCTCCAGGCCGCACCTGTCGCCCATCGGGGCGACCCTGCGTCGAGGCGTGGTCCGCAGGAGTGCTGTCAGCACCACGGGGGACCACTCCGACCGGCCGAGAGGGGGACCGGTGTGTACCCCGTAACGCGCCCGTAACGCCCCCGGACGGGGGCCGCGTTGCGCGCGCGTTCAGGTTCTGCATCAATTGCATCACCCGAACCGGCCCTGATTCCCCGATGAAGCGGAATCTCCACCTCGAACGTTGAAGCAGGGATCAGTGTTCACCTTCATTCTGCAGATCAGGCAGATGGTCGAAGGCCACCCCGAGTTCTACCTGTTCGCCGTGTACTCCGCGGTGATCTGGTTGCTCTGGTTGCTCAAGGTCGTCATCTCCGCCCGCTACCGCCCCTTCACCGGCACCTTCGTCGGTACCACCAGCGTCGTCGTCCCCGTCGTGGACGAACCGCTCGACCTCTTCCGTGACGTCATCGGCCGCATGGTCGAGCAGCAGCCCGGCGAGATCATCGTCGTCATCAACGGTGCCCGCAACGAGGCGCTCGAGGAGGTCTGCGACGAGTTCGCCCCGCTCGTCCGCTGGACCCACACGCCCATCCCGGGCAAGCGCAACGCCGTCAAGGTCGGCACCGAGATGTCCAACGGCGACATCACCGTGCTGGTCGACTCCGACACCGTCTGGACCCCCGGCGCGCTCGAGGAACTCCTCAAGCCGTTCGCCGACGAGTCGGTCGGTGGCGTGACGACCCGGCAGCGCATCCTCGAACCGGAGCGCAGCTGGATCACCCGCTGGGCCGACTGGCTCGAGAACTCGCGGGCGCTCTACTCGATGCCGGCACAGAGTGTCCTCGGGCAGATCGGCTGCCTGCCCGGGCGCACCATCGCGTTCCGCCGGAGCATCCTGATGCGGGTGATGGACCGGTTCATGCACGAGAAGTTCATGGGCGTGTTCCTCGAGGTCTCCGACGACCGGACGCTGACGAACCTCACGCTCAAGGAGGGGTACCGGACCGTCTACCAGTACACGTCGCTGGTCTACACGGACGCCCCGCTGCAGGTGAAGAAGCTGTTCAAGCAGCAGCTCCGCTGGGCCCGCGGCTCGCAGTACAACACGCTGCGGATGCTGCCGTGGATGCTCGGCCACGCGCCGGTCCTCGCGGCGTTCTTCATCACCGACATCATCCTGCCGTTCATGCTCTTCGGCGTGATCGCAGGCTGGATCTACCGTGCCTTCACCGGCCAGGGCGAGAACCTGTACCAGGGCATCCTGTCGCAGTACGGCTTCTCGACCGGGTTCGTCTACGTCGCGGCGCTCATGGTGATCTCGAGCGTGCTGAGCATGGCGATCCGCCAGATGCGGCACCTGTCCGAGAAGCCGAGCGACTTCTTCCGCCTGCCGATGTTCATCATCGTGTCGACGTTCTTCCTGATGCCGATCCGGCTCATCGGCTTCTTCCGCCTGGCGCACGCGTCCGGCTGGGGGACCCGGGCCGGTGCCTACGCCGGTGGTCCGATGCAGGAGGACCCTGCGGACGCCGTCCAGCCGCTGTCTTCCACGGCGCAGGTCCCGGTCAGCCCGATCGACGCCGAGCGTGCCCGGTCGGCCGGGTCCGGGCAGGCGGGTTCGGGCGCTGGTTCGCCCGCTCCGCTCGAGACCGTCGACCAGGTGGCCGTGGACCGTGCGTTCGACGAGCTCTTCGGCGCCGACGCGGCGACCAACTCCACCACCACCGTGCTCGCCACCCGCCGCGAGGCCGCAGCAGCGGTCGCGCAGCAGGAGGCTCAGCGAGCAGCCGCGCCGGCCCCCGCCCGAGCCCGCCGGTACAACCCGTACGCAGCGATCCCGTACGTGATCGGCATCGCGATCTTCGCCCTGGAGGCGTTCCTCATTGTCTGACTTCATCCGTTCCTCGAGTGCTTGGTGGGCGCAGTCCAGCAAGCACGCCCGCCGGACGGCCATCGGCACGACGGCCATCGTGCTGGCGCTCGGCCTCATCACCTGGTCGGTGTGGATCTCGCCCTCCGGCCCCGTCTCGACCGCCGTGCACCAGGCGCTGGGCGTCGAGGCGCCGAAGGCCAAGAAGGTGTCCGCCGCCGAGCTGCAGACGCAGCTCGACGCCGCCCAGGAGCGCATCTGGTCGCTCGAGGGCAAGCTCGACTCCCGCACGGCCCAGGCCGGGTCGCGTGGCGACCAGATCTCGGAACTCAAGGCGCAGATCGCGTCGCTGCAGTCCCAGCTCGGTTCCGCGAAGGACTCGGGAGGCTCGTCCAACGTCAACACCGCGGGTTCCGGCAGCGGCGGCTCGGGTTCCGGCGGGTCCGGTGCCGGTTCGGCCGCCGGGTCCGGCTCGGGCTCGTCCGACAACGGCTCCGGCAACGGCTCCGGGTCCGGCAACGGCTCCGGCTCTGGTTCCGGCAACGGTGGCGGCTCTGGTTCCGGCAACGGTGGCGGCTCGAAGCCGAACCCCGGTCCCTCGACCGACCCGGGTGCCACCCCGGTCGTCACGCCGACCAAGGCCGAGATCCTCGGTCAGCAGTCGCGCTGGTACGGCCTGTACACCGCGCAGTCCCCGTTCAACTGGGCCGAGTACGACGAGGTCTCCCGTCAGGTCGGCACCGCGTCGAACATGACCGGCTTCTTCCAGGGCTTCGACCAGGAGTTCAACGCCCCTGCGGTGCAGCGCTCCTGGGCCAACGGCCGTGTCCCGCTCATGACGTGGGAGACGGTGCCGGCGCAGACCGGCAACGACCAGAAGTACGTCCCCGGGTACACCAACGAGGACATCTCCGGTGGGTCGTTCGACGCCTACCTGACGAAGTACGCCAAGGCGCTGGCAGCCAACGGGCAGCCGATGGTCATCCGTCTCGACCACGAGATGAACGGCTCCTGGTACAACTGGTCCGAGGGTGACGACCAGAAGAACCCGGCCGGCTCCTACGTGAAGATGTGGCAGCACGTGCACGACGTCTTCCAGGCGAACGGCGCGAACAAGTACGTCATCTGGGACTGGTCCCCGAGCCGCATCGACAAGCTCGGCAACCCGAAGTACCAGACGCTCGACTACATGCGGCAGTACTACCCGGGTGCGGACTACGTGGACTGGGTCGGCATGAGCGGCTACTACCGCGACGCCACCGAGCAGCCGACGTTCGGCACGACCTTCGGAGCGACGCTCGCGCAGCTCCGCCAGATCGCACCGGGCAAGGGCATCATGCTCAACGAGATCGGGGCGACCGAGACCGGCACGAGTGTCGCGAACCCGCAGAAGACGCAGTGGATCAACTCGCTCTTCGATGCGCTGGCGGACCCCGCCAACAAGGACATCGTCGGCTTCGCGTACTTCAGCGAGACCGCGACCACCATCATCGACGGCAAGCGCACCACGAACGACTGGCGTCTCAACTCCCGCGCCGATTCCCTCAAGGCCTTCGCCGAGGGCATCAAGCGCAACGACATCGACTACGACCTGCAGGAGGTCACGCAATGAGCGAGTCCAAGAAGTCGACCGCATCGGCCGACACCCGTCCCGCACCCGTCATCAGCGTCATCGGCACCGGCTACCTCGGCGCCACCCACGCGGCCGCCATGGCCGAGATGGGCTTCGAGACCATCGGTGTCGACATCGACCCGTCGAAGCTCGCCGCACTGTCCGCCGGTGAGGTCCCGTTCTTCGAGCCCGGGCTGCCCGAGCTCATCACGAAGCACGTCGCCAGCGGCAAGCTCCGGTTCACCTCCGACATCGCCTCGGCCGTCGCCGCCGCGGACGTCCACTTCGTCTGCGTCGGCACCCCGCAGAAGGCCGGGTCGCACGCCGCGAACCTGGCCTACGTCGAGAGCGCCACCCGTGGCGTCGCCGAGAACCTCACCCACCCGGGCCTCATCGTCGGCAAGTCGACGGTCCCGGTCGGCACGGCAGCGCGACTCCGCGGCATCGTCCGCGAGTTCACCCCCGCCGGCATCGACGCGGAACTCATCTGGAACCCCGAGTTCCTGCGTGAGGGCAAGGCCGTCGAGGACACCCTGCACCCGGACCGTCTGGTCTGGGGCGGAGCCTCCGAGGCCGCCGACGCCGTGATCCGCGAGGTCTACGCCGCACCGATCAGCGAGGGCACCCCGGTCATCACGACCGACCTCGCCACCGCGGAGCTCGTCAAGGTGAGCGCCAACGCGTTCCTCGCGACGAAGATCTCGTTCATCAACGCGATCTCCGAGATGTGCGCCATCACCGGCGCCGACGTCTCCACGCTCGCCGACGCCCTCGGCCACGACGCCCGCATCGGCCGGAAGTTCCTGAACGCCGGCCTCGGCTTCGGCGGCGGCTGCCTGCCGAAGGACATCCGGGCGCTCATGTACCGCGCGAACGAGATCGGCGCGGGCCAGGTCGTCGGCCTCATGCAGCAGGTCGACGAGATCAACATGGGGCAGCGCCAGCGGGTCATCGACATGGCGATCGACTCGGCCGGGGGATCAGTGCTCAACCGTCGCGTGGCCGTCATCGGTGCCGCGTTCAAGCCCCTGACCGACGACGTCCGTGACTCCCCGGCGCTGAACGTCGCTGCCGCGCTGCACCTCCGCGGCGCGCAGGTGACGCTCTGGGACCCCGAGGCGATGGAGCCCGCGAAGCGCTCGTTCCCGACGCTGAGCTACGCCGCCTCGATGACGGACGCGATCGAGGGCGCCGACGTCGTCCTCGTGCTCACCGAGTGGGACGACATCATCACCGCCGACCCGGTCGCCCTCGGCGACCTCGTCGGGCGCCGCGTCGTGATCGACGCGCGCAACTGCCTCCCGGTCCTCGACTGGGTGAAAGCGGGGTGGACCGTCCGTTCCCTGGGACGTCCCACGCCGGTCACGGGTGCACCCGTGAGCGTCGCAGCGGGGACGAACGACGCGTTGGCCACGAGCCGCTAGTCACCGTTCGCGAGACGGGGTCCGTGCCGGGCGGCGCGGGCCCCGTTCCCGTGCGCCCGGGGCTTTGTCGTTTCGGGCGTACCTGGTCGAATCGGGCGTACCGGGTCGAATCGAGCGTACCTGGTCGAATCGGGCGTACCTGGTCGGGAGTTCTGACCAGGTACGCCCGATTCCGCTTTCCAGTCCGGCTGCTATGGGAAGGAACGTGCGTCGCGACCGCCTGGAGGCCCGACACCCGCCCGCCGGACCGGCACCGGGCCTCCAGGCGGTCGCGTCCGCACCCCGCGCGCACGGTGGCAGCGTCCTCTCGCGAAAGCGACAGAATCCCGCGGAACGTTCGCGGCGTTCCGTCGCTCTCGCGGGTGCCAGCGCCCAGGCCGTCAGCGCACTGTCGCTTTGGCATACACACGAAGGGCCCCGCACCTGACGGTGCGGGGCCCTTCGTGTGGTGTCAGCGGGACTCAGACGCCGAAGTACAGCTCGTACTCGAACGGGTGCGGGCGCTGGGCCAGCGGGAGGATCTCGTTCTCGCGCTTGTAGTCGATCCAGGTCTGGATGAGGTCCTCGGTGAAGACGTTGCCCTTCGTGAGGAACTCGTGGTCCGCCTCGAGCGCGTCGAGCGCCTCGTCGAGGGAGCCGGGGACCTGGGGGATGCCCTTGGCCTCCTCGGGCGGGAGCTCGTAGAGGTCCTTGTCGACCGGCTCGTGCGGCTCGATGCGGTTCTGGATGCCGTCGAGGCCCGCCATCAGCTGCGCGGCGAAGGCGAGGTACGGGTTGCCGGAGGCGTCGGGCGCGCGGAACTCGATGCGCTTGGCCTTCGGGTTGGTGCCCGTGATCGGGATGCGGATCGCCGCCGAGCGGTTGCCGGCCGAGTAGACCAGGTTGACCGGAGCCTCGAAGCCCTTGACCAGACGGTGGTAGGAGTTGATCGACGGGTTGGTGAAGGCGAGCAGCGCCGAGGCGTGCTTCAGGATGCCGCCGATGTACCAGCGGGCGAGGTCCGACAGACCGCCGTAGCCGTTCTCATCGTAGAAGAGCGGCTTGCCGTCCGACCAGAGCGACTGGTGGGTGTGCATGCCCGAGCCGTTGTCGCCGAAGAGCGGCTTCGGCATGAACGTGGCGACCTTGCCCCACTGGTCGGCCGTGTTCTTGACGATGTACTTGAACTTCAGGATGTCGTCCGCGGCGTGGACCATCGTGTCGAACTTGTAGTTGATCTCCTGCTGGCCGCCGGTGCCCACCTCGTGGTGCGAGCGCTCGAGCTCGAAGCCGGCGTCGATCAGCTTGAGGGTGATGTCGTCGCGCAGGTCGGCGGTCTTGTCGACCGGCGACACGGGGAAGTAGCCGCCCTTGTACGGGGTCTTGTTGGCGAGGTTGCCGCCCTCTTCGTCACGACCGGTGTTCCAGGCGCCCTCTTCGGAGTCGACCGCGTAGAAGGACTCGTTCTGTGTGACCGAGTAGCGGACGTCGTCGAAGATGTAGAACTCGGCCTCGGGGGCGAAGAACGCGGTGTCCGCGATGCCCGTCGACGCGAGGTACTTCTCGGCCTTCTTCGCCACCTGGCGCGGGTCGCGGCCGTAGATCTCGCCGTTCCGCGGGTTGTAGATGTCGAAGATCATGATGAGCGTGCGCTCGGCGCGGAACTGGTCGACGTACGCCGTGGTGACATCGGGGATCAGCTGCATGTCGGACTCGTGGATCGACGCGAAGCCGCGGATGGAGGAGCCGTCGAACAGCTGGCCGACCGAGAAGAAGTCCTCGTCGACGGTGGATGCCGGGATGTTGAAGTGCTGCTGCACACCGGGCAGGTCCGTGAAGCGGATGTCGAGGAACTTGACGTCGGTGTCCTTGATGAAGGCCAGGACCTCGGAGGAATCGCTGAACATGGGGCCGATCTCCAATGGGTTGGGTGATGTCGGAGGCACCGGTCAAGGCACCTCCGACGAGGCTATTGACACGGGGTTTCCCGGACATGACTGGTTTGTTTCGGGCGTGTTACGCCCGGGCTGTCGCCTACGCTGGGGACCATGGCCCGCAGCACCCCCAGTCCGTCCGCGCCCTCCGAGCACCCGGACGGATGGCCGGGCAAGGACCTCGGTCTGCCCGAGTCCGGGCCCCGGAGTGTCGGGCGGATCGGGCGGCGGGTCGTCGCGCTGCTGATCGACGGCGCACTTGCTGACCTGGTCGCCTACGTCACCGGTGTGTGGTCGCCGGTGAACGGTTCGGGCGACATCGCGCACTCCTGGGTGCAGATCGCCATCTTCGCCGTGCTGCAGATCGTGTTCATCTGCCTGCTGTCCGGGTCGTTCGGTCACATCTGCGTCGGGTTGCGGGTCGTCCCGATGCGTGGAGGCTACGTGGGGGTGTGGCGGCCGATCCTCCGGACGGTGCTGCTCTGCCTGGTGGTCCCGGCGCTCATCATCGACCGCGACAGCCGGGGTGCGCACGACCGCATCGCGGGGACGGTGCTCGTCCGCCGCTGATCGCGTCTGCCGGATGGCTGGTGCGGCGCGCGGGCGGTGGCCGTCGGCACCGTGCGAGGTTGCTCGTCGGGTGCGAGGTTGCGTACTCCGTGCGTGCTCCGTCCCTTCGCACCGAGTACGCAACCGCGCACCATGCAGGGCCTCCGCCGATCGCCCTCGCACCGTGCGAGGTAGGGCGCCGGGCATGCGCCGCTCGCCCTCGCACCGTGCGAGGTAGGGCGCCGGGCATGCGCCGCTCGCCCTCGCACCGTGCGGGGTTGCTCATCGGGTGCGAGTTTGCCCGCCCCGTGCGCCGTCGGAGTCCCGCACCGAGCTGGCAACCTCGCACGGTTCAGCGAAGGTCGCACGGTGCGTGCTTCGCGAACACCCCCGCCCCCGCCGGCACTCCACGCACACACGAGGACGCCCCCGACCAGAACTGGTCGGGGGCGTCCTCGTCTGTGCGGACTTCGGTCAGCGCGGCCGTCCGGCGCGGGCCCGCATCGGGTCCATGCCCTTCGGGATCGAGGCTGCAGGGCTCTGCGTCAGCGAGTCGAGACGGTTCGCGACCGCCAGGACCTCGTTGCGGTTGAGCGACTTCTTGAGCTTGTTCATGGCACGGGGCAGCTTGTGCAGCGTCAGGCTCTCACCGGTGCCGTCACCCACGTGCAGCACGTGCACGGCGACGTTCGGGACGATGCGCTGCACCTTGCGGCGCTCCTCGTCGACCTGGCGGTTGAGGTTGCCACGCTGACCCTCGGTGATCAGGACGACACCCGGGCGACCCACGGCGCGGTAGACCGCTGCCTGCGAGCGACCGTGCACCGCGACGGGCATCTCGCTCGAGCGCCACTGGCGACGGAGCGAGTTCGACAGCACGGCCCCGACGGCGCCGGGCTGGCCTTCGATCTGCGAGTACGCGGCGCGTTCGGCCAGACGGCCGAGCACGATGAGGAAGAGCAGCACACCGAGCAGCAACCCGGCGACGATCCACAGGACGATCGCGAGCCAGTTCTGCCCCGGCAGGAGCAGCGCCAGCAGGACACCGAGGACGACCGGACCGACGAAGGCGAGGGCGAACCACCAGACCGACGACGGGTCGGCCTTTCGGGTCATCTGGAAGACCTGGAACATCTGCTTGAGACGCCCCGGCTCCTTCGCCTTCTTGTCTGTGGAAGAGCTGCGTGCCATGCGAACAGGATACGGCCTCCGTGCCCCGGGGGAGACCGTCGCGTGTCCGGCTGTGCGCGAACACGTCTTGTCCACAGGTGGTGCGGGAAAGCCTGGAGGCCCACCGCGCCACCGCCACGCTGGTCACCATGGAGACGAGCACCGACGACCACCCGGATCGCTGGATCGCGACCGGCAACGAGCACGACGTGCTCACCTGGGTCGCCGACCGCTCCGCCGCCATCGAGCGGCACCTCGTCCCGGTGGCCGCGGTCGGCCGGACCGCGACGGGGCATCTCGTGGTCGACCTCGACCGGCCGACCGGCACACCGCTCGTGGCGGCGCTCGACCGGCTCGGCACCCCGACCACCGGCGTCGCGGTGACCCTGACGGTCCCGCTCCTGGAGCTCCTGGTGGCGGTGCACGACGGCGCGGTCCTGCTCGGTACAGCCGGCATCGACGACGTGCTGGTGGACGACTCCGGTGCCGTCGTGCTCTGCGACCGCCCGACGAACGCGACGAACCCGACGACCCCGACGAACCCGACGAACCCGATGAACCAAACCAACGCGAGGACCCCGACGCGCACCGCACCCCCGACGCGCACCGCGCACTCGACCGACGCGACCCGGACCCTCGTGCTCGCAGCCCGGACGGTGTGGGACCGCGTCGACCCGGCCGATCCCGCTCAGCAACCGGTGCTCGACGCGCTGCAGGACGCCCTCGACGGTGACGGACCGAGCGCACGAACGGCACTCGACGTCGTCCACGGCACCGCCGCGCCCCGGCCGTTCCGCTGGACCCCTGTGCCGAGCGACCTCGTGTTCGCCGAACCGCCGACATCGGACGGGCAGGACGGACTGCTCGGGCGCCTGCGGGACGTGGTCGAGCACGGCGTCCCGCTCGGAGCCGACCGACGGCTCCCGCTCCGCCGCGTGCTCGTGGGGCTCGTGGTCGCCGTCCTGACCCTGCTCGGCGGCGGGTGACGCCGAACCCGCCCGTGAACGGGGAACGGCCCCGGCTCCCACGAGGGGAACCGGGGCCGTCGGCCGTGCCGCTGGGATCAGTACCCGAGGTTCGGGGCGAAGTTGCCCTCTTCGAGACGGTTCTTCACCGCGACGAGGTACCGCGAGGCATCCGCACCGTCGATGATCCGGTGGTCGTACGACAGCGCCAGGTAGACGAACGAGCGGATGGCGATGGCCTCCTGGCCGTCGACCTTCACGACCGCCGGACGCTTCGTGACGATGCCGGTGCCGAGGATCGCCGACTGCGGCAGGAACACCACGGGGGTGTCGAACAGCGCGCCACGCGAACCGGTGTTGGTCAGCGTGAACGTGCCGCCGGCCAGCTCGTCGGGCTTGAGCTGGTTGTTCCGGGTGCGCTCGGCGAGGTCCGCGATGGACTTCGAGAACTGCGCCAGGTCCAGCGAGGCCGCGTCCTTGATGACCGGGGTCAGCAGACCGCGCTCGGTGTCCACCGCGATGGAGACGTTCTCGGACTCCGGGTAGACGATCTCGTCACCCTCGACCGTGGAGTTGATCTTCGGGTGGGCCTTCAGCGCCTCGGACGCCGCGAGGGCGAAGAAGGGCATGAAGGAGAGCTTCGAGCCGGTCTTCTCGAGGAACTCCGCCTTGTGGGCGTCGCGGAACTGCGCCACCTTCGTGACGTCGACCTCGACGACGCTCGTGAGCTGTGCGGTCGAGGTCATCGACTGCACGGCACGCTCGGCGACGACCTTGCGCAGGCGGGTCATCTTCTCGCGGGTTCCGCGCAGCGGCGAGACCTCGGCGACGAACGGGCCGGACGCGGCGGCGGGTGCTGCTGCTGCCGAGGCGGCCGGGGCCTTCGCGGCGGCGGCGAGGACGTCCTCCTTGCGGATGCGCCCCCCGACACCGGAGCCGGTGACCGTGGACAGGTCCACACCCTGCTCGTTGGCGAGCTTGCGCACCAGCGGGGTGACGTAGCCGGAGGCTGCGCCGTCCTGCGTGGGGTTCGGCACCGCTGCGGCGGCCGTGGTGCTCGGCGCGGACGCCGGAGCCGGAGCTGCCTGGGCCGGCACGGCTGCCGGCGGAGCGGCTGCGGGCGGCGGGACCGGTGCGGCGGCCGGGACCGGCGCTGCCGCGGGCGGGGCGGACGGTGCCTGCGGGGCGGCGGGCTGCGTCTGTCCGGCGGGAGCGGGCTCGGGCTCGGTGGGCTCGGGCGCGGGGGTCTCGGCCTCCTGCTCCGTGCTCGGAGCGGCCTCGGGCTCCTCGGCGTCGGCAGCGGCGGCGTTCGCGTCGTCGGCGCCGGAGTCGGACGAGTCCGAACCGCCGTCGGACGAGCCGGAGCCGTCACCGATCTTCACGAGGGCGGTGCCGACCTCGACGGTCTCGTCCTCGGGAACGAGGATCTCCTCGACGACGCCGGCGATCGGCGACGGGATCTCGGTGTCGACCTTGTCGGTCGAGACCTCGAGCAGCGGCTCGTCGACCTCGACCCGGTCACCGACGTTCTTCAGCCATCGGGTCACCGTGCCCTCGGTGACGCTCTCGCCGAGCGCCGGGAGGTTGACGGATTCGCTCATCGGGTGGACTCCTCTTCGCGGGGGATTGCAGTGGTTGTTGATGTCATTGTCACAGTGCGGCCGGTGCCGGTCACAGCGCGTGCAGCGGCTTGCCCGCGAGGTGCAGGAACGCCTCGCCGAGGGCTTCGTTCTGGGTCGGGTGACCGTGCACCAGGGGAGCGATGTCCTCCGGGTAGGCCTCCCAGTTCACGGCGAGCTGGGCTTCGCCGATGAGCTCGCCGACGCGGGCACCGATCATGCTGACGCCGACGACGGGGCCGTCCACGACGCGCACGACCTTGACGGAGCCGGAGGTCCCGATGATGTGGCTCTTGCCGTTGCCGGCCAGGTTGTACTCGTACGAGTCGACCTTGTCGGCGCCGTACTGCTCCTCGGCCTTGGCCTGCGAGAGCCCGACCGACGCGACCTCGGGGTCGGAGTAGGTGATCTTCGGGATGTTCTTGTCCTCGATGACCACCGGGTTGAGGCCGGCGATCTCCTCGGCGACGAAGATGCCCTGCTGGAAGCCGCGGTGCGCGAGCTGCAGGCCGGGGACGATGTCGCCGACGGCGTAGACGTTGGGGATGTTCGTGGCGAGACGCTCGTTCGTGGTGACGAACCCGCGGTCCATCGCCACGCCGACCTCGTCGTAGCCGACGTTCTGCGTGACCGGGCCACGGCCGACGGCGACGAGCAGGACGTCACCGTCGAAGGTCTTGCCGTCCTCCAGCGTGACGACGACGCCGTTCTCGTGCTGCTCGACGCCCTGGAACCGGACACCGAGCGAGAACTCGATGCCGCGCTTGCGGAACGCGCGCTCGAGCTGCTTCGACATCGACTCGTCCTCGGCGGGGACCAGGTGTGGCAGGCCCTCGACGATGGTGACCTCGGCCCCGAAGGACTTCCAGACGCTGGCGAACTCGACGCCGATGACGCCGCCGCCCAGGATGACGACCTTGTTCGGGACGTAGTCCATGCGGAGCGCGGTCTCGGAGGTGATCACGCGGCCGCCGATCTCGAGCCCCGGCAGGGACTTCGAGTAGGAGCCGGTCGCGAGCACGATGTTCTTGCCGGTGACGGTCTGGTCGCCGACCTGCACGGTGTTCTGCGAGGTCAGACGACCCCATCCCTCGACCACGGTGATGCCGCGGGCCTTGATCAGGCCCTGCAGGCCCTTGTACTTGGAGTTGATGATGCCCTGCT
The DNA here is from genome assembly GCF_003234215.1 of Curtobacterium sp. MCSS17_006. Taxonomy (NCBI): domain Bacteria; kingdom Bacillati; phylum Actinomycetota; class Actinomycetes; order Micrococcales; family Microbacteriaceae; genus Curtobacterium; species Curtobacterium sp. MCSS17_006. Next base: position 29,773 of record NZ_QKSO01000009.1, on the reverse strand, counting down.
GGTAGTCGATGACCTTGGGCACGTCGACACCGGCGAACTCCGCGACCACGCCGTACTTCTCGGCGTCGCGCGTCGCGTCGGCGACCTCGGCCGCGTGCAGCAGTGCCTTCGTCGGGATGCAGCCGCGGTGCAGGCACGTCCCTCCGAGCTTGTCGCCCTCGATGAGCGCGACGCTCATGCCGAGTTCGGCGGCCCGGAGCGCAGCGGCGTACCCACCACTCCCGCCACCGAGGACAACGACGTCGTAAGTCTGTTCCGTCACCTGGTGCAACTCCCTCGTGCGTGTCGGGCCGATCGGGCCCTACGTGGACACCGCGGAGGGCGGCGTCCGACGGTCGGACCGCGTGGTTCCGGTCCCGTCCCGTGCAGTACCGGTGGGAGGCGCGTCAGTGCGCCGTTCCCACCGGTACCAAACCTACTACTCGGACTGGAGGTCTTCTGCGAGAGCGATGAGCGTCCGGACCATTACGCCCGTCGCACCCTTGCCCAACCAGGCGTACCCGCCGCCCTTGTTCTCCGACGGACCCGCGATGTCGAGGTGCGCCCAGGGGACACCCTCGCCGGCGAAGCGCTCGAGGAACTTGCCCGCGAGCAGCATGCCGCCGGCCGGGTTGCCGACCGTGGCGTTGACGATGTCGGCGACGTCGCTGGACAGCCGGGCCTCGAGCTCCTCGGGCAGCGGCATCGGCCAGATCGGCTCCGCGACGCCCTCGGCGACGGCACGGACCTTCGCGACGAGGTCGTCGCTGCCCATCAGGCCGGTGGTGCGGTCGCCGAGCGCGACGACCTGGGCGCCGGTCAGCGTGGCGACGTCGACGAGCGCGTCGGGCTCCTCGAGCGACGCGGCGGCCATCCCGTCGCCGAGCACCAGGCGGCCCTCGGCGTCGGTGTTCGTGACCTCGACCGTGGTGCCGTTCTTCAGCGTCAGGACGTCGCCCGGGCGGGTCGCGGTGCCGGAGGGCATGTTCTCGGCGAGGGCGAGCCACGCGGTCACGCGTACGTTCAGCCCCAGGCGGGCGGCGGCGACGGTCGCGGCGAGCACCGTGGCGGCACCGGTCATGTCGGTCTTCATGCCGAGCATCGACGCCGCGGGCTTGAGCGAGAGGCCGCCCGAGTCGAAGGTGATGCCCTTGCCCACGAGGGCGAGGTGCTTCGTGGCGGACTCCGGCGCGTACCGGACGACGACCAGGCGCGGGGGACGCGCCGAACCGCGGCCGACACCGAGGATGCCGCCGAAGCCCTGCTCCTCGAGCGCCTGCTCGTCGAGGACCTCGACGGTGAGCGGCAGGTCCGAGGCGAACCCGGTCGCGACGTCGGCGACGTCCTGCGGCCCGAGGTCGCCGGCTGCGGTGTTCACGAGGTCACGCACGAGCGACGCGGCGTCGGCGACGATCGCGGGGCGCACGGCGGCGTCGGCTGCGACGTCGGCCGGGGCGACGACCTCGATGCGCTGGTCACCGCGGGCCGGGGCCTTGGTGCCGGTGCCCTTGTGCCGGGTGAAGGCGTACGCGCCGAGCGCCGCGCCCTCGAGGGCGGCGTCGACGAGCTCGGCCGAGTCGGTGGGCAGGGCGAGCGTGATCGAGTCGACGCGGGGGAGCTGTCGCACGGCGCTGCCGGCCGCAGCGCGGATCGCCGCGGCACCCGTGGCGGAGCCGAGCCCGATCAGCGCGACCGACTTCGCACCGACGCCGGTGGCGGGCAGGCGGACGAGCTGGTCCTTCGCGCCGGTGACCCCGATCGCGGCGAGGTCGAGGCCGGCGAGGGCGTCGAGCGTGCCGAGGGCGGTGGGGGCGAGCACAGCGGCGCTGTCGGCCTCGCCGGACGAGCCCGGACGGACCCCGACGACGAGCACGTCGGCGGTGGTGGTCTCGGGGGGTGAACTGGTGGTGGAGAGCGTCGGTCGGACCATGCTCCAACCCTACCGACGGCCTGTTCGCTGTCGGCGTGGTCGTCTCGCACCGGGGACGTCGGAGGCCCCGCCTAGCATGGGGACGGTGAACCACCCCGAGGAGCTCTACACGTTCGACGCGGACGCCCCGACCGTGCCAGCAGGGTTGCACCTGATCGCCGGGCTGACCGGCTTCGCCGATGCCGGATCGGCCGTCGCGCAGGTGACGAACTCGATCCTCGAGGACCTCGACACCGAGCTCGTCGCCGAGTTCGACCCGGACGTGTTGCTCGACTGGCGGGCCCGTCGCCCCGTCATCACCTTCGAGCACGACCACATCAGCGCCGTCGAGCCGCCCCGTCTGGCGCTGCACCTGGTGCGCGACGAGATCGGCCAGCCGTTCCTGTTCCTGTCGGGCTACGAGCCGGACTTCCAGTGGAACCGCTTCGTCCGCGCCGTCACCGGGCTCGCCGCCGACCTGCACGTCGCCGACACCACGTGGGTGCAGTCCATCCCGATGCCGGTCCCGCACACCCGTCCGATCAGCCTGACCGTCTCCGGCACCCGGGCCGACCTCGTCGAGCAGATGAGCGTCTGGAAGCCCGAGACCCAGGCGCCGGCGAACGTCCTGCACCTGGTCGAGCACCGCCTCGCCGAGACGGGTGCCCAGGTCACCGGGCTCGTGCTGCTCGTGCCGCACTACCTGTCCGACACCGAGTTCCCCGACGCCGCCGTCGCAGCCCTGTCCGGCATCGCCGCCGCGACCGGGCTCATCTTCCCGACCGACGCCCTGCGCGAGTCGGGCCGCGAGTTCCTCACCCGCGTCGAGGAGCAGGTGGCCGGCAACCCCGAGCTGCAGCGCCTGGTCTCCGTGCTCGAGGAGCGGCACGACACGTACATGGAGGGCAACCCCGTCGCGTCGCCGCTCACCGGCGTCGACGGCGAGGTGCCGACCGCCGACGCCATCGCGGCCGAGCTCGAACGCTTCCTCGCCGACCGGCGCACCCAGGGCGACGCGACCGACTGACCGTCGCGGGATCCGGACGTCCCCACAGGGCGGCCTGGAGGCCCGTGGCGGCCCCGCACCGCGCCTCCAGGCCGTCCTCCGGCCGCCCGCACGACGTGACGCACCTCGACGACGCTCGTCGCGCATCGACGCGGGGACGCGTCGGTAGCCTGGACCGGTGAACTCCCGTCGTGCCTTCCTGATCTGGGGCGTCGCGGTCCTCGCGTACGTCCTCGCCGTGGTGCAGCGGTCCTCGCTCGGGGTGTCCGGCGTCGATGCGCAGGACCGGTTCGCCGTCTCCGCCGCCGTCCTCTCGACTCTCGCCGTCGTGCAGATCGCCGTCTACGCGGGGCTGCAGATCCCGGTGGGGATCGCCCTCGACCGCGTGGGCCCCCGCCGGCTGGTGCTCCTCGGCGCCGCGCTGCTGGTCGTCGGACAGGCGATCGTCGCGGTGTCCCCGTCGATCGGGCCGGCCATCGCGGGGCGGGTGCTCGTCGGTGCCGGTGACGCCATGACCTTCATCTCGGTGATCCGCCTGGTTCCGATGTGGTTCAGCGGCCGGATCCTGCCGCAGATCTCGCAGTGGACGGGCAACCTCGGGCAGATCGGCCAGATCCTGTCGGCGTTCCCGTTCGCCGTGCTCCTGCACACGGTGGGCTGGACCCCGGCGTTCGGCGTCGCGGCCGCGGCCAGCGCGGTCGGCCTGGTGCTCGCCGCGGTCTTCGTGCGGAACGGTCCCGTGCCGGTGCGGACGGACACGATCCCGCTGCCGCACTCGTGGGGTGCCGCGTTCAGCACCTTCGGGCACGCGCTCCGGCGCCCGGGCACGCAGCTCGGGTTCTGGTCGCACTACGTCACGCAGTCCTCGGGCACGGTGTTCTCGCTGCTGTGGGGCGTGCCGATGCTCCGGGGGCTCGGGTACTCCCCGGGTGAGGCGGCGGGGTTCCTCACGATCATCGTGGTCGTCGGGTTCGTCGCCGGCCCGGTGCTCGGCGTGCTCTGCGCGCGGTTCCCGATGCGCCGGTCGAACCTGGTGCTCGGCGTGGTCGTCCTGCTCGCGGTGCTCTGGACGGCGATCCTGCTCTGGCCCGGGCACCCGCCGACGTGGTTGCTCGTGCTGCTCGTCGTCGCGATGGGGATCGGTGGGCCCGGTTCCCTGATCGGCTTCGACTTCGCCCGGACCTTCAACCCGGTCGGATCGCTCGGCTCGGCGAACGGTGTCGTGAACGTCGGCGGCTTCCTGGCGGCCTTCGTGATGATGTACCTGATCGGCGTCGTCCTCGACGTCGCTGCGCGGGCTTCGGGCACCGAGGTGTTCGCCTGGGAGAACTTCCGGATCGCCCTCACCGTGCAGTACGTCGTGGTCGGTTTCGGCGTCGGGATGCTCCTGCACGCCCGCCGTCGGACCCGCCGCGTGCTGCACTCGGAAGAGGGAATACGCGTCGGGCCACTCTGGGTTGCACTCGTTGCACGCCTGCAGAAGCGGCACGTGCAATAATGATCACGGACCCGTTCGGGACCCCTGTCTGTCGGAGCACTTCGGAGCGCCGGTGAACTCGGGGGACTTGACATGGGTCCTAGTGCTGCCCGGAACGGTAGGACTCGTACGACGCGGGGGACTGCGGCGCGGGACCTGGGCGGCGAGGGAGGCCACGACCCCACGAACGTGGCACGACGAGAGAGGTGATCGCATGGCTGCCCGGAGCACGACGATCGATCCCACGAAGGACACCGAGCCCGAGGGCGCTGTGGCAGAGGACGCCACGGACACCGAGGGCACCGCAGCGCCGAAGAAGCGCGCCACGAAGGCCCCCGCCAAGAAGGCGCCCGCCAAGAAGGCGGCACCCAAGGCGAAGAAGACCGACGCCGTCGACGAGGCGATCGCCTCCGACGAGCCCGTCGAGGAGCCGACCGACGAGGCCGACGACACCGACGACAAGACGGCCAAGCCGGACGCCGCTGCCGCGGTCGCCGCCGGTGCGCTCGTCATCTCGCAGACCGACGACGACGAGGCGCCGGTCTACTCGACGACCATCACGGGTGCCACCGCCGACCCGGTGAAGGACTACCTGAAGCAGATCGGCAAGGTCGCCCTGCTCAACGCCGAGCAGGAGGTCGAGCTCGCGATGCGCATCGAGGCCGGCCTGTTCGCCGAGGACAAGCTGCAGCACGCGACGGGGCTCTCGAAGCCCGCCGAGCGTGAACTGCGCTGGGTCGCCCGTGACGGTCAGCGTGCGAAGTCGCACCTGCTCGGTGCGAACCTCCGCCTGGTCGTCTCGCTCGCGAAGCGCTACACCGGTCGTGGCATGCAGTTCCTGGACCTCATCCAGGAGGGCAACCTGGGCCTGATCCGTGCGGTCGAGAAGTTCGACTACACCAAGGGCTTCAAGTTCTCGACCTACGCGACGTGGTGGATCCGTCAGGCCATCACCCGCGCCATGGCCGACCAGGCCCGCACCATCCGCATCCCGGTGCACATGGTCGAGGTCATCAACAAGCTCGCCCGCGTCCAGCGGCAGATGCTGCAGGACCTCGGTCGCGAACCCACTCCGGAAGAGCTCGCCCGCGAGCTCGACATGACCCCGGAGAAGGTCGTCGAGGTCCAGAAGTACGGCCGCGAGCCGATCTCGCTGCACACGCCCCTGGGCGAGGACGGCGACTCGGAGTTCGGTGACCTCATCGAGGACACCGAGGCGGTCGTGCCGGCCGACGCGGTGGGCTTCACGATGCTGCAGAAGCAGCTCGAGAGCCTGCTCGACTCCCTGTCCGAGCGCGAGGCGGGCGTGATCCGCATGCGCTTCGGCCTCGGTGACGGCCAGCCGAAGACCCTCGACCAGATCGGTGACACGTTCGGCGTGACGCGTGAGCGCATCCGTCAGATCGAGTCCAAGACGATGGCGAAGCTCCGCCACCCGTCGCGGTCGCAGTCGCTGCGCGACTACCTCGAGTAAGCCGGCATGCGCTTCTTCATCCCGATCCTGATCGGGCGGATCCTCCGTGCCCTCGCTCGTGCGCGGGGCGGCGGGTCCGCCTACCCGGGGTTCATCGTCCTGAAGCTCGTGCCGGACTTCCTGCAGCACGTGACGAAGCAGTTCCCGAACGGCGTCGTCTTCGTGCTCGGCTCGAACGGCAAGTCGACGACCACGCACATGATCTCCGACATCGTGCGGGCCCACGGGCTGCGGGTCTTCACGAACCCGTCCGGCGCGAACCTGCCGCAGGGCATCGCGTCGGCCCTGCTGTCCGAGGTCTCGCTGACCGGTCGCCTGAAGGCGGACATCGGCATCCTCGAGGTCGACGAGGCCTTCGCGGTCGAGCTCGCCGGCATCCTGTCGCCCTCGACGGTGACGATGCTCAACGTGCAGGTCGACCAGCTGTACCGGTTCTTCGAGACCGAGCGCGTGGCGACGATGATGCTCGACACCGCCGCACTGTCGACGGCGAACGTCATCACCAACCACGACGACCAGTTCCTCGACGGCTACTCCGGTACCCCCGGGCAGCGTGTCCTGCGGTTCGGTGCGAGCGACGAGGTCATCGCCGCAGCGCCGAACGGCCTGCAGAACGCCGACTCGTTCGACGCCGGTGACCGTGCCCAGCACACCGCCGACGCCGAGGTCGTGGCCCACACGGGCGACGGCGCGACGATCCGTTTCGACGGCGCCGAGATCCCGGTCCGGCTGCCCGCCCGCGGCCTGCACTACGCGGTCGACGCCGCTGCAGCCACCGCGACGGCGAGTGCGGCCCTCGGCGCGCAGTTCCGCGCCGATGCCGTGACCAAGGCCTTCGGCACGATGAAGCCCGCGTACGGCCGCGGTGAGCGACTGCCCATCGCGGGCGAGTCCGCCGAGTTCACGATGTTCAAGAACGCCGCGAGCCTGCAGCTCAACCTCGACGCCCTGCCGGACCAGCCCGAGCAGGTCCTCATGGCGATCGACGAGGGTACGCCCGACATCTCCTGGATCTACGACATCGACTTCTCGAAGCTCGACCACGTGGACGTCGTGTCCGGTGACAAGGCGTGGCAGATCGCGATCGCGCTCGAGCACGCCGGTGTCCGCATCGGCCGGGTCGAGCCCGACGTCGAAGCGGCCATCAAGCACATGGAGCAGCTCGGCTCGACGACCCGTGGGACGAAGAACTTCATCGTCAACTACGAGATCATGATGATCGCCCGCAAGGCCCTCGGCCACCCGGACATGGAGAAGACCGCATGACGGCCGATCGGCTGACGATCCTGCACGTCTACCCCCGGCAGATGGGCGTCTCGGGCGACCGTGGCAACGTCGCGGCGCTGGTCCACCGTGCGGCCGCCGCGGACATCGAGACCCAGGTCCTCGAGTACGTGCCCGGTGACGACCTGCCGACCACGGCGGACGTCGTCGTCATCGGCAACGGTCCGCTCAGCGCGATGCGTTCCCTGGGCGACGACGTCACACGCATCGGTGGCGCTCTCCGCGCGTTCGCGACCGATGGTGTGCCGGTGCTCGCGGTCGGCGGTGGGTTCGACCTCGCGACGAACGAGGTCGTGCCGACCGAGGGTGCGCCGGTCGCGGGCTTCGGCGTGTTCGACGCCCGGGCCGTCCGTGGTGCCGAACGTCGCGTGAACTACTTCGTCCTCGAGACCCGGTACCCGCTGCTCCCGGGAGCACCGGAGCGTCTCGCCGGCTTCGAGGACCACGCCACCCGCATCGAGCTCGCAGCCGGGGTCACCCCCTTCGCCGACGTCATCTCCGGAGGCGGCAACCAGGCCGGCACCCCGGTCGAGGGCGCGATCGTCGGGAACTCCTTCGGCACGCACACGCAGGGTCCGGTCCTGCCGCTCAACCCGCAGCTGACCGACGGTGTCCTCGCCGCGGCCGCCGCACGGCTGGGCCGCGACTACGCGCCGGACGCCGAGCAGACGGCGACGATCGACCGCTACGCACGCGAAGCGCGCGCGACGGTCGACCGCTACGTCGACAAGGCGTTCAAGCGCATCGCCTGACGCACGAAGCAGAAGGCCGGGTCCCGACGGGGCCCGGCCTTCGTCGTCTCCGCGCGTTCTGAACCGGGCTGCAGACAGACAGGAGGCGCGGTGCCAGCTGGCACCGCGCCTCCTGTCTGTCTGTCGGTCGCGACTACTTCGACTCGTAGAGTCGGCTGCTCTCGTCGTGCCACTCGATGGCGGTCGCCGCGAGCTTGTCCTTGAACTCGGCGCCGTGGTGGGCGCAGAAGTAGAGCTCGCCGCTCGACATGGTGGCTCGGATGTAGGCCTGCGCCCCGCAGCTGTCGCAACGGTCGGCGGCGGTCAGCTGGTGGTTGCTGACTTCGTCGATGGAGGGGTCCTGCACGGTCTGGGTCATTGCTGTGCTCCTCACGGATCGCAGGTGGTGCCGGGTGGTTGCACCATTTCAACACGTGATGCCTGAGAGCGACGCATTGTCGGGGCCTGTTTCGCTCAGCGCGGATCGCTTGGCCCCAGTGCGAGTGTCCACACGGTGCTGTCGGTGCCGCTCGGTAAACTCCGACGGTGAGCTCCGACTACTCCGCACGCCATCTCTCCGTCCTCGAAGGGCTCGAGGCGGTCCGGAAGCGGCCGGGCATGTACATCGGCTCGACGGACTCCCGGGGCCTCATGCACTGCCTGTGGGAGATCATCGACAACTCGGTCGACGAAGCCCTCGCGGGGCACGGTGACGAGATCGGTGTCGTGCTGCACGCCGACGGCTCGGTCGAGGTCCGGGACACCGCCCGCGGTATCCCCGTCGACGTCGAACCGAAGACCGGCCTGACCGGGGTCGAGGTCGTGTTCACCAAGCTGCACGCCGGCGGCAAGTTCGGCTCGGGGTCGTACGCGGCCTCGGGCGGGTTGCACGGTGTCGGCGCCTCGGTCGTGAACGCGCTGTCGGAGCGCCTCGACGTCGAGGTCGACCGGGGCGGCAAGACCTACGCCATGTCGTTCCACCGCGGCGAGCCCGGCATCTTCGACGACAGCAAGGGCATCGGCCCGGACGCCCCGTTCGCGCCCTTCACCTCGGGCAGCGAACTGCGTGTGGTGGGCAAGGTCAAGAAGGGCGTCACCGGCTCCCGGATCCGGTACTGGGCGGACCGCCAGATCTTCACCGCCGACGCCCGGTTCAGCACCGACGACCTGGTCACGCGGGCACGGCAGACCGCGTTCCTCGTGCCCGGGCTCGGCATCACCATCACCGACGAGCGCGCGGCCTCGATCGACGCCGCTGCTGCCCGGGCCGAGGCGACGGGCACCACCGTGGCCGCCGGGCCGGTGGTGGAGCGCTTCCGGTACGAGGGCGGCATCGGCGAATTCGTCGAGCACCTCGCCGTCGACAGCCCCCTCACCGACGTCTGGCGCGTGCAGGGGACCGGCACCTTCACCGAGACCGTGCCGATGCTCGACGACAAGGGCCACATGGTCTCCACCTCGGTCGAGCGCGAGTGCGAGGTCGACCTGGCGCTCCGCTGGGGCAGCGGCTACGAGACCGTGTTCCGCAGCTTCGTCAACATCATCGCGACGCCGAAGGGCGGCACGCACCAGGCCGGGTTCGAGTCGGGCGTCGTCAAGGCCGTCCGTGCCCAGGTCGAGGCGAACGCCCGCAAGCTCAAGGTCGGGCAGGACAAGCTCGACAAGGACGACGTGCTCGCCGGCATGACCGCTGTGCTGACCGTGCGGTTGCCCGAGCCGCAGTTCGAGGGGCAGACGAAGGAGATCCTCGGCACCCCGGCGGTGCGGAAGATCGTCGACCAGGTCGTGTCGAAGCGGATCACCGAGATCCTCACCTCGACGCAGCGCACCGAGAAGGCACAGTCGGCCGCCCTGCTCGAGAAGGTCGTGTCCGAGATGAAGACCCGCATCTCGGCGCGGGCACACAAGGAGACGCAGCGCCGCAAGAACGCGCTCGAGAACTCGTCGCTGCCGACGAAGCTCGCCGACTGCCGCTCGCAGGAGACCGAGGGCACGGAGCTCTTCATCGTCGAGGGCGACTCGGCCCTGGGTACCGCGAAGCTCGCCCGCAACAGCGAGTACCAGGCGCTGCTGCCGATCCGCGGCAAGATCCTCAACGTGCAGAAGGCGTCCGTGTCGGACATGCTCTCGAACGTCGAGTGCGCGTCGATCATCCAGGTCATCGGCGCCGGTTCGGGCCGCACGTTCGACATCGACCAGGCCCGCTACGGCAAGATCATCATCATGTCGGACGCCGACGTCGACGGCGCCCACATCCGCACGCTGCTGCTGACGCTGTTCTTCCGGTACATGCGGCCGATGATCGAGCAGGGCCGGGTCTTCGCCGCCGTGCCGCCGCTGCACCGGGTCGTCGTGGTGAACCGCGGCAAGCCGAACGACACGCTCTACACGTACTCCGAACAGGAGCTGCAGACGGTGCTGAAGAAGCTCGAGAAGACGGGCAAGAAGTACCAGGAGCCGATCCAGCGGTACAAGGGCCTCGGTGAGATGGACGCCGACCAGCTGGCGGAGACCACGATGGACCGCGCGCACCGCACGCTGCGCCGGGTGAACGTGACCCATGCCGAAGGGGCCGCGAAGGTGTTCGAGCTGCTCATGGGCAACGACGTCGCGCCGCGCAAGGAGTTCATCCTGGCCGGCGAGGGCCTGGACCGCGACCGCATCGACGCGTAGCGCGTCGCGAAAGCGACACCGCTCGGCCGACGCGCGCGGTCCATCCTGCGGAAGTGCGCCCTGCGTTCTCACGCGCTGGGCGACACCTCACGGCGTCCGCAGAGCGTGAGGTGTCGCCAGGCGCGAAACGAGCGCGCGCCTACGCCTCGCCGGCGGTGCCGTCGAGTGTCGCAGCGCTGCCACCGATCGAGCCGATGACCGCCTCGAGCGGTGCGCCCGACCCGTCACGCTTCGACAGCCAGTCGGGCAGGGTCCGCGCGGCGCCGTCCGTGCCGACGGCGTGCGGCGGCGCGATGCCCACCCAGCCCACGGTGAGCCCGTCCTCGCCCTTCAGGAACGCGTGTGCCCGGACACCCTGGGTGGCACGGCCCTTCGCCGGGAACTCCGACAGGGCGGAGACCTTGGCGCGACCGGCGTCGGTGCCGGGCAGTGCGGTCGAGGTGGTGGACACCGTGGCGACCACGGCGTCGTCGGAGCGTGCGACCGAGCCGAACCAGATCACCGAGGCGCCGTCGGCGAGGGCCATGCCGGCCACACCACCGGCGGGCAGCCCCTGCGCCCGGACGACCGACGCCGGGAACCGCAGCAGCTGCGCGTTCGAGCTGATGAACACGAGGTCGTCGGACTCCGGGGCCTGGGCAGCGCCGACCACCTGGTCACCGGGCTTCAGGCCGATGGCGACGAACTCGGGCTTGTCCGGCCACGCACCCGCCACGACGCGCTTCACCACGCCGTGTGCGGTGCCGATCGCCAGCGAGTCGGACGACGCGCCGGACAAGTCGACGATCGCCACGACCGTCTCGCCCTTGGTGAGCGCCAGGAAGTCGGTGACCCGGACGCCGGCGTCGAGCCGGACCGCAGCGGGCGGTACGGCGGGGACGTCGACGGGGGAGAGCCGGAGGACCCGCCCGGTCGAGGTGATCGCGCCGATCTGTCCCCGCACCGTGCTCACCACGGCAGAGCGGACGGCGTCGTGCTTCGAGCGCTTCGGCACGCGGACGATGCCGAGCTCCGACGTCGGGATGTCGACGCGGATGAGCCGTCCGGTTGTCGAGAGCAGCACGCGGCAGGGCGAGTCGGCGATCTGCAGCGACTCCGGGTCGACCGCGGCCTTCCGACCGCCCTTCACCGGGGCGTCGGCCTCGGTGAGCAGCGTGCGCCGCGGGGTCGCGAACTTGTCGGAGACCTCGGTCAGCTCGAGGGCGACCTGCGCGCGGAGCCGTTCGTCGGACGCCAGGAGTTCTTCGAGGGCGGCGATGTCGGCGAGCAGCTGGTCGCGCTCGGCCTCGAGCTCCATCCGCGAGAACTTCGTCAGGCGGCGCAGGCGCAGCTCGAGGATGTACTCGGCCTGCACCTCGGACAGGTCGAAGACGTCGCGCAGGCGGTTGCGCGCCGCCTCGGAGTCGTCGGAGGTGCGGATGACCTGGATGACCTCGTCGATGTCGAGGATCGCGATGAGCAGGCCCTCGACCAGGTGCAGCCGTTCCTTGCGACGTGCCAGCCGGTACTGCGACCGGCGCGTGACGACGTCGAGCCGGTGCTGCACGTAGACGTCGAGCAGCTCACGGAGACCGAGGGTCCGCGGCGACCCGCCGACCAGGGCGACGTTGTTGATGCCGAAGCCGTCCTCGAGCGGGGTGTGCTTGTAGAGCTGCTCGAGCACGGCGGTGGGGTTGAAGCCGCTCTTGATGCCGATGACGAGCCGGAGCCCGTGGTTGCGGTCGGTCAGGTCGTTGACGTCCGAGATGCCGACGAGCTTCTTGGACTGGACGCCGTCCTTGATCTTCTCGATGACGCGTTCGGGGCCGACCAGGTACGGCAGCTCGGTGACGACGAGCCCGACCTTGCGCGGGGTGAGGTTCTCGACGCTCACCTTGGCGCGGGTGCGGAACGAACCACGGCCGGTGGCGTAGGCGTCGCGGACCCCGGAGAGCCCGACGATGGTGCCGCCGGACGGCAGGTCGGGGCCGGGCACGAACTCCATGAGCTCTTCGAGGCTGGCCTGCGGGTTCATGAGCAGGTGCTTCGCGGCCTCGACCACTTCGCCCAGGTTGTGCGGCGCCATGTTGGTCGCCATGCCGACCGCGATGCCGGAGGCGCCGTTGACGAGCAGGTTCGGGAACGCCGCCGGCAGCACGCCCGGCTGCATGATCTGGTTGTCGTAGTTCGGGACGAAGTCGACGACGTCCTCGCCCAGACCCTCGGTCATCGCCATCGACGGTTCGGCGAGCCGCGCCTCGGTGTACCGGGCGGCAGCGGGGCCGTCGTCGAGCGAGCCGAAGTTGCCGTGGCCGTCGACGAGCGGCACGCGCATCGTGAACGGTTGGGCCATGCGGACCAGCGCGTCGTAGATCGCGCCGTCGCCGTGGGGATGCAGCTTGCCCATCACCTCGCCGGTGACGCGAGCGCTCTTGACGTGTCCGCGGTCGGGCCGCAGCCCCATCTCGGCCATCTGGTACAGGATGCGACGCTGCACCGGCTTCAGGCCGTCGCGGGCGTCGGGCAGTGCCCGCGAGTAGATGACGGAGTACGCGTACTCGAGGAAGGAGCCCTGCATCTCCTCGGAGACGTCGACGTCCTCGATGCGCTCACCGTCGGGCAGGCCGACTACGTCCGTGCGTGCCATGGCACCTTTCTGGAGAACCGGAGTCGTCTGGGAGACTCGTGGGATGGGAACAAGCGTACCGACGGCCCCCGACGCCGTCGCGAACCTCGCCGACGTCTTCCCGAGTTGCCTCGTGGCGCTCGGCGCTGCGGACGACGCGTGGTTGCGGAACGACGGCCTGGAGGCCCGGATCACCCTCCGCCCCGCCCGCTCGGCGATCGTCGTGCTGGTCGACGGCCTCGGTTCCGCCGCGCTGGCGGCGCGCGCCGGGCACGCCCGCTGGTTGACCGGCGCGAAGGGCACCGGCACCGCGAAGAAGCTCCGGAGCGGATTCCCGACGACGACCGCGGCGGCGCTGAGCACCCTGACCACGGGCCGCTCGCCCGGCACCCACGGCGTCGTCGGGTACAGCGGCTGGAACCCGGACACCGGTGCCGTGATGAACCTGCTCGGCGGCTGGGACACCGAGGTGCCCGCCGACTGGTTCCTGACGCAGACCCTGTTCACCCGGGCCGCGGAGCTCGGACTCGACCCCGTCGTCGTCGGGCCGGACCGGTACCGCTCGTCCGGGATGACCGCGAACGTGCTCGGCGGCGCCCGGTACGTGTCGGCGGACACCATCCCGCAGCGTGTCGACGCCGCACTGGCCGAGACCGCCACCGGCCGCTCGCTCGTCTACCTGTACGTGCCGGAGCTCGACTCGATCGGGCACAAGTACGGCTGGCAGTCCGACCGGTGGACGGCCGCCCTCGAGCTGCTCGACGGGGAACTCGCCCGCCTCGATGCGCGGACCGCGGACGACGTGGGGGTCCTGGTGACGGCGGACCACGGTGTGCTCGACGTGCCGGACCACGCGAACATCGCCATCGACCCGCTGCTGCTCACCGACGTCGTCGGCGTCGCGGGTGACCCGCGCTGCCGGCAGCTCACCGTCGCACCCGGTACCGACGTCCGAGCCCTGGTCGGTGCGTTCCGGGCGCGCTACGGCAAGAAGGCGTCCGTCGCCAGCCGTGCCGAGGCGATCGAGGCCGGGTGGTTCGGGCAGGTGTCCGACCAGGTGGTACCGCGCATCGGCGACGTGCTCGTCGTGGCGCGCGGCTCGTGGGCGTTCAACGACGACCGTGCCCTGCGCGAGGACGAGACGCCGAAGCGCATGATCGGCCAGCACGGGGCGATGACCGACGAAGAGACGATCGTGCCGCTCCGGCTCGCCGGCGCGTTCGCCCACTGAGGGCGCCAGCGCCGACGGGCGACGTGCGGATCAGGCGGGGTCGTCGTCCGGGCGGGTGCCGAAGACGATCTCGTCCCAGCTCGGCATCGAGCGGCGGTTGCGCTTCTTGCGTTCGCCACGGCTCTCGGGCTCGGGCGCCGAGGCCGGACGGGCATCGGTCGACTGCGGTGCGGTGTCGTGCGCGCCGCCGTCCTCGAAGCCCTGCAGCGGGATGTCGACGACGCTGATGGAGGTCCCGCGTGCGGGCTCGTCGCGCTGCTCGCCGAAGGACGCTGCTTCGCGCTCACCGCGGCGACGGCGGAGCGCCTCGAGCAGGTCGGCGGTCTCGTTGCCGGGAGCGCGCTCTTCCACGGCGGCCTGGCCGATGCGGGGCAGCGGCGCACGGAGCGGCGCGTGCTGGGACGGCTCGGGCTCGGCGGCCGGCTGCTCCGGCTCGTCGACGCGGAAGGCGCCCGAGTCGAAGCGGGTGCCGTCGTCGTCCTGCTGCTCGAACTCGACCGCACGCAGGCGCGGGGCGATGCCCTCGTCGTCGGTGTGCGACAGCCGGTGCGCATCACCGTTGTCCGGCACGAGGGTCGAGGTCTTGGGGTCGAAGTGCCACTGGGCGTCGTGCTCGACCTCGCCGGCGGTGTAGCGGACGCGGACCTGCCAGCCGCTCTCCGGGTGCTTCCAGGAGCCCCAGGTGATCGCGGTGGCCTCGCCGGCCTCGAGCTTCGCGGTGATCGCGGGGCCGAAGGTGTCGGGGGCCTCGTTGTCGACCGGGGCGACCGGCACACGGTGCGAGGCGTCGAGGATGAAGGCACGCTCGGCGAGGACCGGGCCCTCGAAGCGGCGGACGTACTCGACGTCGACGTCGAGCGCGGCGGCCACGTCGGCGGCGTCGGCGCCACCACGGATGCGCGCCTGGACGTCCTTGGGGGAGACCCGCTTCTGCGGACCGACGTCGGGGTTCGCCTGGCGCACCTGGCCTGCCAGCGACGACGTGACGGGCAACCGGAACTCGGTGCCGCCGTCGGTCGCCAGGAGGAGTGCGCCGGACTCGACTCCGATGACTCTCACGTCTTGCATGGTTCCGCCTTCCCAGCGTCGCGTACGGTCCTGCTGTCGTACCCCGTGAGTATGCAGGGACGACGGGCGGTTTCCGGGGAGGCGCACGGGCGTGCCGCGGACATCCGCACGGCCGATCCCGGGCGCGCGGCGCTCCGGCAACGGGTGTCGGGAATGTCCGGTTCCGGTCATGGGTTGCACAGCCAGCACGACCCGCCGCAGCACTCGGTTTGCGCTCTGGCGGGGCGTGGTGCAAACTGTCGCCGCCGATCACCCGGCGACGACCTCTCGATACGAGAAATGGATGGGCATGGCCACCGATTACGACGCCCCCCGGAAGACCGACGACAACTCTGACTCAGAGTCGATCGAGGCCCTCAAGGAGCGCGTTCCCGACAAGATGTCGGGGGTCGTCGACGATGATTCCGACAACCCCGGCAGCTTCGAACTCGCCGGGCAGGACCTCAGCGACGTCGACCTCGACGTCGTGGTGCTGCCCCCGCAGGTCGATGAGTTCACCTGCGTCGAGTGCTTCCTCGTGAAGCACCGCTCCCAGCTCGACCACGAGTCGAAGCTCGGACCGGTCTGCGCGGAGTGCGCTTCGCTCTAGCGAGCACAGCCGCGTCGCTCTCGACGCAACGATCAGCGAAGGCCCCGCATCCTCCAGGGATGCGGGGCCTTCGTCGTGTGCTGCGAGGCGGGGCCGAGCCGCGCCTCCAGGCCGTGGCCCGTGGACCGTGGTCCGTCAGGACCGCAGCGCCTCGACGACCTTGCCCGGGTGCCGGACGCTGACCAGCCAGTAGGGCGTCGGGTCCGCGTCGTCGCGCACCTCGACCTTGACGACCCCGCGGACGTAGCCGCGGAAGAGGGTCCAGGCGCGGGCGTCGAGTGCCGGCCCGCGCTGCTCGGTGGCCGCTGCGCCCTCGAACGCCTCGGTCGTGCCGACGAGCGTGCGGGGGAGGTGTGCCTTGCCCGCGCGGAACTCGGTGTCGGTGACCTCGATGGTGGGTGCGAGTGCCCACAGGAGGACGAGGACCCCGAGCTCCATCCCGATCGCCACGAGGACGCCGGCCAGGACGCTGATGGGGAGGAAGACGAGCAGGGTGGCGGGGATGACGAGCGCCGTCGCCAGGTAGAGGGCGGGCGGGGCCCAGAGTCGTTCGCGGTACAGGGTCACGGGTCCATTCGATCACGAGCGAGCGAGGTCACGGAACGGTCACGGCTGCACTACCCTCGTCACGTGACCGAACCAGTCGACGTCCTCTGGACCGGGGAGCACGCTCCCGGCCACGCCCACCCCGGCGACGCGGGTGCCGATCTCGTCTCCACCGAGGCCTTCGTGCTGCAGCCGGGGGAGCGACACCTGGCCGCCACGGGGCTGCGCATCGCGCTGCCCGAGGGGTACGCCGCGTTCGTGGTCCCGCGGAGCGGCCTGGCGGCGAAGCACGGCATCACGATCGTGAACAGCCCCGGCACCGTCGACTCCGGCTACCGCGGGGAGATCAAGGTCGCCCTGCTCAACACCGACCAGACGGAACCGTACGAGGTGCACGTCGGCGACCGCATCGCCCAGTTGATCGTGATGCCGGTCCCGCGGGTGACCTACACCCGGGTCGACGACCTGCCGGACAGCGTCCGCGGACAGGGCGGGTTCGGCTCGTCGGGCTACGGTGACCGGAGCGACGCCGTGACCGGTGCCGCCGCAGACGCTCAGGAAGGAACGCGCGCATGAAGTTCGGCCGACGCAAGCGGGACGAGGTCGAGGTGGCGGACGCCGTCGCCGACGACATCGAGGTCGCGGACACGTCCCCCGAGGTCGACATCGCGACGGATGCCGACGCGGACCTCGACGAGGTCGACGCGGTCGCCCCGACGGACAAGTCCGCTCCGGAGGACCGGGCCGAGAACGGCCCCCACGACGAGACCGAGGCGAACCTGGTCCGCCCCTACGTCGACCTGGGCGGGGTGAAGGTGCTCCCGCGCGAGGGCCTGCACCTGCGCCTCGAGGTCGAGGAGGGCTCGCAGCGCGTCGTCGCGGTCGGGCTCGACTACGACGAGTCCACGCTGCAGGTCCAGCCGTTCGCTGCGCCCCGGTCCACCGGCCTCTGGCACGAGATCCGCGCCCAGATCGCCGAGCAGATCGAGCGCCAGGGCGGTGTCGTGACCGAGGTCGACGGTCCGTTCGGCCCCGAGCTCCGCGCGTCCGTCCCGGTCGCCGTGGACGGCGACGGTGGCACCGCCGGGTCCCGGCCGGCCCGCTTCGTCGGCGTCGACGGCCCGCGCTGGTTCCTGCGCGGCGTGATCGCCGGCAAGGCCGCCGAGCAGCCCGACGACGCGAGCGAGATCGAGGAGCTGTTCCGCAGCGTCGTCGTCGTGCGCGGCACGACGCCGATGCCGCCGCGCGACCTCATCCCGCTGCACATGCCCAAGTCGACGCAGACCGCGATCTGACCGACTGACGACCAACCCCGCCTGGAGGCACGGTGCCGGACCACGACGACACCCCACGACCCGAGACGGCTGGCTCCGACCCCGCTGCACCGGCTGCTGAGTCATCGGTGGCGCCGGCGGCCGAGCCGTCGGTGGCGCCGTCCTTCTCCGCGCAGTTCCGCGACGCCGTGCAGAACGCGGGCATCGCCCGCGTGGCACCCGGTGAGGCACCGTCCGGCCGGGCGCTGCTCGGCGCGGTCGGCGGAGTGCGCGGGCTCGCCGAGTCGGTGTTGCCCGGGTTCGCGTTCCTGGTCGTCTACGCGATCACGAAGGAGCTCGTGCCGAGCGTCGTGATCCCGGTGGCCGTCGGGCTGGTCTTCGTGGTGCTCCGGCTGCTGCAGCGGCAGTCGGTGACGATGTCGTTCGCGGGCATCCTCGGCGTCGCCGTCTCTGCCGGCCTGGCGCTCATCACCGGCCGCGCGGAGAGCAACTTCATCCCCGGGATCGTCATCAACGCGGTCTGGCTCGTCGGGCTGCTGATCACGCTGGCGATCCGCTGGCCGCTCATCGGGCTCGTCGTCGGGTTCCTGCTGCCCGCGAACGAGGACGGCTCGCACGTCGACTGGCGCGCCGACCCCGTCAAGCGCCGCGTGCTGACGGTCGCCACCTGGATCTGGGTCGGGCTGTTCGCGGTCCGGCTCGCGGTGGAGGTCCCGCTGTACCTGACGGCGCAGGTCGAACTGCTCGCCGGGCTGAAGCTCATCCTCGGCGTGCCGCTGTACGCGGCGGTGCTCTGGGTGACCTGGCTGCTGGTCCGCACCGTGTTCGTCCGACGCGACGACGTCACCCCGGTGTAGAGTTCTCTCGACATCAAGATAGTTCTCGCAGGGCGCGCACGCGTCCTCGGGATTAGGTTTGCCTTGCTGGTGGGACGGTCCACGGCCCGCGAGGATGAGGGCAAACCGATCAGTAGGGAGGCGGCACGGTGGCTGCAGTCAATAGCTTCGGCTCGAAGGACACACTGTCGGTTGGGGGTGTCGACTACGCGATCCACCGGATCGACTCGGTTCCCGGGCACGAGAAGTTGCCCTACAGCCTGAAGGTGCTGCTCGAGAACCTCCTCCGCACCGAGGACGGCAAGAACGTCACCGAGGGACAGATCCGGGCGCTCGGCTCCTGGCGGCCCGACGCGGAACCCGACACCGAGATCCAGTTCTCGCCGGCACGCGTCGTCATGCAGGACTTCACGGGTGTGCCGTGCATCGTCGACCTCGCCACCATGCGCGAGGCCATGGCGGAAATCGGCGGCGACCCGAACAAGATCAACCCGCTGTCCCCGGCCGAGATGGTCATCGACCACTCCGTCATCGCCGACCTGTTCGGCAGCACGGACGCCCTGCAGCGCAACACGGACCTGGAGTACGAGCGGAACGGTGAGCGCTACCAGTTCCTCCGCTGGGGCCAGACCGCGTTCGAGGACTTCAAGGTCGTCCCGCCGGGCACCGGCATCGTCCACCAGGTGAACATCGAGTACCTGGCGAAGGTCACCTACACGCGTGACTTCGACGGCGAGACCTACGCGTACCCGGACACCCTGGTCGGCACCGACTCGCACACCACGATGGTGAACGGCCTCGGCGTGCTCGGCTGGGGCGTCGGTGGCATCGAGGCCGAGGCCGCGATGCTCGGACAGCCCGTGTCGATGCTCATCCCGAAGGTCGTCGGCTTCAAGCTCTCCGGTGAGATCCCGGCCGGCGTGACCGCGACCGACGTGGTGCTCACCATCACGCAGGAGCTCCGCAAGCACGGCGTGGTCGGCAAGTTCGTCGAGTTCTACGGCGAGGGCGTCGGTGCCGTCCCGCTCGCCAACCGCGCCACGATCGGCAACATGTCGCCCGAGTTCGGTTCGACGGCGGCGATCTTCCCGGTCGACGACGTCACGCTGGACTACCTGCGGCTGACCGGTCGCGACGAGGCACAGATCGCCCTGGTCGAGGCGTACTCCAAGGCCCAGGGCCTGTGGCACGACGCCTCGGTCGAGCCGAACTACTCCGAGTACATGGAGCTCGACCTCTCCACGGTCGTTCCCTCCATCTCGGGCCCGAAGCGTCCGCAGGACCGCATCGAGCTGACGAACGCGAAGAGCCAGTTCGAGCTCGACCTGAACAACTACACGACGCCGTCCGAGCAGACCGACCTCGACGACGCGGTCGAGGAGACGTTCCCGGCCTCCGACCCGATCGCCGCCGGTTCCACCAACGAGGACACGGCGCTGCACGAGCACGTGCACGTGTCGAGCGCACCGTCGACCGCCTCGGCGCCGACGAAGGTCGCGATGGACGGGGCCGACCCGTTCACGATCGACCACGGTGCCGTCGCGATCGCTGCGATCACCTCGTGCACGAACACGTCGAACCCGTCGGTCATGATGGCCGCCGGCATCCTCGCCCGGAACGCCGCGAAGAAGGGCCTCACCGCGAAGCCCTGGGTGAAGACCACCCTCGCGCCCGGGTCGAAGGTCGTCACCGACTACTACGAGAAGGCCGGTCTCACCACCTACCTCGAGCAGCTCGGCTTCTACACGGTCGGCTACGGCTGCACGACCTGCATCGGCAACTCGGGCCCGCTGCCCGAGGAGATCTCGCAAGCCGTGCAGGACAACGACCTCGCCGTCACCGCGGTGCTCTCGGGCAACCGCAACTTCGAGGGCCGGATCAACCCCGACGTCAAGATGAACTACCTGGCGTCCCCGCCGCTGGTCATCGCCTACGCCCTCGCCGGGTCGATGCACTTCGACTTCGACAAGGACGCCCTCGGCACCGACCAGGACGGCAACGACGTCTACCTGACCGACATCTGGCCCGACGCGGCCGAGGTGCAGCAGGTCATCGACGAGTCGATCGACACCGAGATGTTCACCCACGAGTACGGCTCCGTGTTCGAGGGCGACGACCGCTGGAAGAACCTGCCGACCCCGACCGGCGACACCTTCGAGTGGGACCAGGAGTCGACCTACGTCCGGAAGCCCCCGTACTTCGAGGGCATGACGATGCAGCCCGATGCGGTGTCGGACATCTCCGGCGCCCGGGTGCTCGCGAAGCTCGGCGACTCGGTCACGACCGACCACATCTCGCCGGCCGGTTCGATCAAGGCCGACAGCCCCGCCGGCCAGTACCTCGCCGAGCACGGCGTCGACCGCAAGGACTTCAACTCCTACGGCTCGCGTCGCGGCAACCACGAGGTCATGATCCGCGGCACGTTCGCGAACATCCGTCTGCGCAACCAGCTGCTCGACGGCGTGGAGGGCGGCTACACCCGTGACTTCACGACGCCGGACGGTGCGCAGTCGTTCATCTACGACGCCTCGCAGCACTACCAGGAGCAGGGCATCCCGCTCGTCATCTTCGGTGGCAAGGAGTACGGCTCCGGCTCGTCCCGCGACTGGGCGGCCAAGGGCACGAACCTGCTCGGTGTCCGTGCGGTCATCACCGAGAGCTTCGAGCGGATCCACCGCTCGAACCTCATCGGCATGGGCGTCGTCCCGCTGCAGTTCCCGGCGGGCGAGACGGTCGAGTCCCTCGGGCTCGACGGCACCGAGGTCGTCTCGATCTCCGGGCTGACCGAGCTGAACGAGGGCCGCACCCCGAAGACGGTGCACGTCACCGCGACGCCGAGCGAGCACTCGCCGGCCGGCAAGCAGCCGATCGAGTTCGACGCGGTCGTCCGCATCGACACCCCCGGCGAGGCCGACTACTACCGCAACGGCGGCATCCTGCAGTACGTGCTCCGCTCGCTCGTCTGAGTCCGTTGAACGACAGGAGCGACGTGCGCACGGGTCGCTGACGCGACCACAGGACGGACTGGAGGCCCGTGGCGAACCCGCCACGGGCCTCCAGTCCGTCTGCCGGTTCCGCGCATAGAGTGGGCCGACAGCCCCACGAAAGGAGCGCCCGTGAGCCTGCTCGCCAGCATCACGTCGCCGCGCGACCTGAAGCGTCTCTCCGACGCGCAGATGACCGACCTCGCCGCCGAGATCCGGCGCTTCCTGGTCGCCGAGGTCGCGAAGACCGGTGGGCACCTCGGGCCGAACCTGGGCGTCGTGGAGCTGACGCTCGCGATGCACCGCGTGTTCGACTCGCCGAACGACCCGTTCGTCTTCGACACCGGGCACCAGTCGTACGTGCACAAGCTCGTCACCGGGCGCCAGGACTTCTCGAAGCTGCGCGAACGCGGCGGCATCGCCGGCTACCCGCAGCGGAGCGAGTCCGAGCACGACATCGTCGAGTCCTCGCACGCGTCGTCGTCGCTGTCGTGGGCCGACGGCATCTCCCGGGCGTTCGGGCAGACCGGGCAGACCGACCGCACCGTCGTCGCGGTGGTGGGGGACGGCGCCCTCACCGGCGGGATGACGTGGGAGGCGCTGAACAACATCTCCGACGACAACGACCGGCGCCTGGTCATCGTCGTCAACGACAACGGCCGCTCCTACGCCCCGACGATCGGTGGAATGGCGCGGTTCCTGAGCTCCGTGCGCACCCGCCGCGAGTACCGGGCCCTGTACGAGGGCACGCAGGCCGTGGCGGCGCGGTTCGGCGCCCCGGGTCGTGCGGTGTACCGAGGCATGCGCGGGGGCCTGCACGGCTTCCTGTCGCGGCTGACGAACAACGAGGCGCTGTACTCGAACCTCGACATCAAGTACATCGGCCCGGTGAACGGGCACGACCAGCAGGCGATGGAGGCAGCACTCCGGCAGGCGAAGGAGTACGGCGCTCCCGTGATCGTGCACGCGATCACCGAGAAGGGCCACGGCTTCGAGCCCGCCCTGCGCGACCAGGCCGACCAGTTCCACGCCGTCGGGCACATCGACCCGGAGACGGGGGAGTCGCTCGACGCCGCATCGGGCCCGTCGTGGACCTCGGTGTTCGCGTCGTCCTTGGCCGATGCCGGCGCCGCGGATCCCCGGATCGTCGCGATCACGGCGGCGATGCTCCGGCCGACCGGGCTGCACCTGTTCCAGGAGCAGCACCCCGACCGGGTGTACGACGTCGGCATCGCCGAGCAGCACGCCGTGACGACCGCCGCGGGTCTGGCCTACGGGGGACTCCACCCCGTGGTGGCGCTCTACGCGACGTTCCTGAACCGCGCGTTCGACCAGGTGCTGATGGACGTCGCCCTGCACAAGGCCGGCGTGACGTTCGTGCTCGACCGTGCCGGGATCACCGGCCCGGACGGCCCCTCGCACCACGGCATGTGGGACCTCGCGCTGCTGCAGGTCGTGCCGGGGATCCGGATCGCCGCGCCCCGCGATGCTGCGACCCTGCGCGAGGAGTTCCGCGAGGCGATCGCCGTCGACGACGCCCCCACCGTGCTGCGGTGGTCGAAGGGGCAGGTCGGGCCGGACATCCCCGCGGTCCGTCGTCTCCCCGATGGTGTGGACGTCCTGCACGCCGCCGCGGACGACGTCGAGGACGTGCTCTTCGTCGCCGTCGGGTCGATGGTGCCGGTGGCACTCGAGGCCGCGGCCCTGCTCGAGGCGCAGGGCATCGGCGTCACCGTCGTGGACCCGCGCTGGGTGGTGCCGATCCCGGCGTCGCTGATCGAGCTGTCGCGCTCACACCGGCTCGTCATCACGATCGAGGACGGCGTGCGGGTCGGCGGCGTCGGGACCCGGCTGCGGCAGGACCTCCGTGCCGCCGGGGTCGACACCGGGGTGAACGAGCTCGGGCTGCCCGACGCGTTCATCGACCACGCGACCCGGTCGCAGATCCTCGCCGACGCGGGGCTGACGGCGCAGGCCATCGCCCGCGACGTCATCGACCAGGTCGTCGGGACGAAGTTGCCGCAGGCGAAGCCCGCGCGCTCGCGCGAGTCGGCGGCGTCCGACCGCTGACCGCTCGGCCGCGGCCTCCGACCGCTGACGGCTCGGCCGCGGCCGGCTGGTTCGGGTCTGGTCAGCAAAATACCGGTGTTCGCGCTCCACGCCGCGGTTTGCGGGTGTTCGGTGCGCGAACACCGGTGTTTTGCGTGCTGGGCCCTAGCGGGAAGCGGGGCCGACGATCCGGGGCTCGTGGAACGTGCCGCCGAAGACGCGCTCGGACGCACCGGAGCGGTCGAGGTACGGGCTGATCCCACCGGCCTGGAACGGGTAGCCGGCACCGAGGATGAGCCCGAGGTCGATCTCCTCGACGTGCTCGACGACCCGGTCCTCGAGCATGCGGTGCAGCTCGTCGGCCAGGGCGTCCTCGAACCGGCGCTGCATCTCGGCGGCGTCGACCGGCTTCGCGTCCTTCTTGGAGGGCGCCACGAGCTTCACGGCGGCGGGGTCGTACCCGGTCGCGTTGCCCTTCTTGTCGCGGGTCAGGATCGTCCCGTGCTCGGCGATCTTCTTCAGCCCGTCACCGGGGTAGAAGCGCTCCGGCCAGGCCGCGTGGTGCGAGTCGAGCACGTGCGCGCCGACCGGCAGCCCGACGAGCTCGAGCAGCTCGAACGGTGACATCGGCAGGCCGAGCGGTGCGGCACCCTGGGCGACGGTGTCGAACGAGGTGCCCTCTTCGACGCCGCGCATCGCCTCGCCGAGCACCCGGGCGAGCACCCGGTTGACGACGAAGCCCGGCTGGTCCGCGGTGATGATCGCGGTCTTCTTCAGGGTCTTCGCGACGGCGAGGGCGGTGACGAGGGCCTCGTCCGAGGTCTTCGCCGCGCGCACCACCTCGAGCAGCGGCATGACCGCGACCGGGTTGAAGAAGTGGAAGCCGACGAGCCGCTCCGGGTTGGTGAGCACCGACGCCATCTCGTCGACGGAGAGCGACGACGTGTTCGTGGCGAGGATGGCGTCCGGTGCGATGACCTGCTCGATCTTCCGGAGGACCTCCTGCTTGACGGTCATCTCCTCGAAGACGGCCTCGATCACCCAGTCGGCGTCGGCGAAGGCGTCGTAGGACACCGAGCCGCTGACGAGTGCGGTGATGCGGTTCGCGTCGTCGGGGGAGATCCGGCCCTTGTCGAGCAGCTTCGCGACCTCGCCGCGGATCCGCTCGACGCCGGCGTCCACACGGGACTGGTCGACGTCGGTGATGACGACGGGGACGCCCAGACGTCGGGCGAACAGCAGCGCGAACTGCGACGCCATCAGCCCGGCGCCGAGGACGCCGACCTTCGTGATCTTCTTCGGTTCGACGCCCTCGGGAGCGCCGACGGGCTTCTTCGCACGCTTCTGCACGAGGTCGAAGGCGTACATCGACGCGGCGAACTGGTCGCCCGAGATGAGGTCGGCGAGGGCCTCGTCCTCGTCGGCGAACCGTTCGTCGAGCGAGCCCGACTTGGCGGCGGCGACGAGGTCGAGCGCTCGGAACGGCGACTTCGGCACGGTGCCGATCTTCGACGCGACCTGTCCGCGGGCGACCTTGACGACGGTGCCCCAGGCGGCCTTCTCGAGCATGCCCGGTTCGTTCTTCCGAACCACCTTGGTCGTTCCGGTGATGACGCCGTCCGCCCACGCCACGGCCGAGGGCAGGAACGTGACGGACGGGACGAGCACGTCGCCGATGCCGATCTCGACCGCGGCCGGACCGTCCATCAGGCGGTTGTTCTTGAGCGGGTTCTCGACGATGACGCGGAGCGCGCGCTCCGGGCCGATCAGGCGGGGGAGCAGTGTCGCGCCGCCCCAGCCGGGGATGATGCCGAGGAACACCTCGGGCAGGCCGATGCCCTGCGCCGCGGACGAGAACGCCCGGTAGGTGCAGTGCAGGGCGATCTCGAGCCCACCGCCGAGCGCCAGGGTGTTCACGAACGCGAACGACGGCACCCCCAGGTCGGCGAACTTGCGGAGCGTGGCGTGCCCGAGGGCGGCCAGGTCGTGGGCGGCCTCACGCGACGGGACCGCCGCTGCCTGGGACAGGTCGGCACCGGCGGCGAAGCAGTACTCCTTGCCGGTGATGGCGACGCCCTGGATCGTGCCGGCGGCGGCCTCGGTCTTCAGGGTGTCGAGCACGCCGGACAGCTCACGGAGCGTGCGGGGCCCGAGGGTGTTCGGCCGCTTGTAGTCCTTGCCGTTGTCGAGCGTGATGAGCGCCAGCGTGCCACCAGAGGGCATCGTGACGTGCTTGACGAACGAGTGCGTGACGACCTCGTCCTCGCTGAGTTCGGCCAGTCGGTCGTTGTCGACGATGGTCATGGTCACGCCCCCTTCCGAGCCGAACGCTCGGCCGACTTGCTGTGGTTCGGGTTCTCCCAGATGACGGTGCCGCCCTGGCCGAGCCCGATGCACATCGTGGTGATGCCGTACTTGACGTCCGGTCGCTCGGCGAACTGTGCGGCGAGCTGGTTCATCAGCCGGACACCACTCGACGCGAGCGGGTGGCCGACGGCGATCGCGCCGCCCCAGGCGTTCACGTTCGGGGAGTCCTGGGCGATGCCGTAGTTGTCGAGGAACGCGAGCACCTGGACGGCGAACGCCTCGTTGATCTCGAACAGGCCGATGTCGTCGATCGACAGGCCGGCCTTCGACAGGGCCTTGTCGGTCGCGGGGACCGGGCCGACGCCCATGACCTCTGGTTCGACGCCGGCGAAGGCGAACGAGACCATGCGCATCTTCGTCGACAGTCCGTGCTGCTTCGCGCCGTCCTCGGACGCGAGCAGGCTCATGGTGGCACCGTCGTTCAGACCGGCGGCGTTGCCGGCGGTGACCCGTCCGTGGGGCCGGAACGGCGTCTTCAACGCGGCCAGCGCCTCCAGGGTGGTCCCCGGCCGCGGCGGCTCGTCGGTGCTGACGACGTCCCAGCCGTCGCCCTTGTTGACCTCGACCGGGATCACGTCCGGCTGGAGCTTGCCGTTCGCCCAGGCGGCGGCGTAGCGCTGCTGGGACTGGACCGCGTAGGCGTCCGTGCGGTCCTTCGTGATCGCGGGGAAGCGGTCGTGCAGGCGCTCGGCGGTGGCGCCCATGACGAGGGCGTCGCTCGAGACCATGCGCTCCGCGACGAAGCGCGGGTTCGGGTCGGCGTTGAAGCCCATCGGGTGCCGGCCCATGTGCTCGACACCACCGGCGATCGCGATGTCGGCGGCGCCGAAGGCGATGGCACCCGCGAGCGTCGTGACGCTCGTCATGGCACCGGCGCACATGCGGTCGATCGCGTAGCCGGGCACCGACTTCGGCAGACCCGCGAGCATGCCCACGGTGCGGCCGAGCGTCAGCCCCTGGTCACCCTGCTGCGTGGTCGCCGCGACGGCGACGTCGTCCACGGCTGCGGTGTCGAAGGCGTTCCGGTCGAGCAGTCCGCGCATCGCGTGCACCGCGAGGTCGTCGGACCGGGTCTTCCAGAACACCCCCTTCTCGCCGGCTCGTCCGAACGGTGTGCGAACGCCATCCACGAACACGACGTCTGATGCCTTTGGCAATCCGGGCCTCCCAGATCCTCATCGATCGGGCCGGAACGCAGGTCGCTCCGGCCTGGCCGGGCCTCGCCCGGCGACCCTCCCGACGCTATGCCCCCAGCCTGGGCGGCCGCATGCCGGTTGGGCAGTTCCTACGACTCGTCGTCGTCCGTCGCCGCGGGCCGCTGTGCAGCAGCCACAAAGGCCGAGGCGATGATCGACGCGAGTTCTTCGACCTGCCACGGGCGGGCGTCGTGCTCGGCGAGGGCTGCGCCGACCAGTTCGGTCGACACCGGCGACGGCGGGGCCCACGACACGAGCCGGAGCGTCTCCGGCGTGAGCAGGTTCTCGAGCGGGATGTCGAGCTCCTCGGCACGCTTCGTGACCGCGGCACGCGCGGCCTTGTACCGGCGGTCGGCGGCCGGGTTGCGGTCCGCCCAGGCGCGGGGCGGGGGCAGCGTCGCCTCGCCGGCACCGCGGAGACGGGGGAGGTCCTCGGTGGTGCGGCCTTCCTCGACGGCGGCCCACCAGCGGTCGAGCTCGGAACGGCTGGCGCGGCCCGTGAAGGTCTTCAGCGCACCGAGTTCGGCGCGGGACTCGGGTGCAGCGGCCGCGGCGGCGACGATCGCCGAGTCGGGGATCGTGCGCCCGGGGGCGATGTCCGCCTGTCGGGCGTACTCGTCACGGGCGAGCCAGAGCGACCGGGCGATCGCCAGTGCTCGCGCACCACGGAGCGCGTGCATGCCGGACAGGCGACGCCAGGGCTCGGCACGGGCGGGCTTCGGCGCACGGTGCAGGACCGCGTCGAACTCCTCCTGGGCGATCCGGGTCTTGCCGGCCTCGTCGAGCTTCTCGGCGAGGGCGTCGCGGAGGTCGGGCAGCAGCTCGACGTCGAGCGACGCGTAGACGAGCCACGACTGCGGCAGGGGACGGGTCGACCAGTCGGCGGCCGAGTGCGCCTTGGCCAGGGTGATGCCGAGCAGCTGCTCGACGACGGCGCCGAGGCCGACGCGGGGGAACCCGGCGATCCGGGCGCCGAGCTCGGTGTCGAAGATCCGCGTCGGGACGAGGCCGACCTCCTGCAGGCACGGCAGGTCCTGCGAGGCGGCGTGGAACAGCCACTCCTCGTCGACGATGGCGGCCTGCAGCTCCGAGAAGTCGCCGATCGGGATCGGGTCGAACAGGAACGCACCGGCACCGCGGCGGAACACCTGGATCAGGTAGGCGCGCTGCGAGTAGCGGTAGCCGCTGGCGCGCTCGGCGTCGACCGCCACTGGGCCGTGGCCGGCGGCGATGGCGGCGACCGCCGCGAGGTAGTCCTCGCGCGTGTCGATGACCTTGACGGCGTCGTGCGATGCCTCGAAGGCGGGGCCGGCGGCGGCAGCAGTCGGGCCGGCAGCGGCAGCCGGAGCAGTCGAGCCGGCAGCCGTGGCTGCGGACGCAGCCGGGCCGGTCGATCCAGCGGCGTCCTGGGGAGCGGGGTCGGTCACTTGGCGAGCCTCCTCGGGGCCAGCAGGGTCACGCCGTCCGATGCGGGCGGCAGACCGGCGAGCATGGCGACGATGTCCTGCCAGGCCCAGACGTGTGCGGTGAGGTCGTCGCCGCGTGGTGTCCACGACGCGCGGAGTTCCAGCTGGGCGCCGTCGCCCTGTGCGGCGAGGTCACCGTACCCGCGCGAGATGATCTTGGTGGCCGTGCCCGAGGCGTGGTCGTACGTCGCACCGTGCGACTCGAGCGCGTCGACGAGCCAACTCCAGGTGACGTCGGCGACGAACTCGTCGACCCCGATCTCCGGCTCGAGCGGCGCCTGCGCGAACGAGACGACACGGAACGCGCCGCCCCAGCCCTCGGGTTCTTCCGGGTCGTACAGGGCGATGAACCGTCCGGTGCCCAGGTCCGACTCGACGCCGTGCGCGGTGCCGGACACGTCCGCCGCCAGGGCGATCGAGAACGGTGCGATCCGGGTCGGCGAGGGGATCTCGGTGACGGTGGTCTCGGCACGGCCGCTGCCGCCGGACACGAACGCGCGGAGCCGCGCGAAGGCGTCGGGCTCTCGGGTTTCGGACACACATGCAGACTAGGCTCCGGGCCATGTCCCGATCCGCGCGACCCGCCGAGGACGTCGTCCAGGAGACCGCTCGATCGGCCGGGTTCATCGCACTCGGCGCCGGTCTGGCAGCTGCCGCGGTGGGGACGGCCGTCATCGGTGGCTTCGTCGCCGCCGTCGCCCGCGCCGTCGTCACCCCCGACCGCAAGCGCAACGAACGCGTCCCGATCCACGCCGTCGACCCCGTCCGGAAGACCGTCACGATCGAGCGCACCGCCGACACCGAGCTGCAGGGCCGCTACTCGCTCTGGTTCGGCGGCGGCACCGGCCACATGCGCGTCGGCGAGGTCCTCGGCACGACCGACACCACCGTCACGCGCCGCATCATCGCGATCGACGCCGGCGACCCCACCGCCGCCCGTCGCGGTCGCTGGGGCGGCTGGTTCTACCTGACCCCCGGCGAGCTCGACGTGCCCGTCGAGGACGTCGACATCCCCACCCCGAACGGCCC
>NZ_QKSO01000008.1:0-177312 GCF_003234215.1 Curtobacterium sp. MCSS17_006 | reverse complement strand
GGGTGCGGGTGGGGTGCGGGCGCGGGCCGGGCCGGGTGGAATCGGGCGTAGCTGGTCGAATCGGGCGTACCTGGTCGGAACTTCTGGCCTGGTATGCCCGATTTCGCTTGGTATCGCGGCCGTTCTGGGAAGGAACGTCTCCCCTCCACAACCGCCCAGGCCTGGAGGCCCGTCCACAGTTCCCGACATCGGCCTCCGGACCGGATGGTCGGTCCGGCATCGTCACGTGCATGAACGAGTCGCTGCCCATCCTCCGAGCCTCCGCCATGCACGAGGCAGGCCTCGACGCCACCACCCTGCGCCGCCGGACCCGGATCCAGGGTGTGGGCCGCCTGGTCCGGGTCGGGCCGAACGCCTTCGTCGACGGCGCCGCGTGGGATGCCGCCGGGCCTCGTCAGCGGTACGTCACCCGGGTCTTCGCGCGGCTCGGCCGCCTCGGTACACGGGCGACGGCATCGCACCTCTCCGCCGCGGCCCTGCACGGCCTCCCGGCGCTCGGCGGGTGGGACGTCCCGGTGCACGCGACGGTGCCCGAGTCGATGTACCGGGGCCGGAGCGCCGAGCTGGTCCTGCACACGAGACCCGTCGGCCGGGGCGAACGGGCCACGGTCGGTGCGATCGCGGTCACCTCCGTCCCCCGGACCGTCGTCGACCTGGCGATGACCGGTGACCTGCGGGCGGGCGTGGTCATCGCGGACGCCGCACTGCGACGTGGTGTCGAAGCAGACGACCTCCGACGTGCGGTTCCTCCGAAGGCCCGTGCCCGCGCGCTGGCGCAGCAGGTGCTCGAACTGGCCGATGCTCGGTCCGGGTCACCGGCCGAGTCGCTCGCGCGGGTCGTGTTCCGGGAGCTCGGGCTTCCGGACCCGGTGCTGCAGCAGGAGTTCGTCGTCGACGGCCGTCGGTCCGCAGTCGACTTCTGGTTCCCGGACCACGGGGTCGTCGTCGAGATCGACGGACGGGCCAAGTACTCCCAGGAGCGCTACCTGGGCGGCCGGAGTCCGACCGAGGTGTTCCTCGACGAGAAGCGTCGGCACGGTCGCTTGCTCACCGTGCCGGGTGTGCGGACGATCATCCGGCTCGAGTGGCGAGACCTGTTCGACCTCGATGCGCTGGCGCTGCGACTCCGGGCGGCGGGGCTCCCGTGCGCGGTCCGACCGGTCCGGAGCGCTCGGCTCCGTACGGGGTGACCGTCCGGCGCCGCGCGGGGTGACCGTCCGGCGCCGGTGAACCGGCACAGCGCACTCTGGCTAGCGTGGCGGCATGGCAGTGCAGGAGATCTGGCTCGTCCGTCACGGCGAATCGGTCGCGAACGTCGCAGCGGCTCGGGCCGAAGCCGCGGGCGACGACGTGATCGACGTCGAGTTCCGGGACGCCGACGTCCCGCTCAGCCCGCTCGGCACCGACCAGTCCCGTGCCCTCGGCCAGGAGCTCGCCGACCGCGGGATCGACGACGTCCCCGTCGCGCTGTGGGTGTCGCCGTACCTCCGTGCGCAGCAGACCATCGCGATCGCGCTCGAGGCAGCCGGCCTCGCCGAACCCGAGAAGCGGGTGGACGAGCGCCTGCGCGACCGCGAACTCGGCGTCCTCGACCTGCTGACCCTGCAGGGCGTCCGCAACCGGTACCCGGACGAGGAACGCCGTCGGCAGTGGCTCGGCAAGTACTACCACCGGCCGGCGGGTGGGGAGTCGTGGGCGGACGTGATGCTCCGGCTCCGGTCGCTCCTGGGCGACCTCGAGCGGGTCGACGGTGTCGAGCGCCTGGTGATCGCCGCGCACGACGCCGTGGTGATGCTCGCCGTCGCGGTGTGCCTCGACCTCGACGAGCCGGCACTCATGGAGTTCGCCCGGACCCACGCCGTCGCGAACGCCTCCCTCACCCGCCTCCGTCGTGACGATGCCGGATCACCCTGGGTGCTCGAGGAGTTCTCCTCCGTCGGACACCTGGACGACGACGAGGTCACCCAGCACACCGGCCGGAAGGACGACGAACATGTCCACTGAACCCGTCACCCCGAATTTCCTGCGGGACTGGCCACTGCCCGAACCCGGTGCCGGCAAGTACGGCCGCGGGCAGGTGCTCATCGTCGGCGGCGCTGCTCGGACCCCCGGTGCGGCGATGCTCTCCGCGCTCGCCGCACTCCGCGTCGGGGCTGGTCGCCTCACCCTGGCGGTCGGCCGGAGCGTCGCGAACGAGGTCGCGGTCGCTGTGCCCGAGTCCGGGGTCGAACCCCTCGACGAGGACCAGGACGGACACATCGCCGTCGGTGCGATCGAGGGCATCGCGGACAGCGCGTCGAGCGCCGATGCCGTGCTGGTCGGGCCGGGGCTCGACGAGCCGGACGGTTCGCGTGACCTCGTGGCCGGACTCGCCGACGTCGTCGGTCCGCAGACCACCGTCGTGCTCGACGCCTTCGCCCTCGGTGTGGCTGCCGACGTGCGGGACCGCCTCGAACCGCTGCGTGGACGGCTCGTGATGACGCCGAACTCCGGCGAGGCCGAACGCCTGCTCGGGCGGGAGTGCAGCGACGACGACGTGGCCGACGCCGTGGCGATCGCGAACCGCTTCGGAGCGGTCGTGGCCCTCGGCGACGCCATCGCCACACCGCAGGGTCGGGCGTGGCTCAAGGGCACCGGCTCGGGCGGTCTCGGCACGAGCGGCAGTGGGGACGTGCTGTCCGGCGCGGTCACCGGGCTGCTCGCCCGCGGCGCCGATCCGGCACAGGCCGTGGCGTGGGCGTCCTACGTGCACGCTGCCGCAGGTGACCGACTCGCGGTGCAGGTCGGGCCGCTCGGGTACCTGGCGAGCGAACTCGTCACCGAGATCCCGCGGGTCCTGGTCGAGCTCGGGGCCTGAGCGCGCCCGTTCTTTCCCAGAACGCCCGCGATACCTAGCGTTTTCGGGCATACCTGCCCAGAACTTCCGACCAGGTACGCCCGAATCGACCAGGTACGCCCGAAACCACCAGGCCGCCCGACCCCGCCCGACCCCTACCCCCGCAGGGCCTCCACGGCCTTCTCGATCCGCCGGGCCCGGGTCTCCGGGGCCTTCGCCTGCGTGACCGGGTCGGCGAGTGCGCGCTGCCGCGAGTTCGACAGGGTGTCGAACGCCGCACGCACGCCGGCCCCCTGCAGCGCGGCGGCCAGGTCCTCCGGCAGGTCGACGGTCCGGGGCAGGGTGTCGACCTCGAGCGAGACCTCGACGGTGTCCCCGGCGGCGATCCCGGCGGCCGCACGGTGCGAGGCCGACAGCGGCACCAGGAACTGCCCGTCCATGACCCCGACGGTGGAGCGGTAGGTGTAGCCCCGGTCGATCGTGACGACCACCGCGGGGCGCTTGCCGGATCCGAGCGCCTCGATGGCGGACTCCGGGACGGGGAGTCCGGTCGCCGTCTTCCGCGCTTGCAGGACCGTCGTCGTGAACCGCATCCGTGCCTCCAGGCCTGGTGTGGGCGCGACCCTGCGCCCAGAACGAGCAAAGCGTACAGCCGCACCCGCTGTTCCGCCGTCGTTCACCACCGGAGCACGGGCCGGAAACCGGCCGCGTCCACGATCGAGCAGAACCCGGACACCCGGTCCCCGCAGCACCTTCCCCCACCCGAAAGGCCCACCCGTGCAGCACAAGCGCACCCTGGCCGGCATCGCCCTGGCCGCCGCCGCAGTCGTCACCCTCGCCGGATGCTCCTCGACGAGCTCCGCCAGCACGAGCAAGGGCGACGCCGACTGGAAGACCACCACCAGCGCCGAGTCCGCCGGCGGCATGGACGCCCTGGTCAAGGCCGCCAAGGCCGAGGGCCAGCTCAACGTCATCACGCTCCCGCCGACGTGGGCCAACTACGGCAAGATCATCGACGGCTTCACCAAGAAGTACGGCATCAAGATCAACTCCGCGAACCCGAACGGCTCGAGCGCCGACGAGGTCGCCGCGGTCAAGTCGCAGAAGGGCCAGTCCACCGCCCCCGACGTGCTCGACCTCGGGAACGCCGTGCTGCAGGATAACCTCGACCTGTTCGCCGACTACAAGGTCGCGAACTGGGACGACATCCCCACGAACCTGAAGGACGAGGACGGCGCCTGGACGCGCGACTACACCGGCCTGATGTCGATCGGGTACGACTCGTCGAAGATCTCCGACGCCCCGAAGGACATGACGGACCTGCTCGGCTCCGAGTACAAGGGCAAGGTCTCGATCGGCGGCGACCCGACGCAGGCGAACCAGGCCGCGTCCGCGGTGTACCTGGCGGCGCTGGAGAACGGCGGCTCGGCCGACGACATCACCAAGGGCGTCGACTTCTTCGGCAAGCTCAAGCAGGCCGGCAACTTCCAGAACGTGCTGCCGACGCAGGCCACCGTCGCCTCGGGTGAGACCCCGGTCGTCGTCCAGTGGTCGTACAACAACCTGGCCTGGGGCCCGGCGGCGGGCGCGAGTGGCAACAAGGACTGGAAGACCGTCGTCCCGAAGGGGCAGGCGCTCGGCTCGTACTACTCGCAGGCCATCAACAAGGACGCCCCGCACCCCGCGGCCGCCCGCCTGTGGGAGGAGTACATCGCCAGCCCCGAGGTCCAGAACCTGTACCTGCAGGCCGGCGCCTTCCCGTCCACCCTCGCCGCGCTGACGAAGTCGGGCAAGGTCGACCAGGACGCCCTCGACGCCGCCGGTGGCGCACCGAAGGACTACGTCGAGCTGACCGACGCGCAGGTCGCCGACGCCGCCAAGGTGCTCAAGGCCAAGTGGTCCTCGACGATGGGGTCCTGAGCAGCATGACCACCGCATCGGCAGACGCGCCCGCGGCGAGCGGCGCAGCCGCGACCGACGCCGCACCGGCGACGAGCGCGACGAGCGCGACGAGCCCCGTGCGCCCGACGTCCGCACGAGCGTCCGCCGATGCCGTCCGACGCGGTGCCGGACCCCGTGTCCGGCGCCGCGTCGGCCTCGCCTGGCTGGGGCTGACCCCCTTCGCCGCCTACGTCCTGCTGTTCCTCGCCGTCCCCGCCGTGATCGCGATCGGCAGCGGTTTCTTCGACGGCTCCGGAGCGTTCACGTTCGCGAACCTCGCGGCCTTCGCCGACCCGTCCGTGCTGCGGGCGTTCGGCGGGTCGTTCGGCCTGTCCGCCGCCTCCGCGGTCATCGGTGCCGTGCTCGGCGCGGTCGTCTGCTGGGCGCTCTCGGCACTGCGGCCGGACGGACTGGTCCGGTCGATGATCGACTCGGCGGCGAGCGTCCTCGCACAGTTCGGCGGGGTCATGCTCGCGTTCGCGTTCATCGCCACGATCGGTGTGCAGGGCCTCGTCACGACGTGGTTGGTCACGGTCTTCCACGTCGACCTCAACGCGGACGGTGCCTTCCTGTACACGGTGCCCGGGCTCGTGATCCCCTACGTCTACTTCCAGGTGCCGCTCATGGTCCTCACGTTCATGCCCGCACTCGAGGGCGTCAAGGCCCAGTGGGGCGAGGCCGCCGCGACCCTCGGCGCCTCGCGCCTGACGTACTGGCGCCGGATCGCGTTGCCGGTCCTGGCGCCGGCGTTCTGGGGGTCGCTCCTGCTGCTCTTCGCGAACGGCTTCTCGTCGTTCGCCACCGCCGCAGCCCTCATCTCGCAGGGCGGCATCGTGCCGCTGACGATCCGCACGCAGCTCACCAGCGAGACGCTCGCCGGCCTGCAGAACGTCGCCGGGGTGCTCGCCTTCGGCATGGTCGTCGTGATGGCGGTCGTGATGGGCGCGTACTCGCTGCTGCAGCGCCGTGCCGCACGGTGGCAGCGATGAGCGCGGCGGCCCCGGTCCGCCCGGCGAAGCCGGTTCGGCTCGGAGGCCCGTCCCGCGTCCGCCGCTTCGGCACGGCCCCGTCCCGTGGTGCGGCAGCGATCGTGCTCACCGTGATCGGGCTCCTGTTCGCCGTGCCGCTGGTCGCCCTGCTGCAGTTCACCTTCCGGCAGGGCACCGACGGCGGGCTCACCTTCGCGCACTGGGCGGCGATCGGTGACCCGGCCAACGCGTTCACCTACCAGCCGGTGTTCGACGGGCTCGGGGCGTCGCTGCTCATCGCCGTGATCACCGTCGGGATCGTGCTGCTCGTGCTGCTGCCCGCCCAGATCATCACCGCGCTCCGCTACCCCAGGCTCCGGAGCGTCCTGGAGTTCGTCTGCATCGTGCCGATCACCGTGCCGGTCGTGGTGCTCGTCGTCGGGTTCATCCCCGTGTACCAGGTCGTCTCGCAGGTCTTCGGGTCCGGCTCCTGGACGCTGGCGTTCGCGATCGGGATCATCACGCTGCCGTTCGCGTTCCGCCCGATCGCCGCCGCCATCACCGCGACGGACCTGATCGTCCTGTCCGAGGCGGCCCGGTCGCTCGGTGCCTCGTGGTGGACCGTCACCTGGCGTGTGCTCCTGCCGAACCTGCGCCGGGGCATCACCGCCGCGTGCTTCCTCACGATCACCGTGGTCCTCGGCGAGTACACCCTCGCCGCGTTCCTCTCCCGCAGCACGTTCCAGACCGGGCTCGTGCTCGTGCAGGGGACCGACCCGTACGTCGCCGCGATCTTCTCGGTCGCCGCGCTCGCGTTCGGCTTCGTGCTGCTCGTCCTCATCGGCCGCATCGGGACCCGTCGCACGGGCCGCGTCCGCCGCACCCGCACCACCCGTCGTCCCCGCCTCGAGGAGTCCGCATGACCGTCACCGCCCCGGCAGCCCCGGCATCCCTCGCCACCACCGGTGCCGTCGTCGAACTCCACGCCGTCGAGAAGCACTTCGGCGCACACCGCGCACTCGCCGGACTGTCCCTCCGTGTCGAGCCGGGGGAGTTCGTCTCGCTCCTCGGGCCGTCCGGTTGCGGCAAGACGACGGCGCTCCGCGCGCTGGCAGGCCTCGAGGTCATCGACGCCGGCTCGATCCGCATCGACGGCCGGGACGTCGCCGACACCCCGGTCAACAAGCGCGACATCGGCATGGTGTTCCAGCAGTACTCGCTGTTCCCGCACATGACGGTGCGGCAGAACGTCGCCTTCGGCCTCGAGATGCGCCGGGTCCCCGCCGCCGAGCGCAAGAGCCGCGTGGTCGAGGCCCTCGACATGGTCCGCCTCGGCGAGTTCGCCGAGCGGTACCCGCACCAGCTCTCCGGCGGGCAGCAGCAGCGCGTCGCCCTGGCCCGCGCCCTGGTCACCCGCCCCCGGGTGCTCCTGCTCGACGAGCCGCTGTCGGCCCTCGACGCGAAGGTCCGGGTGTCGCTGCGCGACGAGATCCGCCGCATCCAGAGCGACCTCGGCATCACCACGGTGTTCGTGACGCACGACCAAGAGGAGGCGCTCGCCGTCTCCGACCGGATCGCCGTGATGCAGGCGGGCGACATCGAGCAGGTCGGCACGCCCGAGGAGCTCTACCGCACCCCGTCGTCGGCGTTCACGGCGGACTTCGTCGGCCAGTCGAACCGGCTGCAGGGCGACCTGCGCGGGGGCGACGTCTTCGTGTACGGGTTCCGGGTGCCGGCGCTCGACTCCTCGGCTCCGGATGGGCCGGTGCTCGCCTACGTCCGGCCGGAGGACATCGCCTTCGCCCCCGAGGGCATCACCGGCACCGTCGTCACCTCGAGCTTCCTCGGATCGATCCGCCGCACCACCGTCCGCCTGGACGACGACACCGTCGTGACCGTCCAGCACGAGGTCGGCGACCGCCGGGCCACCGGCGACCCCGTCGCCGTGCGTCTGCTCGGCGCACCCGTGGCGGTCGCGCCGCTCGCGTAGCGGCGGCTGCGGCGGCGACGTTTCGCGCTGAGCGACAGTCCTCGCGCGACCAAACGCGTGGACTGTCGCTGCGCCCGAAACGTCGGGTGAGACGGACGGGAGGCCCGTGGCGGCCTGGCACCGCGCCTCCAGACCGGTGGGGTCAGCGCTGGAAGCGCGCCTCGCGCTCGTCGGCCAGCCCGGCCTCGACGCGTGCCCGCATGTTCTCCGACATGTCGGGCAGGGCGTCGAGCCGAGCCCAGAACGCCTCGGTGTTCTCGCCGTCGGCGGGGTTCGGCGTGCCGGAGACGTACCGGCAGGCGAAGACCAGGTCGAGGTACTGCGACCGGTCGCCGTTCGGGTAGGTCATCTCGGGCAGCACCTGCACCCAGGCCAGGCGTTCGGCGACGGCGACGACGTCGGCTTCCTCCAGGACCTCGCGTTCGGCGGCGACGGCGGGTTCCTCACCCGGGTCGACGATCCCGGTGACCGGGGTGTACGCGCCCGTGTCGGCACGGCGCACCACGAGCAGTTCGCGATCGGCGCCGGAGCCGCGGGTCACGATGGCGCTCACGCCCGACAGCCAGAGCGGCGCCGTGCCGATCTTCTCGCGCAGGGACAGGACGAAGTCGGGGGTCGGCATGCCGGCCACGCTACCCACCCGACCCCTGTCGCAGACTGGTCATGACCAGTAGGCTTGCCGTGTGGAGATCATCATCCTGCCCACGTCGGAAGAGGTCGGTCGCGTCGCCGCCGCCAAGATCGCGTCCGTCGTCGCCAAGAAGCCGTCCGCCGTCATCGGTCTCGCCACCGGATCCAGCCCGCAGGGCATCTACACCGACCTGCAGCGCCGGGTGCAGGCGGGCGAGATCTCGTTCGCCGAGGCCCGTGGGTTCGCCCTCGACGAGTACGTCGGCATCCCGCTCGAGCACCCCGAGTCGTACGCGGCCGTGATCGCCCGCGACGTCGTGGCGCCCCTCGGCTTCGACGCGTCGCGCGTGCGGGTGCCGGACGGCCGTGCCGCCGACCTGGAGTTCGCGGCCAAGGAGTACGACGCCGCGATCCGTGCCGCGGGCGGGATCGATGTGCAGATCCTCGGCATCGGGGCCAACGGCCACATCGGGTTCAACGAGCCGACGTCGTCGTTCGCCTCGCGCACCCGCATCAAGACCCTCGCGCCGTCGACCCGTGACGCCAACGCGCGCTTCTTCGACTCGCCCGAGCAGGTCCCGACGCACTGCATGACGCAGGGGCTCGGCACCATCCTCGAGGCCCGCGAGCTCGTCCTCGTCGCCCAGGGCCCGTCGAAGGCGGCGGCCGTCGCCGCTGCGGTCGAGGGGCCGCTCAGCTCCTTCGTGCCCGGTTCTGCCCTGCAGCTGCACGAGCACGCGACCGTCGTCGTCGACGAGGAAGCCGCCGCCGGGCTGCAGCTCGCCGACTACTACCGCTACACGTACGCGAACAAGCCGGCCTGGCAGCGGTTCGAGTAGGCGGCTGGCTCTGGCTCAGGCCCTGGCGGCTGCGGAGAGCTCGGTGACACCTGTGAACGGAAGCAGGCATCGCCGAGTGGACTCAAATGTCGTCGCCGATCCTTCTCACCCACGGGTTGAGCGAATCTCGACTCGCTGACGCGACACCTATGCATTCGACTTCGAATTGGCTATGGTGGCGGCAGGTGATCAGAGCGGGGGAACGATGGCTGGGGAAACCACGACGGCGCTAGACGCATTCCGAAATGCTGCGCAGTCATTGAAATTGTATCGCCGTGCCGAACTGCTCGGTGACGGCGGCGAGGAACTCATCGAGTCCCTCTATGTAGATCCGCTGCCGAACAATCACGTTCTACAGACGATGCTCAAGCCGAACACCACATTCCTTGTGGGCCGGAAAGGTACGGGGAAGTCAACGGTCTTTCAGCGTGCTCAATACGAGTTGAGGAAGCGTTCGGACGTCGCAACCGCTTACGTCGATATAAAGAGTGTCTTTGAGTCGTCGCGAATCGATGATGGCCTTCTTGCAGCTGCAGCACGCTTTGACGGGGTGCTTCCGAAGGAATCTCTTGAGAGACTCCTGCTCAGTCGAGTTTTCGTTACGGCTATCGTGCAATCAATCCGAGACGAGCTCGGTAAGCGAGTGCAGGCCTCCCTGTGGGACAAGATCAAGGCCAGATTCGATGGCTCGGTCACTGCGCTTTTCGCAGATCTGGATAAATTGCTAGTGGAAGCGGCGAGCGATCGCTTCGAGAATGTTCTTGGCGCCTACGTTGACACGAAGCGAATCAAGACGGGTGAAACCGAGACGAAGAAGACCTCGTCTAAGCTGGAGGGCAAGGCTGCGGCTGGAACTTCCGTAGGTGCGAGTGTTGGCGCAAGTATCGGCAGCCAGCGAGGCACCAGTAGCACGAGAGAAGAAGAGTCCGAGCACGCGGATGTCTTGATGCGCACCTTTGACCTGCGCGACTTCATCACAAAGCTAAAGGTTCTACTCGACCGTTGTGGAATCAGACACCTATACGTTTTTCTTGACGATTTCTCGGAGCTCCCAGAAGCGTCGATGCGAGTTGTCGTCGACGGGCTGATTGCCCCCCTCAACAACTGGTCCAATGAACTGGTCAAGTTCAAGGTTGCGGCGTACCCGACTCGAATTTATTTCGGCGAAATCGACAAGACGAAAACAGACGAGGTTAATCTCGACCTGTTCAATCTGTACGGCACCTCGGATCTCAATGGCATGGAGGATAAGGCCATCGACTTTACGCGGCGACTTATTGTTCGTCGGATGGAGCATTATGGCGCGGTACCGCTTGGTCAATTCTTTGACGGGGTTAAAGGTGATGAGCTCTGGCGACAGCTCTTCTATGCCTCGATGGCCAATCCGCGGAATCTTGGATGGCTGCTCTACTTCGCGTACGAGTCGGCGCTGCTTTACGGGCGCGTCATTAGCTCGGGTGTAATAAGAGCGGCGGCGCGACGCTACTACGAGGAAAAAATCTCAGCCGCTTTCGAAATGAATAAATTCCTCAATGAGAGTTTCGAGGAGCGGTCCTCAATATTCAGCCTCAAGGATCTGCTCGACAGTATTGTCAGTAGGGCCCGAGAGCTTCGCAATAGTGACGCTGCAACCTTACGGGAGCTCTCTGGTCGTGCTCCGTCTAGTCACTTCCATGTCGGGCTTGACCGGGAGAGTTTGCTCAATAGCTTGGAGTTGAACTTTTTCATAACCAAGTACTACGTCATGAGTGATCGCGATGGTAGCAAAGTTGCGGTTTACGCTCTGAACTACGGCCTTTGTCAGGTCCAAACAATTGAATACGGCAGGCCCTCGGGGCTTCGCGAGCAGCGTTACCGTCAGTACTATGCTGAACGCGTATTTGATTACTCGCCAATCCTTGATGCTTACGTGAAGACGAATCAAGAAATTGTATGTGATTCCTGCGGGACTCGACAAGAGCCGGAGAATCTACCGGCCTTGAAGTCCTATCGGATGCTCTGCCCGGAGTGTCGGGAAGGAACGTGCCAAGTGACAAATCTCTCCCGAAAGTACGAAGCAACGTTGCAGGCAGTCTCTGAGTCGTCGCTGCTACCGGCAGTCGAGCTCGGGATCCTCCAGACACTCGACTCCGAAGACCGGGCTTTGAACCCTTCCGATGTAGCTGCGGAGCTTGACTGCTCCTACCAGCTGATCGGGCGAAGGGCAAAGAATCTGGATGAGCGTGGGCTGATCGAGCGCACCGAAGACTCGACGAGTCGGCGGATATACCTGCCAACAGGTCTTGCGAAGACAATCTACTTCGGCGGCTCGGCGAGTGGAGTCGCAGGGAAGTAGGCGTCCTAGCGAGGGCACGGCACCTGCGGTCGTTGGCTTGGTTCATCTGCACAACGCGGCGGATAGGCGGCTGAGCCCCTCGTCGAGGGTCTCCGCCGAGCACCCGAAGTTCAGCCGCGCGAAGCCCCGGCCCTGCCGTCCGAACGCCGGGCCCGAGCCGAGCGCCACCTTCGCCCGGTCGACGAGCTCCGCCGCGGGGTCGTCGCCCCACGGCAGCGCCCGCAGGTCGAGCCACGCCAGGTACGACGCCTGCGGCTGCCGGTACTCGGCGCCGGGCAGCACGTCGCCGATCCGCTCGGCCAGGGTGCGCCGGTTCGCCGCGAGCTCGGTGAGCAGTGATGCCAGCCACGGCCCGCCCTCGCTGAAGGCCGCGACGCTCGCCGTGTAGCCGAGGATGCCGGTGCGCTCGACGACCTCGGTCGGCAGTCCGCCGAACCAGGCGCGGGCCCGCTCCGAGGCGCCGATCATCATCGCGCACTTCGTGCCGGCGAGGTTCCAGGCCTTGCTCGCACTCGTCAGGGCGACGCCGAGGGACGCGGCCTCGGGGCAGGACTCCAGGAACGGCGTGAACACCGCGTCGGCGTGCACGAGCGGCGCGTGGATCTCGTCGGACACCACGACGGCGTCCCACTCGGCGGCCAGCTTCGCGAGTGCGACGAGCGACTCGCGGTCGTGCACCAGGCCGAGGGGGTTGTGCGGGTTGCAGAGCAGCACCGTGCGGGCTCCGTCGGCGAACGCCTGCGCGATGCCGTCGAGGTCCATCCGCCAGCCGGCCGTGGTGTCGAAGGGGTCGGCCGGGCCCGCGGGGGCGAGCAGCGGGACCTCGGTGACGGTGCCGCCGGCCTCGGACACGTACTCCCAGAACGGCGGGTACACGGGCGGCATGATGACGACCTGGTCGCCCGGCTCGATGACCCGGCGCAGCACCTCGACCGCCGCGACCGACACGTCCGTGGTGGTGCGGACCAGGTCGGGGTCGACCCGCCATGCCCACCGGCTCTCGGCGAAGTCGGCGAACGCCTCGGGCAGGGCCCGGCCGTGCCCGACGTACCCGGTGTCGCCGTTCGTCACCGCCGTGACCAGCGCGTCGCGGATCGGTTCGGCGAGCA
This sequence comes from Curtobacterium sp. MCSS17_006, assembly GCF_003234215.1. Taxonomy (NCBI): domain Bacteria; kingdom Bacillati; phylum Actinomycetota; class Actinomycetes; order Micrococcales; family Microbacteriaceae; genus Curtobacterium; species Curtobacterium sp. MCSS17_006. The sequence goes on along the minus strand of NZ_QKSO01000008.1, from coordinate 164,664 downwards.
TGCTGTCCATCTCGGCGACGAACATGGGGAGCACGTCCGGCGGGTAGGCCGTGTACTTCTCGCTCGTGCGGGACCGGTACGCATCGAAGACGGACACCATGACGCTCATGCGCCCATCCTGACAGTGCCCGCCGCCGGCCGGCAGGATGAACCCGTGGAACACCGCTCGCGCACCGTGCTCCGGGCCGCCCGTGATGCGGTGCTGGTGGTGGCCGGCAGCGTCGCGATCGGCCTGGTGATCGTGATCGCCGGACTGGGATGGCTCGACGACATGCCCTACCGGGGGCCCTCGACCGAAGCGGCCTACATCGCGGTCGCGGTGGCGGCGGTGGCCGTCTGCGGGTTCGGGGCGCTCGTGGGCCTCGACGCGATCAGGGCGTCGGTCAGCTCGTCGGACGGAGCCCGGCGAGCAGGATCTCGACGTAACGCTCCGGATCGCTGACCCGGGTGCCGCCGGCGACGGCCGCCTCGCGCAGCCCGCACAGCAGCCGTCGCAGGTCGTCGGCGTCGACGTCGGTCCGGACGAGCCCCTCGGCCCGTGCCCGAGCGAGCAGTGCGTCGACGGACACCACCAGGTCTCCGGCGAGGGCAGCGGTGTCGGCGCACGAGAACCCGCCGTTCGTCAGCAGGTCGCCGAGGGCCGCGTCGTCGACCATGCTCCGGAACGCAGCCGTCACGACCCCCCGGAGCGCGTCCACCGCGTCGTGCAGCGCGACGGCGACACGGACGAGGTCGAGCATGTCCTCGAGCGCGTCGATCGCGAGCGCCTCGAGCAGGTGCTGCTGCGACGGGAAGTGCCGGTAGGCGGTCCCGACACCCACACCGGCCTCGTGTGCAACGGCGTTGAGGAGCGGCTGCTCGCCCCGCTCGAGGAACGACCGGGCGACGTCGAGCAGCGCGGTCCGGTTGCGTTGCGCATCGGAGCGCAGCGCTTCGGGTCGGGCCATCGCGATCGTCATACGGACACTCTATCCACTTGTGCTAGCGTTCCGGATGGATCATCCGATTCCAGACGACGAGTGAGCAGGAGACGACCATGGACACCTTCGAGTGGGAACCGTCCGCGATGCCCGACCAGCACGGCCGGACCGTGGTGGTCACCGGCGCGACCGGCGGACTCGGGCTGGTGGTCGCGACCCGACTCGCAGCCGCCGGAGCACGCGTCATCGCGGCGGTCCGCAACCCCGACAAGGCGGCTCGCGTCCTGCCCGCCGGTCTGGAGGCACGGGTCGTCGACACCGCGTCGGTCGCCTCGGTCACGGCGTTCGCCCGGCAGCTCGCGGCGGACGGCATCGTCGTGGACGCCCTGGTGAACAACGCCGGCGCGACGCTCGGCGCGTTCGCGCTGACCGACGAGGGCATCGAGCGCACCTGGGCCACCAACGTCGTCGGCCCGGCCGTGCTCGCCGACGCGATGCTCCCGGTGCTCGGCGGACCGTCGCCCCGGGTCGTCCTCGTCGGGTCGAACCTGTCGCAGCGCACCCGCCGCGTGCCCGCACCGGGCGGGGTGGATGACCCGAGCGACTACTCCCAGCTCGCCGTGTACACCGACTCGAAGACGGTGGCGACGGCGCTCGCGGTCGACCTCGGTGAGCGGCTCCGCGAGGCCGGCTCGGACGTCCGCTCGGTCATCGCACACCCCGGCATCGCGGCGACGGGGATGAACGACCAGGCCGAGACCCTCGCGCAGCGCCTCGGCGGCATGATCGCCCGCAGCATGGCCCGGACCGCGGAGGACGGCGCTCGCTCGACGCTCTGGTCGGCCACCGCGCCGGACGTCGCCGAGGGGGTGTTCGTCGGGCCGGCGCTGCGTCGGGGTGACCGGCGACTGCACGTCGTGCCCGTCCGCGGGGCTGCCGCGGATCCGGTGTTCCGGCAGCGGGTCCGCACCTCCGTCGACGAGGTCGCCGCCCGCGCCGTCGTCTGACCGAGGCCGGGCCCGACGCCGAACCCGACGTGAACAGCGGGAGAGCGCTCGGTGATGCAGGCGGCGTCCCCCGTCCGAGGGGGCTAGCGTCACCGATGTGAACCGATCTCGCGTGCACCGTCGCCCGCTCGTCCGTCCGCTCCCGCTCGCCGCGGTGGCCACGATCGCCGCACTGCTGGGCACGGCGATCGTCGCCGCGCCGGCCGTGGCCACGCCCTCGACGCAGGCCGGGCGCACCGTCAGCGATCCCGCCCGGTACGTCGACCCCTTCATCGGCACGAGCAACAACGGAAACACCTGGCCCGGGGCCACCGCGCCGTTCGGCATGATGCAGTGGAGCCCCACGGGCACCGCGGGTGACCAGACGTCGACCCCGGTCGCGAACGGCTACTCGTACGACGTGAACCGGCTGCGCGGCTTCAGCCTGACGCACCTGAACGGTGCCGGGTGTGCTCCCGGGGCTGCCGGCGACGTGCCGATCATGCCGGTCACGACCCCGGTCACGACCTCGCCGTCGGCCGACTCGAAGGACGCCGTCTACGCCGCCGGGTACTCCCACGACCAGGAGTCCGCCAGCCCCGGCCGCTACGGCGTCACGCTCGACAACGGCGTCCGCACCGACCTGGCCGTGACCACCCGCGCCGGCGTCGGCGCGTTCACGTTCCCGGCCGGCAAGGACGCGAACCTGCTCTTCCGCACGTCGAACTCGATCAACGGCAGCGAGGCCGCGATCACCCGCGTCGACCCGCGCACCCGCACGGTCAGCGGCAGCGTCCTGACGGGCGGCTTCTGCAGCCGCCGCGCGAACGGCGGCGGCGCCACCAACCCGGACCGCCGCAGCTACTACCGCCTCTACTTCACCGCGACCTTCGACACGGCGTTCGCGAGCACCGGCACCTGGAAGGACGGCACGGTCCAGCCTGGAGGCACGTCCTCCTCCGGTGGGGAGGGCTACCTGACCGGCGCCGACCGCGCCGGACGCGGCTCCGGCGCGTGGGTCGGGTTCGATGCGCGTCGCGGAGCGACGGTGCAGGCGAAGATCGGCATCTCGTACGTGAGCGCGGCCGGAGCGGTCGCCAACCGTGACGGCGAGGTGACCAAGCGCTCGACCGTCGCCAGCGTGGCGGCCGGCACACGGGCCTCCTGGAACCGTGAACTGTCGCGCCTGCGCGTCGGTGGCGGCACGGCGGACCGGACCACCCAGCTGTACACGTCGGTCTACCACGCACTGATGCAGCCGAACACGCTGAACGACCGCGACGGTCGTTACCTCGGGCCCGACCTGCGGGTGCACCGGATGGACCGCGGACACCGGGCCGTCTACGGCACGTACTCCGGGTGGGACCAGTACCGGGCGCAGATCCAGCTGCTGGCCTTGCTGCGGCCGGACGTCGCCGGGGACATGGCGCAGTCGATGCTGCGGTTCGCCGAGCAGAACGGCGGCGTGTGGGACCGGTGGCTGCACCTCGGAGCGCCGACGCACGTGATGACCGGCGACCCCTCGGCCGCGACGCTCGCCACCTGGTACGCCATGGGCGTCCGGAACTTCGACGTCCGGGCCGCCTACGCCTCGCTCAAGCGCCAGGCGACGGTCGAGAACGCGGACGCCGAGAGCGACATCGGGTGCCCGGGGCAGTGCCTGGCGCAGCGGCCCGCACTCGACGAGTACCTGGAGCGGCAGTACGCGGCGAACGACGACTGCTCGTGCTGGGGTGGTGCGGCCGAGACGCTCGAGGACTCGATCTCCGACAGCGCGCTCGGGTACTGGGCGGGTTCGCTCGGGCTGCGCTCGGATGCCCGGATGTTCGCGGAGCGTGGGACCTACTGGAAGAACACCTTCAACGCCGCCGTCGGCTACCAGGCTGCTCGTCAGGCCGACGGATCGTGGACGCCCGACTGGTCGCCCTCGACCGGCACCGGGTTCGCACAGGGCACCAGCGCGCAGTACACCTGGCTCGTGCCGCAGGACGTGCAGGGGCTGTCGAGCGCGCTCGGCGGTGACGACGCCGCGACCGCTCGGCTCGACGACTTCTTCCACGACAGCACCGGTGCGTTCGCGGTGACCGGTGGCGACGCCACGAAGTTCGACCCGACGAACGAGCCCGACATCCACACGCCGTGGATGTACAACGCGCTCGGCAAGCCCTGGAAGACGCAGGAGACCGTGCGGCAGGTCGTGGACGACGCCTACTCGACCGGCCCAGGCGGCCTGCCGGGCAACGACGACCTCGGCACCATGAGCGCCTGGTACGTCTTCGCCTCGATCGGCTTGTTCCCGCAGACGCCCGGGCGAGCGGAGATGCTCATCGGCAGCCCGACGTTCAGCACGGTCGACATCCGGCGGTCGAGCGGCGAGCGGATCGTCATCCGGTCCTCGGGGACCGAGCCGTACGTGCACGGCGCCCGGTTGAACGGGTGGACGCACGAGCGGTCCTGGGTGCCGGCGTCCTTCGTGACGCGGGGCGGCACGTTGTCCCTGCGGGTCGGGGACACGGCGGACACGGGCTGGGCGAGCGGGGAGCGGGGGCGCCCGATCGACCGCTGAACACTGCTTGACACACCGTACTTCAGCGGTGATATGTTGACCTCCTCGGGGAACACGAGGGGGCACCATGGGGGATCTGACGGTCGACCTGCCGACCATGCAGGCGGTCGCACGAGCGGCGGGGCAGGCGGTCACCGACCTCCGCTCTGAGCGCCCGTTGTCCGGTTCGGACGGCGGCGCGTTCGGCTCGGGGGCTGTCGAGTCCGCGTTCGTCGCGTCGGCCAGGGCGCACGACGCGATGATCCGCTCCCTCGGTGACGACGCGGACACGCTGCGCGAGTACGTGACCGCCGCCGCCGAAGCGGTCCTGCGTGCGGATGCCGACCTCGCCCGGCGGGTCCGGTGAGCGCGGACCCGGTCGCGGGCGACCCGGACGGCATCCAGCGGATCGCCCGTCGGCACGACGACCACTCGGACGCGGTCCGTGACGGCGCCCGGCACGTGCTCGTCGCCGCGGAGCACGCGGCGTCCGGCTGGGCGGGGCGGGCGCAACAGCGGTTCCTCGTGACGGCGGCGGCGATGCCGGCGAGTGCCCAGCGCGTCGCGGCGCGGCTGGACGCGGCGTCGGCCGCACTCGCCACCTACGCACGCCAGGTGCGGGAGATCCAGGACGACGCCGCGAGCCTGCAGACGACCCGGCGGAACACCGCGGACGACATCGCGGCCAACCAGCGGGCGATCCGCGATGCCACCGTGGTGGCGTCCGGACCGGATGCGGTCGATTCGGACCGTGCGCTCCTGCAGCAGCTGGAGCGCAGCGGCGAGTGGTTGGCAGCGCTGGACGCTCGGCTGACGACGCAGTGGGACGAGCTCGTCGCCCGCCGAGCCGCAGCCGACCGAGCGGCGGCCTCCGCGCTCGAGGACCGGTCGGTGCTCGGCAAGCTGGTCTCCGCCACGGTCGTGTCCGCGATGAGCGACGGGCAGCTCCTCACCTGGCTCGGCACCCTCGACCCGGAGACCGTCGCCGCGCTCGGTGACGACGCACGGGTCGCCAAGCGGCTCGCCGGACTCGACCCTGCGCAGGTGGCCGGGTGGTGGCAGGCGATGTCGGGCGTCGACGGTGTGCCGTCCGCGGTCCAGCGGGCGTTCGTCGCGGCGATGCCGGCGGTCATCGGCAACCTGAACGGTGTCGCCTCCTGGGCGCGGGCACGGGCGAACACGACGGTGTTGGCTGATCGGCTCGCACACGCCCGGAAGCAGGTCCGCCACTGGCGAGGGCGGCACGACGCGGCCCGGAACCCGGCCGATGCGGCCGTGGCGCGCGAGCAGCTGCTCGTCTGGGAACGGCAGCGCGACGCCTACCGGAACATCCAGGACACCCTCACCACGACACCGGTCTCGCTGGTGGCACTCGTCGACGACCGTCCACCGCTCGCGCAGATCGTCGCGGGTGACCTCGACCGTGCCACGCACGTCAGCGTCATTGTGCCGGGCATGAACACCGCGACGTACCAGGACGGCACGGTGCAGGACTACGGAGCGATCGCCATCGGCATGCGTGCTGCGCAGGTTCGGGTGTCCGGTGCCCGCGCGGGCGACGTGGCCGTCCTGTCCTGGATCGGCTACCACCCGCCGATGGCCGACGACCCGTCCTTCCGGACCGTCCTGGCGGACGACCGAGCGCGAGCGGGCGCCGAGCGACTCGTCGCCGACCTCGACGGGTTCCACGCGGCACGAGCGGCCGCCGGGCGGGACGCCGACCTGACCGTCATGGGGCACTCCTACGGCACGACCGTGGCGACGATCGCCCTGACGAAGACGCACGCCGACCACGTGGTGCTGCTCGGCTCGGCCGGCGTGACGGACGACGTACCGAACGCGTCCGCGCTGCACGTGCCCGAGGGGCAGGTCTTCGCCAGCCAGGGCGCGAAGGACGGCTGGGCCGTCACCGGGCAGAACCTGTCCGGTCGGCGTGACCCGACCGAGTCCGCGTGGGACGCGCACGCGTTCAGCTCCGAGACCGAGGGTCGTGGGTCGGGCACCCTGCACGGCGTCACCCGCCACGGGCCGTTCGGCGGCGATGACGACGACGGCCGGTACTCCTACTTCGACAACGGGACCACCGCCCAGCACAACGCTGCACGAGCGGCGATGGGACTCGGAGACGAGATCCCCGAGCGGGGCGGCCCCTTCGACCGGATGCGGCAGCAGACCAAGGACGACTGGCTCATGTACGGCTGGCAGACCGGGGGCACCGGTGATCCGACGCTCTGAACCGCGGCGCGCCGCACTCGCCGGGACCCTGGTGGTCGCCGCACTCCTGACCGGGTGCACCGGCCCCACCCCGGACTCCCCGATGCAGAAGGACACGTCCATGAACGTCGAACAGTCGCACCAGGACGTCCTGGACATCTTCGATGCCGTGCGCTCGGCCGTCGGGCAGGACGGTTGGGGCGACGACGAACCCGCGTGGTTCATCTGCGGCACCGGCGACCAGGAAGCCGCCCAGTACTCGTACTCGGCCGCACGCAGGCTCCCGCTCCCGGGCACGCCCGACCAGGTCGCCCAGCGCGTCACGAAGGCGCTCGCTGCGATCGGGTACGACGGAGCCCGCGTGCAGCACGACGAAACGCTGACGCCCGAGCGCACCGTCGTCAGCTACCCGAACGGCTACCTCGGTGGGACGGCAGGGGACGGTTTCGCCGTCCTGTTCCAGGCGTACGAGTCCCATGCGGACGTGTCCATCTACGGCCACTGCGTCCCGGGCCGGGCCCCACGGTTCGGTGAGCCCCTCAACCCCCGCCCGACCGACCTGCCGTGACGTGTCCGAGCGAGCCCTCTGCGCCGTGCGCGCTTCAGCGCAGCTCGCGCCCGCCGCCCCACACACGCTGCACCTCGAGCGACGGCGACAGCGCCACGAGGTCGGCGGCGAAACCCGGCGCCAGCCGACCCAGACGGTCGCCGAGCCCCAGCGCGCCGGCCGGCACGCTCGTCAGCGCCGCCACGGCCTCGGGCAGGGTCCGCCCGGCGAGCGAGACCGCGTTGCGGAGCGCCACGTCCTGCGTCAGTGTCGACCCCGCGATGGTCTCGGTCCCCGCGACGTGCGCGACACCGTCGGTCACCGTGACGTCGAGCGACCCGAGCCGGTACGAGCCGTCCGCAGCGCCGGCGGCACCCATCGCATCGGTGATCAGCGCCACACGACCCGGCGTCGCCCGGAAGAGCGTCTCCGCCACGACCGGGTGCACGTGCACGGCGTCCAGGATGAGCTCGAGCGTCACGCGGTCGTCCGACACGGCGGCGCCGATCGGGCCCGGCGCGCGGTGGTGCAGCCCGGGCATCGCGTTGCAGGCGTGGGTCAGGATCGTCGACCCGGCGTCGAAGGCGGCACGGGCCTGGTCGTACGTGCCGACCGTGTGGCCGACGGCGACCGTGACGCCGGCGTCGACGAACCGACCGACGGCGTCGAGGGCACCGGGCAGCTCGGGCGCGATCGTGACCTGGCGGATGACACCCTCGCCCGCTTCGAGCAGGGCGTCGACCGCGGCGGGGGTCGGATCGATCAGGAACGACTCGTTGTGGGCGCCCTTGTTGTGCGGGGACAGGAACGGCCCCTCCAGGTGCACACCGAGCACGAGCGGGTCGGTCGCCATCACGGCGCGGACGTGGGCCAGCGACGCCGCGAGCGCGGGGACCGGGTTCGCGACGAGCGACAGGACGGAGCGGGTCGTGCCGTGCGAACGGTGCATCGCGAGCGAACGGTCGAACGAGTCGTCCTCGTACGCCTCGGTCGCCCCACCGTGCCCGTGCAGGTCCACGAAGCCGGGCGTCAGGACCGCGTCGCCCAGGTCGACGACCCGGTCGGCCACGGGGGCCTCGGGGCCGGAGCCGGTCGCGTGGATCGTGTCGCCGACGACCAGGACCCAGCCGTCGGCCGTGGTGCCGGCCGCGTCGACGACGCGGGCTGCGCGGACCAGCGTGCGCCGGGCCTCCTGGCCGGTCTGGAGGCCCGTCGTGCTCATGCGGTCTCCTTGCGGAACGCGATCACGCCGCTCAGGGCGGCGATCACGATGAAGACGATGCCGACGACCGGGTGGCCGATGGAGATCCAGGTCGCGCCTGCGGCGACGACCAGGGCGACCTCGACGATGGTCTTGCCGACGATGTCGGTCTCGATCGGGGAGCGCGGTGACCGGAAGAAGTACCAGACGACCGCGGCGAACAGCGGGGCCCCGACCATGAACAGGTAGCCGGGGAGCGGGAGCTGCCACGACCAGTAGCCCCAGAAGGCCAGGGACAGCAGTCCGAACACCATCACGGCGATCCGCAGGACCATCCAGGCCTCGAACCGCCGTCGCGGCTGCCGGACGGCGGCCGGGTCGGGAACCGATTCCCAGTCGACGGGGGACTGCGGGGCGTTGGTCATGGTGCTGCCTACTTGAAGATGATGGTGCGGGCGCCGTCGAGCAGGACGCGGTCCTCCGCGATCCAGCGCACCGCCTGGGTGAGCGTGCGGGACTCCTCGTCCTGCCCGATGGACACCAGCTCGGCCGGTTCCTTGGTGTGGTCGACGCGGACGACGTTCTGCTCGATGATCGGGCCCTCGTCGAGGTCGCTCGTCACGAAGTGCGCGGTCGCACCGATGAGCTTCACCCCGCGGGCATGCGCCTGCCGGTACGGGTTCGCGCCCTTGAAGCCGGGCAGGAACGAGTGGTGGATGTTCACGGCACGCCCCTCGAGTGCGGCGCAGAGCTCGGGCGACAGGATCTGCATGTAGCGGGCGAGGACGACGAGCTCGATGTCGTGCTCCTCCACCGCCTGCAGCACACGCCGCTCCATCTGCTCCTTCGACTCGGCGTCGGTGACCGGGCGGTGCTCGAACGGCACGGAGTAGAACGCGGCGAGCTCGGACAGGTCCGCGTGGTTCGACAGCACGAGGGGGACCTCGATCGGCAGCTGTCCACCGCGCTGCCGGTAGAGCAGGTCGTTCAGGCAGTGGCCCGCCTTCGACACGAGCACGAGGGTGCGCAGTGGACGACCGACCACGTCGAGCTGGACGCGGGCGTCGTAGCGGGCGGCGACGGGGGCGAGCGCGGCCTCGAAGGCGGCGCGGTCCACCGGCGCCATCACCTGCAGGCGCATGAAGAACGTGTTCGTGTCGGCGCTGGAGAACTGCTGCGACTCGGTGATGTTGCCCTGGGCGGCGACGATCGCTCCGGAGACGGCGTGCACGATCCCGGGCTGGTCGTCGCAGACGAGCGTCAGGGTCCAGTGCGTGGGGGTCGGGTCGGTCACCGGATCAGGGTACCGGCCGCGGGGGAGGTGCTTCGTGAGCAGGAATGGCCGAGTGCGTCGCGGCGACTCGACCATTCCTGCTCACGAAGCGTCAGGCGCCGGGCGCGGGCGCAGCGGCGCGCCCGGCGTCGGCGTCCCGCAAGCGCCGGTCGGCCAGGGTCAGCACGGTCAGGAGCACCGCGACGCCGAGGATCACCCACGCCAGCACGTGCAGGTCCGGTGTCGTCGGGGCCTGGCCGAACACACCGCCGATCAGCGAGGACGCCGCGATCGCCCCGATGTACACCGCGGTACGGGACAGCCCGGCCGCGGTGCCGATGTACTCCGCGGGGACGAGCCGGTAGAGCGCCGCCTGGTTCGACACCGACGCCAGGGCCTGCGGCACCCCGAACAGCGCCGGGGTCAGGGCGAGCAGGACGACGGGCGACCCGGTGTGCAGGAAGAGCAGGAGTACGCCGCCGAGGATCGGCACCAGCGCGGCGACGACGAGCGGCCCGCGGATCGCGGTCTTCCGTGCGACCACGAACGAGGCCACCCCGGCGACGATCGCTGCCGGCAGCTGGATGTACCCGGCGACGTCGCTCGGGTAACCCGCGACGTCCTGCACCCACTGCGAGAACCCGTAGGTCATCGTGTAGGCGAGCAGGTACGTCAGGAACAGGCGGCCGTACGTGCGGGACAACGCGCCGTTCCGGGCGAGCAGCCGCACGTCGACGAACGGTCGCACGGCCCGCAGCTCCCACGCCACCAGGGCGACGAGCAGCACGAGCGCCACGGCGAGCAACCACCACAGCCCGGCGGACAGGTCGAGCAGGAAGACGAGCAGCGCCGAGACGGTCCCGGTCATCAGCACCATGCCGAGCGGGTCGAGCGCCTGCAGCACCGGCAGGTCGGCGTCGTCGCGCGGACGCAGCCGGTCGGACGGCAGCCAGAGCGTCGCCACAACGATGCCGAACACCGCGAGCGGCACGTTCACCAGGAAGATCGCGTGCCAGCCGAACGCGGCGATGAGCGCCCCGCCGAGCGGTGGGCCGGCGGCGGCGGACACGAGCGACGTGATCGACAGCGCCCCGAGCACGAGCGGCGGCGTGGGCTTCCCGATCCGGACGGAGTGCTGCCGGAGGGTGGTGAGTGCCGCCGGGTACGCCGACGACGTCCCGATGCCGATGAGCACCCGGGCGAACACGGCGCCGCCGAACCCGGTCAGCACCTCGGGCACCACCCCGGCGATCCCGACGATGACGAGCCCGGTCAGGAACACCTTCTTCGGGCCGAACCGGTCGGCGAGCTTGCCCATCGTGGGCTGCGCGATCGCACTCGCCAGGTACAGGGCCGCGACGAGCCAGATCGCCTGCGCCGCACCGATGCCCAGGTCGCGGGAGATCGGGGTGAGGGCGACCGACACCATCGTGGTGTTGATCGGGTTGAGCAGGGGCCCGACGAGCACCGGGATGAGGAGCTTCGGGCCGAAACCGCTGCCCGTGGTCGTGTCGGGGGTCGTGGTGGTGGACGTGAGGGCGCTTCTTCCGGTTGCAGGATGGGACGAGGGGTGCGCGGGTCAGGGATCGACGATCGGCCCGAGCAGGTCCATCGCCCGCGCGACGACGCGGCGGTCCGTCTCGGGCAGGGTCGCGAGCCGCTCGGCGAGCTCGCGGTTCCGCGCGGCCCAGGCGGTCTGGCGCGCGTCCCGACCGGCCGCCGTCGCGCTGACGATCGATCGCCGGCCGTCCGTCGGGTCGGCCTGCCGCTCGGCCAGGCCGAGGTCGACCAGGGCCTGGACGGTCGCGCCCATCGACTGCGGTCGGACACCCTCGGCTCGGGCCAGGTCGGCGATGGTGGCCGGCCCGTGCCGCAGCAGGCGTCCGAGAGCGGCGGTCTGCGACGCCGTGACGTCGTCCGACTTCGAGGCCAGCAACGACCGCCGCAGTCGTCCGTGCATCGTCAGCACGGCGTCGGCCAGGTCGGTCGGGTCGGTCTCCGGTGCGTCGGTCACGCCCGGAGGCTAGTCCGTCACCAGCCCGCCTTGCAAGTTTGCCTTCTGATATCGCTCAGGGAACGGCGGACCCGTCGTCGCCCGCGTCCGGCTCGAGCAGCGGGAGCAGGGTCGCCGAGATCGGTTCCGCACCGTCGCCGAACCACGCGTTGCTCGCCCGGACGATCGGGTGGGCGCGTGCCAGCAGCGCCTCGCCCTGGTCGGTCAGCCGCATCCGGGAGGCCCGTCCCCGGCCCGGTGCGGCGCCCCGCTCCACGAGTCCCCGCGTCGAGAGCCCTCCGACGAGCGTCGTCATGCTCTGCGGTCGGACGCCGACCGCTCGCGCCAGGTCGGCCTGGCTGAGCTCGCCCGCCGCCGCGAGCTGGATGAGCGCCCCGAACTCCACGGGTGTCAACCCGAGCGGCGCCAGCTCGGCCGCGAGCCGGCGGGAGAGCGTCCGTGCGGCCCGGATCACCGTCCACGCCACGATGCCGTCGACGTCGTCGCGCGGGGCTGGGAGTTCGTGGGGCACGGGGCGATCGTACCGGCGTACGTTCTGGTATCAGGAAACTGATACCAGAATGGGTCAGCGGGACGAGGAGCAGACATGGGCGAGATCGTGGCGGTCACCGGCGTGACCGGGGACGTCGGGGGCAAGACTGCGGAGCTGCTGCGGGCGGCCGGGGTGACGGTGCGTGCCGTGGTCCGACGGCCCGAACAGGTCGACGCGCTCCGGGCGCGGGGCATCGACGGCCGCCTGGCCGACCTGGACGACGAGGACGCGCTCACCGCGGCGCTCGAAGGGGTCCACCGGTTCTTCCTCGTGACGCCGGTCAGCCAGCGGCAGCGCGAGCAGGGCACCACCGGGGTCCGTGCGGCGCAGCGCGCAGGGATCGGCCGGATCGTGCAGCTGTCGGGCGGGGACGCCGCCGAGCACTCCCCGATGTCGTGGGCGAGCGCCGCCTGGCACATCGACCGGCTGGTGCGCGAGAGCGGGCTGGCGTGGACGATCCTGCACCCCTCGTCGTTCATGACGAACGTGCAGCCCTCGGCCCCGGCGATCCGACGGGGGTGGTTCCCGCACACCACGGGCCGCGGGGTGATCGGCTGGATCGACACCGAGGACATCGCCCGGACCGCCGCCCGGGTGCTGACGGAGGACGGCCACGACGGCACCGAACCGGTGCTCACCGGGCCGGATCTGCTCGATGCACGGGGTGTCGCCGCCGCGCTCGCCACCGGGCTCGGCCGACCCGTGCGCGCCCTGCACCTGCCGAGCCGGGTCTACGCCGGTGTGCTGCGCGTGAGCGGCGTGCCCGCGTGGCAGGCCGAGGGGCTCCGGCAGCAGTTCGGCCGGGTCGTCCGCCGCGGCCTCGACGGTGTCGACGTGATGAGCGACGACGTCCGGCGCATCACCGGCACCGCACCCCGGAGCCTGACCGACTGGGCGCGAGCCCACCGCGACGACCTGCTGGGGTGACCCGTCGCGCCGGAGGTGATCCGGGCCTCCAGGCCGTGGGCCGTCAGCGCGACGTGAGCGTGACGACCAGGTGTTCCTGCACGTAGCCGAGCCAGTCGTAGACGTCGCGCAGGCCGACGCCCGCGTCGGCCTCGACGGAGCGCTCCTCGTCGTCGGCGTCCTCGATGCCCAGCCGGTCGGCGATCGTCAGCCGCAGGTCGGTGAGGGTGCGGAGCCACGCCTGCTCGTCCTCGGCGTCGAGCGAACCATCGCGGGTGCCCGTCAGCCAGTCGTGCACGATCGAGGCGTTCGTCGTCTTCTGCGTGAGCAGGTCGGACTGTGTGTACTTCCGGAACTCCGCGCTCGCTGCGTCGTCATCCGGGTAGGCATCCGGGAACATCCGCTCGCTGAGCGGGTCGGTGGACAGGTCGCCGCCGAGCACCTGCTGCAGCTGCTCGGTGAGCGAGGCGAGCAGGTCGCGCTCGCCGGAGGACAGGCCGAGGTGCACGCCGTCGGCGCGGCGGACGAACGGGATCACGCTTCGGGGGCCTTGTCGACGGTCGCCTGCAGCCCGTAGCCGTGCATGGACTGCACGTGGGCCTCCATCGACTCACGCGGGCCCGTCGCCACGATCGCCCGACCGTCGTCGTTGACCTGGTGCATGAGCCGCTCGGCCTGCTCGCGTGAGAACCCGAAGTGCCGCTGGAAGACGTAGGTGACGTACGACATCAGGTTCACCGGGTCGTCCCACACCACCGTCACCCACGGGGTGTCCGCCCGCGCACTGGTCCGTTCGTCCGTGGTGGTCCGTTCGTCCACGTCGGGCGAGAGCAGCGTCATGCATCCAGGGTGACACAGGGTGCGGTGGCTCGGTACGATCGTCAGGTCGCGACTGGCGTTGGATGGGTCACCATCGGGGAGCGACAAAGACACGGTGCGCGGCCGTACGCCTGGGCTGCACCGACCGACCGTCCGAGTGCGACCAGCTGGTCGTCCGCACACCGTAGGAGTCCCGTGTCCATTGCCGATCTGCCCCCGTTCGTCTCCGATTCGGCCGAGGTGGCCGAGCAGGCCGCCGCCCGGGCCGCCTTCAACGCCCCGCTCACCGAGGTCGACCCCGAGATCGCCGCCGTCCTGCAGCAGGAGCTCGGACGCCAGCGCGACACCCTCGAGATGATCGCGTCCGAGAACTTCGTGCCGCGCGCCGTGCTCGAGTCGCAGGGCTCCGTGCTCACCAACAAGTACGCCGAGGGCTACCCGGGCAAGCGCTACTACGGCGGCTGCGAGTACGTCGACGTCGCCGAGCAGCTCGCCATCGACCGTGCCAAGGCGCTCTTCGGCGCCGAGTACGCGAACGTGCAGCCGCACTCCGGCGCGACGGCGAACGCGGCCGTCCTGCACGCCATCGCCTCGGCCGGCGACACCATCCTCGGCCTCGAGCTCGCGCACGGCGGTCACCTGACCCACGGCATGAAGCTCAACTTCTCGGGCCGCATCTACAACGCCGTGGCGTACGGCGTCGACCCCGAGACGTTCGAGGTCGACTACGACGACATCCGCGCCAAGGCCATCGAGCACCAGCCGAAGGTCCTGATCGCCGGGTGGTCCGCCTACCCGCGCCAGCTCGACTTCGCGAAGTTCCGCGAGATCGCGGACGAGGTCGGTGCGAAGCTCTGGGTCGACATGGCGCACTTCGCCGGCCTCGTCGCCGCCGGGCTGCACCCGTCCCCGGTCCCGCACGCGCACGTCGTCTCGTCGACGGTCCACAAGACCCTCGGCGGCCCCCGCTCGGGCATCATCCTGTCGAACGACGAGACCCTGTTCAAGAAGCTGAACTCCGCGGTCTTCCCGGGCCAGCAGGGCGGCCCGCTCATGCACGTGATCGCCGCGAAGGCCACCGCGTTCCTGCTCGCCGGCACCCCGGAGTTCAAGGACCGTCAGGAGCGCACGATCCGTGGCGCCCAGGCCCTCGCCGCCCGCCTGACCGCTGACGACGCCAAGGCCGCGGGCATCGACGTGCTCACCGGCGGCACCGACGTGCACCTGGTGCTCGTCGACCTGCGCGCGTCCGAGGTCGACGGCAAGCAGGCCGAAGACCTGCTGCACGAGGTCGGCATCACCGTGAACCGCAACTCCGTGCCGTTCGACCCGCGCCCGCCGATGGTCACCTCGGGTGTCCGCATCGGCACCTCGGCGCTGGCGACCCGCGGCTTCGGCGACGCCGAGTTCACCGAGGTGGCCGACATCATCGCGCTGACCCTCATGCCGAACCCGGACGTCGCGGCGCTCTCGGCCCGCGTGAAGGTCCTGACCGACGCGTTCCCGCTCTACGCGTGAGCGGTTCGGTCAGCGCGGCGCTCCCGCGCGAGCTCTGGGCCGGTGCGGGCAGTGCCGTCCGCATCGACGGCACCGCCCTCGCCGCCCGGACGCTCAACGAACTCCGGGGCCGGATCGACCGCCTGCACGAGCACGGCATCCGTCCGGGTCTCGGCACGATCATGGTCGGCTCGAACCCCGGCTCGATGTCCTACGTCGCGGGCAAGCACCGCGACTCGGCGTCGATCGGGCTCGACTCGCACCGCATCGACCTGCCCGAGACGGCGTCCGCTGCCGACATCCGGGCCGCGATCCTGCAGATGAACGACGACCCCCGGGTCACCGCGTTCATCGTGCAGCTCCCGCTGCCGCAGGGCATCGACCCGACGCCGATGCTCGAGCTGATGGACCCGTCGAAGGACGCCGACGGGCTGCACCCGACGAACCTCGGCGAGCTCGTGCTCGCCGTACCCGGTGGTGCCGGCACGATCGACGCACCGCTGCCGTGCACCCCGCGGGGCATCGTCGCGATGCTCGACGCGTACGAGATCCCCATCCGCGGCGCACACGTCACGATCATCGGGCAGGGGCTGACCGTCGGACGACCGCTCGGCCTGCTCCTCACGCGGCTCGAGGCGACCGCGACCCTGACGCACTCGCTGACCGCCGACGTCGCCGCGGAGTGCCGTCGCGCCGACATCATCGTCGCCGCGGCCGGGGTCGCCGGGCTCGTCAAGCCCGACTGGGTGCAGCCCGGTGCCGCCGTCATCGACGTGGGGATCACCCGCGTGGTCAACGAGGAGACCGGCAAGGCGAAGCTGCACGGCGACGTCGACCCCGCCGTCGCGTCGGTCGCGGGCTTCCTGTCGCCGACCCCCGGTGGTGTCGGGCCGATGACCCGCGCGATGCTCATGAAGAACGTCGTCGAGGCCGCCGAGCGCCAGCTGTCGTAGCGCGGGCGGTCGCGGTCGCGCGCCGATGGTGTGCAGCAATGGTCGGGTGGCGTCATCGCACCCGACCATTGCTGCTCACGAAGTGCGCCCAGCCGGTGCTACGGTCGCGGCATGGGGGACGAACGACTGCAGACGACGCCGGTGATGCGAGCCCGGCCCGAGCCGTCGCAACTGACCAAGGACGCCCGGTGGCTCATCGTCATCGTGGCGCTCTGCGTGCTGTTCCAGGCTCCGGGGTCGACCTGGTCGATGACACTCGCGCACGCCGGCCAGGAGTACACGTTCACGTCGGGCCCCTGGTTCGGATGGACGCTCGCGACGGTGGCGTTCGCGGTCGCGGGGTTCGTCGTCGCGATCGCCCGCCGAGGTGCAGCCCGGTTCGACGAGCACACCGTGATGGGCCTGACCCTGGCCGCCGTGCTCGGGACCACCGCCCTGGTGTGGTTGCTCATGCCGGCGCAGACCGCGTGGGTGGAGTGGGCCGTGGAGCACGGTCGGACGCACCCGTTCGTGCTCGGGAACGTCGTGGAGCACGTCCGGTACGCGGACTCCCTCGGCTGAGCAGGCGGGGGCGCGCTGCGGTCGGGGCTGTCGGGGTGCTGCCGTTCTTTCGCGCTGCGCGACAGTCCACGGGCTGGTCGCCGCGTGACCTGTCGCTGAGCGCGAAACGTCGAGCGGCCGAGCGGCCGAGCGGCCGAGCGGCCGAGCGGCGGAGCGGCCGAGCGGCCGAGCGGCCGAGCGGCCGAGCCCGCCGCAGCCGTCAGTCGCGCCGGGCGCCCTGCGCGGCGTGCACCGTGAACACGTTCGGCTCGCGGAACCCGGCGTCGGCGAAGGCGGCGGTGACGGCGGCGGTGATCGCCCCGCGTGACTCCTGGTCGACCAGCGCGATCGCCGCACCGCCGAACCCACCACCGGTCATGCGCGCACCGACGGCACCCTGCTCGACGGCGGTCGCCACGGCCAGGTCGAGCTCCGGCACGGAGATCTCGAAGTCGTCCCGCATCGACTCGTGCGACGCGACGAGCAGCGAACCGATCGCCCGGGGGCCCTGTTCGCGCAGCGTGCGGACGGTGTCGAGGACGCGCTGGTCCTCGGTCACGATGTGCCGAACGCGGCGGAAGGTCTCGTCGTCCAGGAGCTCCTGCGCCCGAGGGAGGTCCTCGACGCTGACGTCACGCAGGGCCTCGACCCCGAGCACCCGCGCACCCTTCTCGCACGAGGCCCGACGAGCCGCGTAGCCACCGGTCGCGTGGGCGTGCTCGACGCGTGTGTCGATCACCAGGACCTCGAGCCCGTTCGCCTCGAGCGCCAGGTCGACGACGGCGGTGTCGAGCGTGCGGCAGTCGAGGAACACGACGGCGTCCTGCTCGCCGAGCAGCGAGGCGGACTGGTCCATGATCCCGGTGGGGGCACCGACGGCGTGGTTCTCCGAGTACTGCCCGACCCGCGCCAGGGTCTTCCGGTCGAGGCCGAGTTCCCACAGGTCGTTGAAGGCCAGCGCGACACCGCACTCGATCGCCGCACTGGACGACAGGCCCGCACCGACCGGCACGTCGGACTCGATGAAGACGTCGAACCCGGTCTTGTCGTCCAGATCGGCACCGGCCTGCTCGCGCAGGGCCCAGGCGATCCCGAAGACGTAGGCCGACCAGCCGTCCATGGCCTCGGGCGACAGGTCGTCGAGGGACAGCGCCACCGGCTCGCTCGAGGCGTCGAAGGCGGAGGCGACGCGGATCGTCCGGTCGTCGCGCTGCGCGATGGAGGCGGTGGTGCGACGGTCGATCGCGAAGGGCAGCACGTAGCCGTCGTTGTAGTCGGTGTGCTCACCGATCAGGTTGACGCGACCCGGGGCGGAGTACCGCACCGTCGGCTCGTACCCGTAGACCTGCTGGAACGTCATGCGCGCTCGACTCCCTGTCGGATGAACTCGGCCGCCTTCTCGGGCACGAGGTCCCCGATCCAGGCGCCCATGGCGGCTTCGCTGCCGGCCAGGAACTTCAACTTGTCCGCCGCACGTCGCGGCGAGGTGATCTGCAGCATCAGCCGCACGGTGTCGCGGGCGGTGTGCACCGGTGCCTGGTGCCACGCGGCGATGTACGGCGTCGGGTCGCCGTAGAGCGCATCGAGCCCGCGGGTGAGCCGGAGGTGCATGTGGGCCAGCTCGTCCTTCTCGGCGTCGGTCAGGCCCGCGAAGTCGGGGACGTGGCGGTGCGGCAGCATGTGGATCTCGATGGGCCAGCGCGCGGCGAACGGGACGAAGGCGGTGAAGTGCTCGCCAGCGAGGACGACCCGCTCGGAACCCCGCTCGTTCGCGAGGTGCTGCTCGAACAGGTCCGGACCGAACCGTTCGATGCTCGCGAGCAGGCGCTGGGTGCGCGGCGTGATGTACGGGTACGAGTAGATCTGCCCGTGCGGGTGGTGCAGCGTGACACCGATCGCCTCGCCCCGGTTCTCGAAGGGGAACACCTGCTGGATGCCCGGCATCGCGGAGAGTGCGGCGGTACGGTCGGCCCAGGCTTCGACGACGGTGCGGGCACGCGACTCGGAGATGGAGGCGAAGGACCCGGAGGTCTCGGGTGAGAAGCACACGACCTCGCACCGGCCGACCGAGCGGAGCTGGCGGTTCAGGCCGACGTCGCTCAGGGACTCGAGCGACTCGGGGGCGTCGTCGGCTTCGAGCAGCGGGCCGAACGACGGCGATCGGTTCTCGAACACGGCGACGTCGTAGCGGCTCGGGATCTCGGACGGGTTGGCCGGGCTCTGGGGTGCGAGCGGATCCTGGTCGGCCGGCGGCAGGAACACCCGGTTCTGCCGGGACGCCGCGATCGAAACCCACTCGCCCGTCAGGACGTCCTGCCGCATCCGCGCCGTCTCGGGCCGCGGGTCGAGCACGCGCTCGTCGATGCTGCGTTCTGCGGGCAGCGTCGAGTCGGCGTCGTCGAAGTAGAAGAGGTCGCGGCCGTCCGCGAGCTTCGTCACGCGCTTGGTGATCACCGGAACAGCCTAGCGCCGATCCGAAGCGTTGCGAAAGACATCGGAAGCAAGCGAAACTGTCCACATGACGGACGCCGACCTCTCCTTCCTCGCCGGCGCGCTGCCCGCGCCCCTGCGGCAGGACCGCATCGTCGCGATCGTCGACGGCGCCCCCGGCATGGTCCGGACGGCCGCGTTGGCCGCGTCCCTCGGCACCAGCGAGGTGACGGTCCGCCAGGACCTCGCCGTCCTCGACCAGGAGGCCCGGATCCGGCGGGTGCACGGAGGCGCGGTCCGCCTCGGGGCCGGGTCCACCGAGCGCCCCTTCGAGGAGACCGCCGTCGAGCACCAGGTGGCCAAGGCCGCCATCGGCCGTGCGGCCGCTGCGCTGGTCCGCCCGGGGGAGTGCGTCGTCCTCGACGTCGGCACCACGCCGGCCGCCGTCGCCGAAGCCCTCGTGGCGCGCACCGAGCTCACCGGCGTCACGGTCGTCACGAACTCCCTCACCACGGCGCTCGCGCTCGAGCGAGCTGTTCCGCGCTTCACCGTGATCGTCACAGGCGGCACCCTCCGGCCCCTGCAGCACTCGCTCGTCGCCCCCTTCAACGGCGCGGTCCTGCCGATGATCGCCGCGGACCTCGTGTTCCTCGGCGGGACCGGACTCGACGTCGACCACGGCCTGACGAACGTGAACCTGCCCGAGACCGAGGCCAAGCGGATGCTCGCGGCGACGGCCCGGCGTACGGTCGTGGTCGCGGACGGGTCGAAGTTCGGCCGGGCCCACATCGGGGTCGTCCGTGCGCTCGAGGACATCGACGTCGTCGTCACCGCCGAGGCCGACGCCGCCGCGGTCGCCACGATCCGGGCTGCCGGGGCTCAGGTGGTCGTCGCCGACGGCGAGCAGCACACCAAACCAGCCGGAAGGACGAACACCCCATGACCGCAGCACCCACGGGTGGCCAGTACCGCCTCCACCACGCCGGACCCGACGGGGTCGTCGAAGCCGTGGTCACCGAGGTCGCCGCGGGCATCCGCGAACTCCGCGTCGCCGGCTTCGACATCACCGAGCCGTTCCCCGTGACCGAGCAGCCGCCGGGGGCGAACGGCATCGTCCTGGCGCCCTGGCCGAACCGCGTGGCCGGTGGTGTGTGGGAGCTCGACGGGAAGCGGCAGCAGCTCGACATCTCGGAGCCCAAGTACGGCAACGCGTCGCACGGACTGCTCCGGTTTGCCCCGTACCGGGTGGTCTCGCAGACCGAGACGTCGATCCAGCAGGAAGCGACGATCCACCCGCAGCACGGGTGGCCCTTCACCCTCGAGACGCGCGTGCTGCACGAACTCGTCGACGACGGCATCCGTGTCACGCACGAGGTCACGAACCGCTCGGGCGTCCGCGCACCCTTCGCCGTCGGCGCCCACCCGTACCTGCGTGCCGGTGACACCCCCGCCGACGACCTGGTCGTCACGCTCGACGCCGCGACCGCCTTCACCGTCGACGAGCAGAAGGTCCCGAACGGTTCGGTGCCGGTCGAGGGCACGCCGTACGACCTGCGCCAGGGGCGACGTGCCGGGGACTCGGACCTCGACACCGCCTACAAGGACGTCACCCCCGACGCCGACGGGATCCGCCGGACGACGATGCACGGGCCCGAGGGCGACGGGGTCGAGCTCTGGCAGGACGCCTCGTTCCCCTACGTGCAGGTCTTCACCTCGCGCGAGTACCCGCGGGGCGACGGGAAGGGCCTCGCCGTCGCGGTCGAACCGATGACGGCACCCGCGAACGCCCTGAACTCGGGCGAGGGCCTGCGCTGGCTCGAGCCGGACGAGATTTGGACCGGTTCGTGGGGGATCCGCCGCGTCTGGTCCTGAGGACTCCGGTCGGCGTGCACCGCCGACACGAGGAAGGCCCCGCCGGGTGTCCGGCGGGGCCTTCGGTGTTCGTGTCGGACGCCGGGCGTCAGCCGCGGCGCATCCGGAGTGCTTCGACCGCGAGGGACTCGGTCGCGTACCGGCCGACCTCGTGCGCCCACGCCGGGTCGTCGCCACGGAGCGCGATGAAGTCCTTGCGCTGCCGGCAGACGTAGCCGAGCACGGCGGTGGCCGTCGCGACCTCGATGAAGTCCTTGCGGATGTGGCGGGTCGTGACCTGGGCGTTGCGGCGGAGCGTGTCGAGCAGGAGCTCGTTGCTCATCGTCGTGTTGGTCGCTGCTGCGAGCTCGACGATGCGGCGCGCGTCACCGGTGGTGCTGGTCTGCGTGGCTTCGATGGGCTCGATCACGGTGTACCCCGTTCGTTCGTGGTGGTGCTGTGCTGCAGGATCCGGTGATCGGATCCGGGAACGACACTATCGGCGGCAGCCCAACAATCCGCTGAGGGCGGGCTGTGGTGGGCAGGGGATCTCCCATGAGCCGGCTGGGGACGGGTTGTACCCCGTTCAGGAGCAGATGGCGTCGCTCAGACGCAGCGGGCGCTGCCGACGGGTGCGCCGAGGGCGTCGAGGGACTCGCTGACGCGGTCCGCCAGGTACTGGTAGCCGGCGTCGTTCGGGTGTCCGCCGTCGACGGCGGAGTACCCCGGGCTGTTGCTCGACGTGAACCACCTGCCGGCGAGGGCGTCGATGTACGGCACACCGGCGGCGGCGGCACCCGCGGAGACCGACGCGGCAACGCCGACGGTCGAGTTCGCCCACGGCAGCGGTGCTGACGGGCCGAGCGCGACGACGACGGCGTCCGGCCAGGTCTGCTGCGCCGTGCGGAGGGTCCGCTCCACCGTGGCGCGGAGGGTGTCCGAGTCGACGAGCCAGTCGTTCTGGCTGCCCTGCACGATCACGAGCTGGGGGTCGAACGAGGCGTGCCGCTCGAGGCGTGGCCCGTACGTGTAGTGCGACGAACCGGTCCGACCGGTGTCGACGTAGCCCGTGCCCGGGTACCCGTCGATCTTGGCCGTCCACCCACGGTCCTCGCTGAGGTCCTGTGCCCAGCCGCGAAGTCCGCTGGCCGAGCCCCGACCCGAGGTGTACGAGTCACCCACGATCAGGACGCGTGACCCGGGCTCGATCGCCGCAGCGACGCGATCGGCCGAGACGCCGGGGGCAGCGACGGCCGAGGCCGAGGTCGACGAGGACACCGGCTGGCAGGCACTCGAGACGCTCGGCAGGATCAGCAGGAGTCCGGAGACCCCGAGTGCCATCGCGCCGAGGGCGAGTGCCGGCACCAGCTTCCGGCGGCGTCGGCGCATCGTCGCCGGGCCGGTGGGGGTGCCCGGCCGCTCGCGCTGCGATCGTCGGCCCATCGAGGACATTCTAGACAGGAGCTCGTGGGTGGGCCCCGTGGGGCTCGAACCCACGACCCTCGGATGAAAAGCCGGCGTTCAGGAAGGTGTGGGCCCCGTGGGGCTCGAACCCACGACCCTCGGATTAAAAGTCCGGTGCTCTACCAACTGAGCTAGAGGCCCTCACCCGCAAGGCTAGCGGGTGAGGGCCTCCGGGACGGAACCGTCGGTCCGGGTCAGCCCCGACGTCCGGTGAGCGAGCGCAGCAGCCACGCGATGACCGCGATGACCAGCAGCACGATGCCCACCCAGAGCAGGAACTTGAGGCTCGCAGCGAACCCGCCGACGAACAGCAGGATGACTGCGATCACAGCCAGGATGATGAGCAGGGCGTTCATGGAAGATCCTCTCCTTCACGTGCAGGGAGGAGCGCCTCCCTGCCGGAACACGGTACGCGTGGCGCAGCTGTTGCGTTCTGGGCGAACGGGACGCGGGCGTGTCACCGGCCGCGCCTACACTGCTGCGGTGCCTCGCGATCACCACCGTCCCGTCCACTTCACCGACGCCGAGTTCGCCGCCATCCAGGGCGGTGAGGACCCGGCGCTCGTGAACCGTGTCGCGCACGAGACCGCGAACGCCCTGCTGCACCGCGTGCGCGAGGACCCGGACCCGGCCGTGGTCGAGCGGCTCGTCACCTACACCGACGTGCACGGCATCGACGCCATCGCGGAGCTGTGGGCGCGGGTCGGGGCGCACACCCTGCCGGGGGCGCTCTGGCGGGTGTACCTGGTGCGCATCGTCATCCGGCAGAACCCGGAGGAGATCGCGTACCTGTTCGAGCGGGGCACGGCGCAGATCGGCACGATCGACCAGGCGGTCGCGGGTGCCGAGGAGCCGACGGGCCCGGCCGAGATCCTGACGCTCGCCGACCGCATCCTGCACGGGCTGTACACGGGCGACCTCGCGGTGGCGCTCGACCGCGGGGCGTCGTTCTGCCGACTGACCGCCGCCGGCGCGACAGCCGTGGCGGACGAGTCCGACCTGGTGGCGTCCGAGCGCGCGAGCGAACTCACGACGCGGGCGCTCCGCCTGACGGAGCTGGCTGCCGACCTGACCGAGGCGGCGGCGCTCTGGCGCCGCGACAGCCTGGACTGAGCGAGCGGCGGGGCGGACCCGCACCGGGCCTCCAGGCCAGGATGCGCAGCAGCGCGATGCCGCGCACGGCCAGGACCGCGCAGCAGAAAACCCGGACGCGACGGCGTCCGGGCATGAAAAGACCGGGCCGCAGAAGCGCCTCTCGGCGCGAGGCCGCTCGAAGCGGCGAATTTTGGAGCCCGGGGCTTGCTGCGGCCCGGCGAGACCAAGTCTACGAGACGTCGGCTGATCCCTCGACCCTGTTCACTCATGGTGGACAGAACCGGCCCCGGGCGTGCCCGCGCGCACCCCGGTGCAGGCCCGCCGCGCCCATCCCGCCGAGAAATCCCGACCCCCATCCAATCCACAGCGGGGACCGCACCGAATCATCTGCGTGACGGACGGAATGCCCGTCACGAAGCGAGAGGCCCGGTGTGACCCGGACCGGCACCGCCGGTCAATTCCCTGTGGGTCACGCCGGCCCCTCGTCTCGACCGCCCATGCGGAGGCTTCGTGCTACCCGCCTGGTCAACGAAAGCAACCGAGAGGAGGGAAACCTGCAATGCTTGCCCTCGTGGATAGCGACACCGAACGCTGGAGCTCGTCAGAGCCAGCTCAGGCATCGCCGGACGACCTCCTCGCCCGGGTCGCCGCCGGTGACCAAGCCGCCTTCGCGGACCTCTACGACGCACTCTCCGGTCGTGTCCTCGGTCTGATCACGCGCCTCCTCCGGGACCGCGCGCAGTCGGAAGAGGTCACGCAGGAGGTCTTCCTGGAGGTCTGGCAGCAGGCCACCCGCTTCGACCGGAAGCGTGGGACGGCCGCCAGCTGGGTCCTCACCATGGCCCACCGCCGAGCGGTCGACCGGGTCCGTGCCTCGCAGTCGTCGCACGACCGCGACACCAAGATCGGCATCCGCGACCTCGAGGCCGGTTTCGACCAGGTCTCCGAGTCCGTCGAGATCCGCATCGAGCACGAGCGCGTCGGCCGAGCGCTGGCGAAGCTCACCGAGTTCCAGCGGCAGGCCGTGCAACTCGCGTACTACGGCGGCTACTCGCACAGCGAGATGGCCGAACACCTCGGTGTCCCCATCGGCACCGTCAAGACCCGTCTCCGTGACGGGATGATCCGACTCCGAGACGAGATGGGGGTGACCTCATGACCGAACGCCACGACGACCCCGCACTGATGACGGGTTCCCACGCACTCGACGCGCTGTCCGACGACGAGCGCGCGCTCCTCGAGGACGCCCTCCGGACGTCCCCCGAGCTGCAGGCCGAGAACGACTCGCTGCGCGAGACCGCGCTGCAGCTCGCCTACGCCGTCGCGCCGATCGAGCCCCCCGCGTCGCTCAAGGCGTCGCTGCTGGCCCGGATCGCGACGACCCCCCAGGCTGCGCCCCTCGCCGACACGACGGTCGACCAGACCCCGGTCGCCGAGACCACCTCCGTCCAGGAGGCCCGTCCCGAGCCCGCCAGGCACGTCGCCTCGATCGCCGACGGCCCCACCGCCGGTGGCCGGGCATCGTCCGAGGCCCGCCGCCGCTGGTTCCAGCGTCCGGCGGTTATGCTGACGGCCGCAGCTGCCGTCGCCGCGGTCTTCTTCGGCGGACTCGGCGTCGGGTCGATCTTCGACCCGAACGGCTCCGGCACCGGCACCACGCAGGCCTCGAGCGGCCTCGACCGCATCTACGCCGCCTCGGACTTCCAGCGCACGACGACCAAGGTCGCGGGCGGCGGTTCGGCGACGGTCGTGTGGTCGAACGACCTCGGCAAGTCCGCGGTGATCCTCGACGGTGTCGAGCAGGCGCCGAAGGGCAAGACGTACGAGCTCTGGTACATCGGCTCCGAGGAGCAGGGCGGCACCATCAAGTCGGCCGGCCTGGTCGACGGTGCGGCCGACGGCGTGCACTCCGCCGTGCTCAAGGGCGCGATGTCCGAGGGTGCGACGATCGGCATGACGGTCGAGCCCGAGGGCGGTTCCGAGCAGCCGACCACCTCGCCGATCATGGCGGTCCCCACCACCACGGCCTGACGCCTCGGGCGGTCCTGCTGGACTGCCACCGACGCAGAACGACGAAGCCGCTGTCACACGACAGCGGCTTCGTCGTTCCGCGTCAGCGTCGTGATCGCACCGTGGCGCCGGGCACGACCACGAACGCCGTCGCAACCAGGAAGGCCCGGTGCGCGTCCGTGGCGGACGTGCACCGGGCCTCCAGGCAGTCCGTCAGTGCGACGGACGGATGCCGATCAACCGAAGCGGCCCGAGACGTAGTCCTCGGTGGCCTGCACGGACGGGTTCGAGAACATCGTCGCGGTGTCGTCGAACTCGATGAGCTTGCCGGGTGCACCGGTGCCGGCGATGTTGAAGAACGCCGTCTTGTCGCTGACGCGCGACGCCTGCTGCATGTTGTGGGTCACGATCACGATCGTGAACTCCTTCTTGAGCTCCTCGATCAGGTCCTCGATGGCGAGGGTCGAGATCGGGTCGAGGGCCGAGCAGGGCTCGTCCATCAGGAGCACGTCCGGCTCGACCGCGATCGCGCGGGCGATGCAGAGACGCTGCTGCTGCCCACCCGACAGGCCCATGCCGGGCTTGTCGAGGCGGTCCTTGACCTCGTTCCACAGGTTCGCGCCCTGCAGCGAGCGCTCGACGATGTCGTCGGCCTCGGAGCGGGAGACGCGCTTGTTGTTGAGCTTCACGCCCGCCAGCACGTTGTCGCGGATCGACATCGTGGGGAACGGGTTCGGACGCTGGAAGACCATGCCGACCTGACGACGGACGAGCACGGGGTCGACGCCGGCGCCGTACAGGTCGTCGCCGTCGATCTTGACCGAGCCCTCGACCCATGCGCCGGGGATGACCTCGTGCATGCGGTTCAGGGTGCGGAGGAAGGTGGACTTGCCGCAGCCCGACGGGCCGATGAAGGCCGTGACGGTGCGGGGCTCGATGGTGATGTCGACACCCTCGACCGCCTTGAACTTCGAGTAGTAGACGTTGAGGCCGTCGACCTCGATGCGCTTGGACACGTTGATCCTTCTGGGTGGGTGGTGTCGCTGGTTCCGCGGGGGCGGAGGGTCAGCGGCTGAGCTTGGGGGCGAAGAGACGGGTGATGAACCGGGCGAGCAGGTTGAGCAGCATCACGATCAGGATGAGCACGAGGGCCGCGGTCCAGGCCCGGTCGACGAACGGCACCGGGTTGGCGCCCTGCTGCGAGTACTGCGTGTACGCGTACACCGGCAGGGTCATCATCGGGTCACGGAACAGGTTGTAGTTCATGCTCGCGGTGAAGCCGGCCGTGACGAGCAGCGGGGCGGTCTCACCGATGACGCGGGCGATCGAGAGCATGACTCCGGTGGTGATGCCGGCGAGGCTGGTGGGGAGCACGACCTTGAGGATCGTGAGGTACTTCGGCACGCCGAGGGCGTACGAGGCCTCGCGGAGTTCCATCGGGACGATCTTCAGCACCTCTTCGGTGGACCGCACGACGATCGGGATCATCAGCACCGAGAGGGCGACGGAGCCGACCAGGCCGAAGCGGGCACCCGGGCCGAGGAACAGCGCGAAGAGCGCGTAGGCGAACAGACCGGCGACGATCGACGGGATGCCCGTCATGACGTCGACGAAGAACGTGATGCCCTTCGCCAGCGCGCCGCGACCGTACTCGACCAGGTAGATCGAGGTGAGCAGGCCGATCGGCACCGAGATGAGCGCCGCGAACAGCGTGATCTCGAGCGTGCCGATGAGGGCGTGGACCGCGCCGCCGCCCTCGGAGATGACCCCGCGCATCGAGTACGAGAAGAAGTTCGCGTCGAAGCGGGCGATGCCCTTGGCGATGACCGTCCAGAGCAGCGACACCAGCGGCAGGACCGCGATGACGAACGCCGTGATGACGAGCGAGGTGACCAGGCGGTCGACCGCCTTGCGGCCGCCCTCGACGATGCGCGAGATGACGACGATGAGGACGTCGAACAGGACCGTGCCGAGGAAGATCGCGGCGACGACGTTGAAGTCCTTGACGGCGCCACCGGCGTTGAGCAGCGCGAAGACCAGGACGAGGGCGACCCAGCTGCCGACGAGCAGCAGCCACGGGACCGAGGCGTGCAGCTTGCCGTTGGCGTAGACGTTGCCGGCGGTGCCGGTCTGACGGAGCGCGAGGGACATCGGGTGCGACCTCTCAGCTGACTCGGCTGCGGACGATGTACCGCGCGAGCATGTTGATGACCAGGGTGATGACGAAGAGGATCAGACCCGACGCGATGAGCGCGTTCAGGGCCGTACCGGATGCCTCGGCGAACTGCAGGGCGATGTTCGCCGCGATCGTCGAGGGGTTCTGCGACGTCAGCATCTGGAACGTGACGTTCGTCGAGACCGACAGCACCAGCGCGATCGCCATCGTCTCGCCGAGTGCACGACCGAGGCCGAGCATGATCGCGGAGACGATGCCGGACTTCGCGAACGGCAGGACCGACAGGCGGATCATCTCCCAGCGGGTCGCGCCGAGGGCCAGGGCCGCTTCCTCGTTGAGGGTCGGGGCCTGCAGGAAGATCTCACGCATGACCGCGGTCATGATCGGGATCGCCATGACGGCGAGGACGATCGACGCGGTCAGGATCGTGCGACCGGTGCCGGACACCTGGCCGGAGAACAGCGGGAACCAGCCGATGTACTCGTTCAGGAACACGTAGAACGGCTTCACCAGGGGCGCCAGCACGGCGATGCCCCAGAGGCCGTAGACGACCGACGGCACCGCGGCCAGCAGGTCGATCACGTAGCCGAGGACCGGCGCGAGTCGACGCGGCGCGAAGTGCGAGATGAAGAGGGCGATCCCGAGGGACAGCGGCACGGCGATCACGAGCGCGATGAGCGCGGACCAGACGGTGCCGAAGACCAGGGGGCCGACGAAGTCCCAGAAGTTCGTGGCCTTGCCCGGCAGCTCGCCGACCTTGGCGGAGAAGGCCGGGATGCTCTGCCAGACGAGGAACGCGGCGACGAGCACGAGCACGAAGAGGATGAGGCCGCCGGCGATGACCGAGGCGGCGGAGAAGACGCGGTCGCCGACACGGACGACGGGCTTCGGCTTGGTCGGGGTGACGGTGGCCCCTGGCTGGGCCGGTGCGGTCGTCATGGGGTACTCCTGTCGGAGGAACGCCGGGGGAGGCGACGGGTTCTGGGGTGGTGGTGCGCGTCCGGGTGGGGTCCTGGACGGCTGAGTGCCCGGACGCCGGTCGTGTGGGTGGGACCGGCGTCCGGGCGCTCAGGGGGCCTTACTTGATGGAAGCGACCGCGTCCTTGGCCTTCGACGCGAGGTCGGAGGAGAGGGCGGCCGACTTGGCCTCCTTGGCAGCGGCGTCCTGAGCGGCGCTCGAGACGACGTAGTCGAGGTAGCCCTTCACGAGCTCGGCCTTGTCGGCGTCCTTGTACTCCTGGCACGCGATGGCGTAGGAGACGAGGACCAGCGGCCAGGCACCGTCAGCGGTGTCCTTGCGGTCGATGTCGATCGCGAGGTCGTTGTCCTCACGGCCGGTCGCGATCTTCGAGTCGGCGACGACCTGCGCGGCACCGTCGGCCGAGATCTCGGTCGCCTTGTCGCCGACCATCAGCTTCGCGCGGTCGAGGTCACCCGCACCGGAGTCGTCGATGTAGGTGATGGCGTTGGTGGCGTTGCCCATCGCGGAGGCGACACCGGAGGTGCCCTTCGCGCTGTCACCGACCGAGTACGGGAAGGTCTGGCTGGGCTCTTCGGTCCAGACGTCCGAGGCGTTCGCGGAGACGTACTCCGAGAAGTTCTGCGTGGTGCCCGAGTCGTCCGAGCGGTGGACGACCGTGATGTCGGCGTCCGGCAGCTTCGCGTCCTTGTTCAGGTCGGCGATCTCGGAGTCGTCCCACTTGGTGATCTTGCCCGAGAAGATGCCCGCGATGGTCTTCGCGTCGAGCGTCAGGTCGCTGACGCCGTCGACCTTGTACGCGATGGCGATCGGGGAGATGTAGACGGGGATGTCGATGCCCTTGGTGTCCGCCTTGCAGGACTCGAACTTGCCCGAGAGCTCCTCGTCCTTCAGCGCGGCGTCGGAGCCGGCGAAGTCCGCGGCACCCGACATGAAGTTCTCGCGGCCAGCGCCCGAGCCGTCCGGGGTGTAGTTCACGGTGACGCCCGAGGCCTCGTTCTGGAAACCGGCGGCCCAGGTGGCCTGCGCGGTCTGCTGTGCCGACGAGCCGGAGCCGGTCAGGGTGCCGGAGAGCTTCGAGTAGTCGCTGCCGCTGGTGGAGGAGGACTCGGTGCTGCCCGCGTCCTCGTTCGCCGCGCACGAGGAGAGCACGACTGCGCCGGCGATCGCGATTGCTGCGATCGAACCGATTCGCTTGATGTTCACAGGGGTCCCTTCGGGAATGGAATGCAGTGGGACCACTGCGGTCCCTGGGCCGGTGCCGACCCGGGAGCGACTGTAGGGACGCGAGGTGACCGCAATCACCCCCGCTGGTGAACGGGAGGTGAACGAGGGGTTGTCCACGTCGGGGCGGCGTGCGCCGCTCCCGCGCAGGGAGCAGGATCGGGGCACTGTGCGCTCGTTCGGAAGATGCGCACGCATGATCGCGGACGAGCGGTCGGGAGGCCCGGATCGCGTTCCCGGGCGCGGCGCGGCCCCGTCGCGTGGCCGGCTACGCCGGGATCGTGTTGTGGTGCGTCTCGACCGCGACGAGGGTGTCCCCCGCGATGTGCATGACGGAGAAGTCCCCGACCGACAGCATCGCGGCGCGGCGCAGGTCGAAGCGACCGGAGTCGTCGGCGGTCGCGGTGGCGATCCGGGCGATGATGTCGGGCAGCACCGGACCGTGCGAGCAGAGGACCGCGGTCTTGCCCTTGTCGAGCCGGCGCCGGACGACGCCCTTGACGTCGGCGGCACCGCGGTCGTGGGCGTCCTGGCTGATGTCGGCGGTGCTCGAGACCCCGAGCTTCGTCGCGGCGGACAACGGCTCGACGGTCGCGAGGCACCGCGCCGCCGTGCTGCTCACGATCTTCTTCGGGCCGAACGCTGCGACCGGTGCCGCGGCGGCCTTGGCCTGCGAACGGCCGACGGGCAGCAGCGGACGGGTGGCATCGGGGCCGTCCCAGTCCGAGCCGGGCACCGTCTTCGCGTGGCGCAGGGTGATCAGGGCGAACGTGCGGTGCTGTCCGGCGGCGGCGCGTTCGGCGAACCGGTCGAGGATCGCGACGTCCCGCTCGTACGTCAGGCGGTTGCGGGCGTCGTCGATGGTGACCCACTCGAGCGCCGCGACCTCGTGGTTCGGCACGAAGGCACCGGCGCGGGCGTACTCCTTGGCCGAGACCCGGGCCGCCCAGTAGTGCACGACCTTGTCGCGACCGTTCGGCAGCACGTACTCGGCGGTTCCGAGCGGTGCGCCGAGGTGGACGCGGTACCCGGTCTCCTCGTCGATCTCGCGCACGGCGGTCGTCGGGACGGCCTCGCCCGGGTCCACCTTGCCCTTGGGCAGGGAGACGTCCTTGTGGTGGTCGCGGTGGATGAGCAGCACGAGGGGCGTGCCGTCCTGTTCGCGCCAGACGACCGCACCCGCAGCGACGACGGGGCCCGAGGGACCGCTGCTCACCGAGTCGAGCGCTTCCGGGCCGAGATCTTCCGCATGGTCACATTCTGCACGTCCTCGAGCGGACGGCCCGCATCGTCGGTGGAGTGCCGTGTCCATTCGCCGTCGGACTCCAGGTGCCACGAGCTGGCGGTGTCGGCCATCGCCAGGTCGAACATCTCCTGGACCTCGTTGATGTGGTCCGGGGCGACCAGCCGCACGAGCGCCTCGACGCGTCGGTCGAGGTTGCGGTGCATCATGTCGGCGCTGCCGATGAACACCGCCGGGTCGCCGTCGTTGTGGAACGCGAACGCACGGGAGTGCTCGAGGTAGCGCCCGACGATGCTCCGCACGCGGATGGTGTCGCTGACACCTTCCATGCCCGGCTTGAGCGAGCAGATGCCGCGCACCCACACGTCGATCGGCACCCCGGCCTGGCTCGCCAGGTACAGCGCATCGATGATCTGCTCGTCGACCATCGAGTTGACCTTGATCCGGATGCCCGAGGGCTTGCCGGCCCGGGCGTTCGCAGCCTCGGTCTGGATGCGCTTGAGCAGGCCCTTCCGCAGGTGCAGCGGTGCCACGAGCAGGCGCTTGAACTTCTTCTCGATGGCGTAGCCGGACAGCTCGTTGAACAGGCGGGTCAGGTCCTTGCCCACCGTGTCGTCCGACGTGAACAGGCCCATGTCCTCGTAGATGCGCGAGGTCTTCGGGTTGTAGTTGCCCGTGCCGATGTGGCTGTAGTGCTTGAGCGTCCCGCCCTCTTGCCGGATGACGAGCACCAGCTTCGAGTGCGTCTTCAGTCCGACCAGGCCGTAGACGACGTGCACGCCGGCCTTCTCGAGCTTCCGGGCCCAGGTGATGTTGTTCTGCTCGTCGAAGCGGGCCTTGATCTCGACCAGGGCGAGGACCTGCTTGCCGGCGGCCGCTGCGTCGATGAGCGCTTCGACGATGGGGCTGTCGCCGGAGGTGCGGTACAGGGTCTGCTTGATCGCCAGCACGTTCGGGTCGGCCGCGGCCTGCTCGAGGAACGCCTGCACGCTCGTGGCGAAGGACTCGTAGGGGTGGTGGACCAGGACGTCGTTCGCCTTGATCGCACGGAACAGGTCGGGCTTCGTGTTCGGTTCACCCGGCTGGAACTGCACCGGGGTGGTCGGCACGTGCTTCGGGTAGTGCAGGTCCGGACGGTTGATCTTGAAGATCTCGAACAGTCCGCCGAGGTCGAGCGGCGACGGCAGCCGGAAGACCTCTTCCTCGGTGATGTCGAGTTCACGCACGAGC
Source organism: Curtobacterium sp. MCSS17_006 (assembly GCF_003234215.1). Taxonomy (NCBI): domain Bacteria; kingdom Bacillati; phylum Actinomycetota; class Actinomycetes; order Micrococcales; family Microbacteriaceae; genus Curtobacterium; species Curtobacterium sp. MCSS17_006. The sequence continues at coordinate 132,015 of NZ_QKSO01000008.1, read as the reverse complement.
AGGTCGAGGGTCACCGGGTCCATGTCCTCGGTGATCTCGAGGCGGATCGGCGGACCGAACCGGCGGCGCAGGAGCTCGCGCTCGAGGGCCTGGATGAGGTTCTCGGCCTCGTCCTCCTCGATCTCGACGTCCTCGTTGCGGGTGACCCGGAACACGTGGTGCTCGAGGACCTCCATCCCCGGGAACAGGTCGTCGAGGTGGTTCGCGATGAGGTCTTCGAGCGGGATGAAGCGCATCCGGCCGGAGTTGTCGTCGGGGAGCTTGATGAAGCGGGAGAAGTTCTGCGGCACCTTGAGGCGCGCGAACTCCTGGCGCTGCGACTTCGGGTTGCGGACCCGCACCGCCAGGTTGAGCGAGAGCCCGGAGATGTAGGGGAACGGGTGCGCCGGGTCGACGGCCAGGGGCATGAGCACCGGGAAGATCTGCTCGTTGAAGTACTCCCGCATCCGCTGCCGGTCGGCTTCGTCGAGGTCGGACCAGTGCTCGATGTGGATGCCCGCGGCGTCGAGGTCGGGCTTGAGCGACCCGATGAAGGCCTGGGCGTGCCGGTCCTGCAGCTCGTGGGCCTTCTTCGCGATGTCCCGCAGGACGTCGCTGGGAGCACGGCCGACGTTGGTCGGGACGGCGATGCCGGTGTCGATGCGGCGCTTCAGGCCGGCGACGCGGACCATGAAGAACTCGTCGAGGTTGGACGCGAAGATCGCCAGGAAGTTCGCCCGCTCCAGCAGGGGCTGCGTGCGGTCTTCGCCCAGCTCGAGCACGCGCTGGTTGAACCGCAGCCAGCTCAGCTCGCGGTCGAAGTAGCGGTCCGTCGGCAGTGACTCGTGCTCGATCTCGATGACTTCGTCGAAGTCGTCGAGGTCGGGTGCGACGGATTCGCCGTCGAGCTGCGGTTCGGTGTCCATCCCCACATCCTGCCACCCGGCCCCTGCCGCCGGAGGGGCCTCGGTGGACGCTGTGGAAACCGGCGGTGAACCGTTCGGTTGTGCAGGAACGGCCGCGACGGACCGAGGTGCTGCGCTCAGCGCGCGAAGACCTGCACGAACGCGCCCCACTGCGCCGGCGCCCGCTGCTCGAGCCACGCGCAGAACTCGGGGTACGCGGCATCGATGGACAGGACACTGATCACCCCGCGCTGGCCGTGCACCTTGACGTCCAGGCCGCCGAAGCGGTTCGTCGTGGGCCGGATGTGCTTGATGGCCGCGGGGTCGACGGTCCGGGCGGCACGGAACATCGGCGTGACGACCAGCTGCGAGTCGTACGCCTCGACCCGGCGCCGCTTCTGCCCGACGCCCAGGTAGACGAACAGCAGCCCGAACAGCCCGATGCCGAGACCGCCGAGGAGCATCCCGGTCGCGTCAGGGTCGTCGAGCAGGGCGAGTGCGGCCAGCAGGAAGAACCCGCCGACCACGATGAAGACGATCCCGATGATCCGGAGCAGCAGGTAGTTCCACCGGCGAGCGCGGACGGTGAAGAGCACGCCGTACGCCTCGTCCCCGACGACCGTCGACGGGGGTCGCTTCCGGTCGCTCTGGCGGACGAGTGCGGTGACGACGGCGGGGATGGCGACCATCGCGGCCATCGCGAGGAACACCGGAGACGGGTTGAAGTTCACCGGTCTGCCCCCGACCGTGCGTCCGGACGTCGTCGTTCGATGGGCGATCCGCCCTGGTCCCCCTGGATCATGGGCGAAGCGTATCAGTGACCTGAGGCTTGCTCCGGTGCTGCGTACTGCACGTCGATCGCGTGCTGCGTGAACCCCGACCGCCGGTACAGCGCCAGCGCCGGCTCGTTGTCCCCCTCGACGTACAGTGCGGCGGCGGTCAGGCCGCGGCCGCGCAGCCGAGCGGTGCCCGCACGCATGAGCACGCCGCCGAGCCGCTGCCCCTGCAGGTCGGGCCGGACGGCGACGGCGTAGAACTCGCCGATGCCGTCCTCGACCTTGAGCCAGCACGAGCCGGCGAGCTGCCCGGAGGCATCGCGGAGCAGCAGCAGGTCCTCGCCTGCGAACCAGTCGTCGGCCTCGCGTGCGTGCAGGTCGTCGAGCGTCATCCGACCCTGCTCGGGGTGGTGGGCGAAGGCGGCGGCGTTCAGCGCGAGCCAGTCGGTCTCGTCGTCGGTGCCGGGACGGAACGCCGACAGGGAGTAGCCGTCTGGCAGCTCGACGTCCGAGTCGGCGGCGACGTCGGAGTCGGCGACGGGCGCCCGGAGCTGCAGCAGCGTGCGGACCGCGCGCCAGCCGAACCGGTCGGCCAGCGCACGCGCTGCCGGGTGGTCCCCGTGCGCCCAGGCGAGCCGGGGAGCGGCCCCGGCGCCCAGCGCGAGTGCCTGCGTCACCAGGGCCGTGCCGATGCCCCGGCCACGGGCCTCCTGGGCGACGACGAGTTCCAGCTCGCCGTCACGGACCACCGCGACCCCGTGGTCGACGGTCAGGACGGTCGCGCGCCCCGCGCGGACGTCCACCAGGGTCTGGTCGGAGAACGGGGGAGCCTCGCCGGGGGCGACGAAGCTGCCGAGGTCGGGCAGCACTACTGCCCCATCAGGCGCTCGGCCTCGTCGTCGTAGACGTTGAAGCGGTACCCGACGTTGCGGACGGTGCCGATGAGCGACTCGAGGTCGCCGAGCTTGGCGCGCAGTCGCCGGACGTGCACGTCGACCGTGCGGGTGCCACCGAAGTAGTCGTAGCCCCAGACCTCGCTGAGCAGCTGCTCGCGGGTGAAGACGCGTGACGGGTGGGTGGCGAAGAAGCGCAGGAGCTCGAACTCCTTGAACGTCAGGTCGAGCGGCCGGCCGCGCACCTTGGCGGAGTAGCTGGCCTCGTCGATGACGACACCGGACGCCTGGATCTTCGAGCTCGTCTGGCCCTTCGCCGCACGACCGGCCGACAGCCGGATGCGGGCGTCGATCTCGGCCGGGCCCGCGCTCTCGAGCACGACGTCGTCGACGTTCCAGTCGCTGTTCACCGCGGTCAGCCCGCCCTCGGTGACGACGAGCACGATCGGCGTGGTCGACCCCGACGAGGCGAGGATCTTGCACAGGGCCTTCGCGCTGACCAGGTCGGTGCGGGCGTCCACGAACATCAGGTCACTCTGCGGGGCGTTGACCAGCTGCGCGGCCTCGGCCGGCACGTGGCGGATCCGGTGGCTCAGGAGGCCCAGGCTCGGCAGGACGTCTCCGGGCGCGGTCGAGGTGAGTACCAGGAGCTGTGCCACAGGACCTCCGGAGGTGGATGACGTCGTGGACACATCCTAGTGATGCTCGCGAACGACCTATCCGGCCGGACGGATTGCGCGTCATCCCGCACCGCTCGGTGCGTGCGTTCCGCACGTCCCTGCCATGATGGAGCGCGTGACCGAGCCCGTGCACCCCACCGACCAGCGTCGCCTGCGGCTGACGTCCGTCCTGCCGGTCTGGGTGCTGGCGGTCGTCGGGGCCGTGCTCGTCCTGACCGTGGCCGAGCGCGACGCCTTCGCCTGGCTGCTGCTCGTCTTCGTCGCCTGCGTGATGGTCAGCTTCGTGCTGCAGCTCATCACCGCCACGAAGGACGGTCTGGTCGAACGGATCAGCATCGCGTCGTCCGGCGCGTTCGTCGTGGTCCTCGTCACCGCGGTGGTGCTCCTGGCGCGTTGAGCCGAGCCGCGTAGACTCCGAGCATGGATTCGCTGCTTGCGCTCGAGCTCTTCTACGTCGGCCTCCTCGGCCTGGCGTCGCTCGCGATCGCGTTCATCTCGGTGGTCGTCGTCGTGAAGCTGTTCAAGGGCCAGCGTTGATCGAGCTGCCCGAGGGCCTCGCCCCCGAACTGGTCCCGCTGTCGTGGCTGGTCGGCGTGTGGGAGGGCACCGGCGTGGTCGAGTACCCGGTCGGTGACGACGACGAGGTCCGGAACTACGAGTTCGGCCAGCGCGTCAGCTTCAGCCACGACGGCCTGCCGTACCTGAACTACTCGTCCACCACCTGGCTGCTCGACGACGACCACACCCCGCTCGCCGCCGAGATGGGCTACTGGCGGATCGACCGTCCCACCGAGCCCGGCGACCGCGGCCCCGCGATGCTCCTGGGCGACGGGCCCACGCCCTTCAGCACGGTCGAGAGCGTCGAGGCGCTCCGCAACACCACGGACGGCTTCGACGTCGAGGCCGCGATCATCCACCCGACGGGCGTCAACGAGCTCTACGTCGGCCGCGTGCTGAAGGGCCGGATCGACCTGTCGACCGACGCCGTGCTGCGCTCGCCGAACGCGAAGGACTACTCCGCCGCGACCCGCCTGTACGGGCTGGTCGAGGGCAAGCTCTTCTGGGCGTGGGACATCGCCGCGCTCGGTCGCGAACTCACCTCACACGCCTCGGGGCAGCTCGCGAAGGTCGACTGATGTCGGTGTTCGCCGCGCGTGACGGCTTCGTCGCCGCCGACTCCGTCGCCGCGCACTTCGGCAACCCGATCGGGGAGCAGCGCCTGCTGACCCGTGGTCGCGCCGTCGTCGAGCTCGGACTCGGTGTCGTCACCGTCACCGGACCGGACCGGCTCTCGTGGCTCAACTCGATCACCTCGCAGCAGCTCACCGGGTTGCCGACGGGCGTCAGCACCGAGACGCTCGTGCTCGACCAGGCCGGACGCGTCGAGCACGCGGCCCGCGTCGTCGACGACGGCGCCACCGCCTGGCTGCTCACCGAGCGCGCTGACGCTGCGCCGCTCGCCGGCTGGCTCGACTCGATGCGCTTCATGCTCCGGGTCGAGGTCGCCGACCGCTCCGCCGACTTCGTCACCCTCGGCTGGTTCGGCGAGGCCACACCGTTCGCGTCCGTCGAACTGCCGGAAGCGCCCGTCGCCGAGTGGGTCGACCCGTGGGGTGCCGTCACGCCCGGCGGATGGGGCTACGCCGACCAGGAGGCCCACCCCGGCTCCGACTGGACCCTCCGCACCGCCGTGGTCACCCCCGGCACCGCGGCCGCGATCGCCGCGTCGGACGTCCCCGTCGCGGGGCTGCTCGCGTACGAGGCGCTGCGGATCGCCGCCTGGCGCCCGACCCTGTCCGACGTCGACGAGCGGACGATCCCGCACGAGCTCGACTGGCTCCGCTCCGCCGTGCACCTGTCGAAGGGCTGCTACCGCGGTCAGGAGACCGTCGCCAAGGTCCACAACCTCGGGCACCCGCCGCGCCGGGCCGTGCTGCTGCACCTCGACGGGTCCGACGGTGTGCTGCCTGCACCCGGGGCCCCGGTGCTGCTCGACGACAAGGCCGTCGGTCGGCTGTCAGCATCGGCGATCCACCACGAGCTCGGTCCGATCGGGCTCGCCGTGGTGAAGCGCTCCCTCGACCCCGCCGCGACCCTACGGCTCGAGGCCGACGACGTCGTGGTGACCGCGGCGCAGGAGACCATCGTCCCGCCCGAGGCCGGTGCGACGGCGAACGTGCCGCGACTGCCCCGCCTCGGGGCCGTCAAGCGCTCCTAGCCTGCGCCAGGTCGTCAGGCGGGCTCGACGGCCGACCACGGGACGCTGAGCTCACCGAGCCGCCAGCGCGTCACCCCGTGCAGCACCGGCCAGCCGCGGTCACGCATCCCGCGCACCGTGGCGATCCACCGCTGCCGGGGCCCGTACGTGCCGAGCGGTGCGGCGACCGCCCACGACAGGTCGAGGTCCCGCAGGAACGCGTGCACCCGTTCGCCGGGCACGTTGCGGTGGATCAGCGCCTTCGGCAGGCGCTCGGCGACGATCGAAGGCACGTCGAGCCCGGCGAGCCGGAGCGACACCGTGAAGGTCTGCGGCGCGACGTCGTCGAGCGTCACCCATGATGCGACCCGACCGACCTCGTTGCAGGTCCCCTCGACGAGCGCACCGCCGGGCTGCAGCCGGTCCTGCATGATCCGCCACGACCCGACCACCGCGGACTCGTCGTACTGCCGCAGCACGTTGAAGGCCCGGATGACGGCGGGCCGGCGCTGCCCGGGCGTCGGCGTCTCGAAGCCCCCCAGGCGGAACGTCACACCGTCGCGCGTCCCGGCGTTCGCGAGCGCGACCCGCGAGGGCTCGATCTCGATGCCCGTCACCTCGACGTCCGGTCGGACGGCGGCCAGCCGGTCGCGCAGTTCGAGGGTGGTGGTCGGCGAGGCCCCGTAGCCGACGTCGGCGACGAGCGGATCGTCCGTCCGGCGCAGCACCGGCAGGGTCGCGATCCACCGGTCGACACGGCGGAGCCGGTTGTACCCGGTCGTCCCGCGCGTCACGTTCCCGATGGGCATGCGTCAAGGGTACGGGGCCGGTACCGCTCGGTAGACTCGGAGCATGACCTCCACGCTCGTCCTGCTCCGTCACGGCAACAGTGACTGGAACCAGAAGAACCTGTTCACCGGTTGGGTCGACGTCCGGCTCAGCGAGCTGGGCGAGAAGGAGGCGAAGCGCGCCGGCGACCTCATCGCCGAGTCCGGCATCGTCCCCGACGTCCTGTACACCTCGCTCCTGACCCGTGCGATCCAGACGGCGGACATCGCGCTGCTGCAGGCCGACCTGGCCTGGCTGCCGGTGAAGCGCGACTGGCGCCTCAACGAACGCCACTACGGCGACCTGCAGGGCAAGGACAAGGCCCAGACCCTGGCCGAGTACGGCGAGCAGCAGTTCATGGAGTGGCGCCGCTCGTTCGACGTCCCGCCGCCCCCCATCGCCGACGACGCCGAGTGGTCGCAGTTCGGTGACCGTCGCTACGCCGAGCTCGGCGACCAGCTGCCCCGCACCGAGTCGCTCAAGCTCGTGATCGACCGTCTGCTGCCGTACTGGGAGTCCGACATCACGAAGGACCTCGCCGCCGGCAAGACCGTGCTGGTGACGGCCCACGGCAACTCGCTGCGTGCGCTCGTGAAGCACCTCGACGGCATCTCCGACGACGACATCGCCGGCCTGAACATCCCGACGGGCATCCCGCTCGTGTACGAGCTCGACGACGACTTCACGCCGACGAAGCCCGCGTACTACCTGGACCCCGAGGCCGCCGCAGCCGGCGCCGCCGCCGTGGCTGCCCAGGGCGCCAAGAAGTAGCACCCACCCGAACGACGAAGGCCGCAGTCCCGTCGGGGCTGCGGCCTTCGCTGCGTCCGGGCAGACGACACCCGACCACGCGGAGTGTGACGGTCAGACGAAGTGCGACGCGATCTCCTGCACCAGGGCCCCGACGTCGTAGGGCTTCGTCGTGTCGACCCGGATCACCGGGACGCCGGGCAGTCCGACGGGCCGGGCGTCGCCGCCGTGCTCGTCCCAGAAGGCCAGCACGTCGGCCAGGTCCCCGTGTACCTCGTGCCGCACCGGCACGGTGCCCGGTTCGTACCGGTCGCGCAGCCGCTGTTCGCCGGTGGCGCGGTCCGTGTCGCACCACACCTCGACGGCGCGAGGCGACCCGGCGGACGCGAGTCCGGCCTCCAGGCGGTCCCGGTCACGCGACGGCAGCCAGACGGCGTCGAGGACGACCCCGTTCTCGACGGCCCGCGCCATGGACCACATCGTGTCCATCGCGATGCCGCCGAGCGGACGCGAGGCGATCATCGGGCCGACGACGTCGGCGAGGGGCTCCTTGATGCGGTCCTTCGACAGGAACGGGCAGCCGAGCACCTCGGCGAGTGCCGTGCCGATGGTGCTCTTGCCGGAACCGGGCATGCCGTTGACGATGATCGCGACCTGGGCCATGCCACGATCCTCGCAGACCGATCGGGCCGGGTCAGACCGACCGGGTCGGGTCAGACCGCCGCGGTCGAGGTGGACGCGCCGGTCCAGTCGCCCGTCGCCAGGTACTCGACCTTCTTGGCGATCGAGACCGCGTGGTCGGCGAAGCGCTCGTGGTAGCGGGAGGCCAGGGTGGCGTCGACGGTGTCGATCGGACCGCCCTTCCAGGCCTCGCCGAGCACGAAGTCGAAGACGCTGGCGTGCAGCTCGTCGACGGCGTCGTCCTCGTCGCGGATCTCGGCCGACAGCGCGATGTCCTCGGTGGCGAGCAGCCGCGTGAGCTTTTGCGCCATCGCGACGTCGTGCCGGCCCATCTCCTTGAAGGTGCTGCGCAGGCCCTTCGGCACGACCTTCTCGGGGAAGCGCTGGCGGGCGAGCTGCGCGATGTGCTCGGCCATGTCGCCCATGCGCTCGAGCGAGGAGCTCACGCGCAGGGCGGTGACGACGACGCGCAGGTCGCGGGCCACCGGTGCCTGGCGGGCGAGGATGTCGATCGCGATCTCGTCGAGGCTGTTCGCAGCGAGGTCGATCTTCTCGTCGTCGGCGATCACCTCTTCGGCGAGGGCGACGTCGGAGTCGCTGAAGGCCTGGGTGGCTCGGGTGATGGCGGACTCGACGAGCCCGGCGATCTCGGTCAGTCGCTCCTGGACGTCCTGGAGTTCCTGCTGGAAGACTTCGCGCATGGGGGAGTACCTCTCTCTGCGTACCGGACGAGTGTCGTCAGCCCAGGTGAACGAACGGTGACGCGGGGCTGAACGCTTCGCGTTCTGGCCTTCCGCAGACGGTGAACGGTACCGGAACCCCGCATGACCATCCCTACACTGGCGGCATGGACAACGCGTGGCTCGTGCCACTGTCGATGCTCCTCGGCGGGGTCTTCGGCGCGGGCGTCGTGGTGCTGATCATCACCGCCGAGCGGACGGCTCGTGCTGCCGACGTGGCGGAGCGGACCCTGCCGGACGGCGTCGCAGCGGTCATCGCGACGATGCACAACCCGGCGGTCGTCATCGACCCCTCGAACACCGTCGTCGCGGCATCCCCCCAGGCCCTCACGGCGGGGCTCGTCGTGCGCCGGCGCCTGGTGCACCACGAACTGCTCGAGCTCATCGACCGGGTGCGCAAGAGCGGGGAGATGGGGTCGGAGGACCTCGAGCTGCCGCGTGGTCGCCACGGGGAGCTCATCGGCTACCTCAGCTTCCGTGCCGCCCAGCTCGGCAACCGGTACGTCCTGCTCACGGCGGACGACCTGACCGAGAGCCGGCGCATCGACGAGGTCCGCCGCGACTTCGTCGCCAACATCTCGCACGAGCTGAAGACGCCGATCGGCGCCATCGGTCTGCTGTCCGAGACCCTCGTCCTCGCCGCCGACGACCCCGTGCACGTGAAGAAGTTCGCCGCGCAGCTCATCACCGAGTCCGAGCGGCTCGGAGCGCTGACGAAGGACATCATCGAGCTGTCCCGGCTGCAGTCCGTCGACGCGCTCGAGAACAGCGAGGAGACCGGCATCGACAAGATCGTGCAGGCCGCGATCGACGCGAACGAGGTCGTCGCCCGCGCCCGCTCGATCGAGATCATCCGCGCCAAGAAGTCGAAGCTGCGGGTGATGGGCGACCGCGGGCTGCTGCAGGTCGCGGTGTCGAACCTCATCGCCAACGCGGTGAAGTACTCACCGGACAACACCCGCGTGGGCGTGGGCGTCCGGTCGTCGAAGGGCTTCGTCGAGATCGCCATCACCGACCAGGGCGTCGGCATCCCCGAGGCCGACCTCGACCGCGTCTTCGAACGGTTCTACCGTGTCGATCCCGCACGGTCGCGCGCCACCGGGGGCACCGGCCTCGGGCTCGCGATCGTCAAGCACGTCGTCAGCAACCACGGTGGTGACGTGCGCGTCTGGTCGCAGCCCGGCAAGGGCTCGACCTTCACCATCCGTCTGCCCGAGGCAGATCCCGAACTGACCACAGCACTCGAAGAGCAACTGGAAGAGCAGCCATCGTGACCAAGATCCTCATCGTCGACGACGAGCCGGCCCTGAGCGAGCCCCTGGAGTTCCTGCTGCAGCGTGAGGGGTACGAGACCTCCGTCGCTGCCGACGGCGTGACCGCGCTGTCGAAGTTCGACGCGGAGAACCCCGACCTGGTGCTCCTCGACCTCATGCTGCCGGGCCTGAGCGGCACCGAGGTGTGCCGGCAGATCCGGACCCGGTCGAACGCGCCGATCATCATGCTGACCGCGAAGGACTCGGAGGTGGACATCGTCGTCGGGCTCGAGCTCGGCGCCGACGACTACGTGACGAAGCCGTACTCGACCCGGGAGCTCCTGGCCCGGATCCGTGCCGTGCTCCGTCGCCGGACCGAGGACGACCCGGCGGACAGCGGCATCCTGCAGGTCGGCGGCATCCGGATGGACGTCGAGCGGCACACGGTGTCGGTCGACGGGTCCGAGACCCCCATGCCGCTCAAGGAGTTCGAGCTCCTCGAGCTGCTGCTCCGGAACGCCGGCCGTGTGCTGACCCGCGGGCAGCTCATCGACCGGGTGTGGGGTTCCGACTACTTCGGCGACACCAAGACCCTCGACGTGCACATCAAGCGCATCCGCTCGAAGATCGAGCGGGTTCCGTCGACCCCCGAGATCCTGGTGACGGTCCGCGGTCTCGGGTACCGCATCGAGGCCTGAGACGGACGGACAGGAGGCCCGGTGCGAGTCCCTGGGACTCGCACCGGGCCTCCTGTGCGAACGGTCCGGGCGCGGTGTCAGCCGCGCCCGTCGGCGTCAGTTGGTGCCGTTGTCGCCCTCGGACGAATCCGTCTGCGAGTCCGTCGGCTGCGTGCCGGGCACGGCCTCGCCGGTCGACTGTGCGCCGCTCTCGGACGGGGACGTCGAGGTGGGCGTCGGGGTCGGGCTCGGCGCGAGGGTCTGGTACTCCTCCTGCGAGCTCGTCAGCACCGGCACGTTGGCCGAGGTGCCCTCGGCGTCGGGGTAGCTGAAGTAGACCTTCACGAGCGAACCGGGCTTGGCGTCCGCGTTGTCGAACACGATCGGCTCGGCGTCACCGGCGGTGGTGCCCTGCGTGGTGTCGCCCTCTTGCACGCTCGACTCGTCGTCGCTGCCCGCACCCGCGGCCATGGCGAGGTCGACGTGGGTGTTCGCCGGCACGTCGACGGTCTGGGTGTCGCCGCCGATCTCGATCGAGACGGTGTAGTCGTCCTGGTCGTCGTTGTTCACGAGCGTGCCGATGAAGCGGGCGCTCTCACCGTCGTCCGAGATCAGGAGGGCGTTCCGCACGTCGACCTTGCCGGTCGAGACGTCCACGCCGTCGGTGATCTGCTTGATGTCGACGGTGTGGGCCGGCGACATGAACTCGCACCCGGTGGCGCCGAGCGCGATGGTTGCCGCAACGGCGACGGACACGAGTACCCGAGGTCGCAAGAGATTCCTCCGTAAGTCACGATGGAGACCGGGCGGTCCCCGCGCCCATCCTAGCGATCACCGGGAGGGGTGAGCGTTGAGGGTCCCCTTACCGGAACGGCCCTTGTGGTAAACTGGATGTCTGGGAACGGAGCCTGATACATGCAATTCGAGGTCGGCGAGACCGTCGTCTACCCCCATCACGGGGCGGCAACCATCTCTGAAGTCAAGACTCGCGTCATCAAGGGCGAGGAAAAGGTCTACCTGAAACTGCGGGTGACGCAGGGTGACCTGACGATCGAGGTCCCGGCGGACAACGTCGACCTGGTCGGCGTCCGCGACGTGATCGGCAAGGAAGGGCTCGACAAGGTGTTCGAGGTCCTCCGGGCGCCGTTCACGGAAGAGCCCACCAACTGGTCACGCCGCTACAAGGCGAACCTCGAGAAGCTCGCTTCCGGTGACGTCATCAAGGTGTCCGAGGTCGTCCGCGACCTCTGGCGGCGCGATCAGGACCGCGGGCTCTCCGCGGGTGAGAAGCGGATGCTGGCCAAGGCCCGGCAGATCCTCATCTCCGAGCTCGCGCTGGCTGAGAAGACCGACGAGGACAAGGCATCGACCGTCCTCGACGAGGTCCTGGCTTCCTGAGCCTGACGACAGCGCACTGAACACGACAGCACGAACGACGACCGCACGGTTCCCCGAAGGGGTGGACCGGGCGGTCGTCGTCGTTGCGGCCGGCTCCGGCACCCGGCTCGGCATCGGGACCGCGAAGGCGTTCGTGCCCGTGGCCGGTGCGCTGATGCTCGCGCGGGCGCTCGAACCCCTGTTCGCGCTGCCGTCGCCGACGCTCGTCGTCGTGGTCGCACCCGCGTCGCACCTGGACGAGTGCCGGCAGGTGGTCAGTTCCGTCGCGGGTGCCTCGGTCGCGTACACGGCCGTCGTTCCAGGAGGCGCGGATCGCCACGGTTCGGTGGAGGCCGGCCTGGCCGTCCTGCCGGACTCCGTCGCCACGGTCCTCGTGCACGACGCGGCGCGGTGCCTCACGCCCGCGGCACAGTTCTCGCGGGTGTTCGACGCCGTCGCCGCCGGTGACGGTGCGGGCGTCGTGCCGGCGCTCCCCGTCACTGACACGGTGAAGCGGGTCGACGGTGACGTCGTCGTCGAGACCGTCGACCGTGCGGCGCTCGTCGGGGTGCAGACGCCACAGGGCTTCCCGCTCGCGGCACTACGGCGGGCGTACGCGGTGTCGTCGCAGTCCGAGACGGACGACGCCGGGGTGTTCCAGGCCGTCGGGGGCACCGTGCGGTTCGTGCCGGGTGATGCCGACGCCTTCAAGATCACGACGCCGTGGGACCTCGGCCGGGCCGAGTCGATCGTGCGGGCGCGGACCGAAGCTGGTGCTGGCCCGGCGGGTGCCAGCCAGGCCGACGCCGTCGCGGTCCGACTCGGGCTCGGGGTCGACGTGCACGCCTTCGACGACGCCTCGCCCTGCCGCGTGGGGCTGCTCGACTTCCCCGGCGAACCCGGCCTCTCCGGGCACAGCGACGGTGACGCGGTGGCGCACGCGGTGTGCGACGCCCTGCTCTCCGCCGGGGGCCTCGGCGACATCGGCGGACGCTTCGGCACCGCTGACCCGCAGTACGCCGGCGCCACGGGCGACGTGTTCGTCCGCGGCGCGGTCGCGCTGCTCGCCGACGCCGGGCTCGTGCCGGTGTCCGTCACCGTGCAGGTCATCGGCAACCGGCCGCGCATCGGCCGCCGCCGTGACGAGATGCAGGACGCCCTGTCCGCGGTCGTCGGTGCGCCCGTCGCCGTGTCCGGCACGACGACCGACGGGCTCGGGTTCACCGGCCGCGGCGAGGGGCTCGCGGCGATCGCCACGGCACTCGTGCGTCCCTCCTGAAACCGCGGCCCCGCGCCGATTAGGGTTGAGGCGTGACCGTTCGCCTCTACGACTCCCGCGCCGCAGCCGTCGTCGACCTCGTGCCCCTGGTCGACGGACACGTGAGCGTCTACGTCTGTGGTCCGACGGTGCAGTCGTCGCCGCACATCGGGCACCTGCGGTCCGCGCTCGTCTACGACATCTGGCGTCGGTGGCTCACCCACCGTGGGTACCGGGTGACCCTGGTGCGCAACGTCACCGACATCGACGACAAGGTCCTCGACCTGGCTGCAGGCACGGACGAGGAGTGGTTCGCCCGCGCCTACCGGGTCGAGCTCGAGTTCACGGCCGCGTACAACGCACTCGGCATCCTGCCCCCGACCTACGAGCCCCGCGCCACGGCGAGCGTGCCGCAGATGCACGAGATCATCCAGCGCCTGATCGACCGCGGGCACGCCTACGCCGCCGACGACGGCTCGGGTGACGTCTACTTCGACACCGGCAGCTGGGCCGACTACGGGGTGCTCACCCGGCAGCGGCGCGAGGACATGGTCGAGGCCGCCGACGCCGATCCGCGTGGCAAGCGCGACGCCCGTGACTTCGCGCTCTGGAAGGGTGCGAAGCCCGGCGAGCCCTCGACCGCCAACTGGGACTCCCCGTGGGGCGCCGGCCGCCCGGGCTGGCACATCGAGTGCTCGGCGATGTCCCGTCGGTACCTCGGCCCCGCGTTCGACATCCACGGCGGCGGACTCGACCTGCGCTTTCCGCATCACGAGAACGAACTGGCGCAGTCCACGGCCGCCGGGGACCCGTTCGCGTCGTACTGGCTGCACAACGGCCTGGTGACGGTCGAGGGCCAGAAGATGTCGAAGTCGCTCGGCAACTCGATCTTCGCGGCGGACTTCCTCGGATCCGCCCGTCCCGCCGTCGTCCGCTACTTCCTCGGTGCCGCCCACTACCGCTCGTCGATCGACCACCACGAGGGCTCACTGACCGAGGCCGAGGCGGCGTACGACCGCATCGCCGGGTTCCTCGAGCGCGCCGAGACCCGGCTCGAGGGCGTCCACCTCGCCGACGCCCCGGCCGTGCCCGAGGCCTTCGCCGCCGCCATGGACGACGACCTCTCCGTGCCCCAGGCCCTGGCCGTGCTGCACGAGACCGTGCGCACCGGCAACGCCGCCCTGGACGCCGACGATGCGGAAACGCTCGGGACCGCGTACCATCAGGTGGCTGCGATGGTGGAGGTGCTCGGCATCGACCCGCGAGCCGCCCACTGGTCGGGCGGCGGCCACGACACCTCGGCAGGCCCGCTCGCCGCCCTCGTCGAACGCCTCGTGCAGGAGCGCGCGGACGCCAGGGCAGCACGGGACTTCACCGCGGCCGACCGCGTGCGCGACGACCTCGCCGCCGCGGGCATCACGATCGAGGACACGCCGTCCGGAACACGCTGGAGCATCGCCTGAACACGGCAGTGCCGAACAGGAGCTACGCATGAAGAACGTCTCGGGAAGCAAGAAGGGTCGGCCCGGCGCCGTCCGCACCGGTCGCAAGGGCAACAAGCAGGTCGGCTCCGGCGGACAGGGTGCCCAGGCGCTCGAGGGTCGCAAGCCGACCCCGAAGGCCGAGGACCGCCCGTACCACCCCGCCGGCAAGCGCAAGGCCGCGAAGGACCGCTTCGAGGCGGCCAAGGGCCGTCACGGTTCCTCGAGCACCCCGCAGGGTCGCACGGGCCGTCCGCCGGCACGCAAGACCGACGACTCCGAGCTGGTGACCGGGCGCAACTCCGTGCTCGAGGCCCTGCGCACGAAGACCCCGTCGTCGACGCTCTACATCGCGTCGCGCATCGAGGTCGACGACCGCGTGAAGGAGATCCTCGCGCTCGCCAATCACCGCGGTGTGCCGATCATCGAGCTCATGCGTCCCGAGCTCGACCGCATCACCGGACACGACAGCGTGCACCAGGGCGTCGCCCTGAAGGTGCCGGCGTACCAGTACGCCGTGTCCGAGGACATCGTCGAGCAGGCGTTCTCGCGTGACCAGGTCCCGCTGCTCGTCGCACTCGACGGCATCACCGACCCCCGCAACCTCGGCGCGATCATCCGCTCGACCGCGGCCTTCGGCGGACACGGCGTCATCGTGCCGCAGCGTCGTTCGGTCGGCGTGACGGCGTCGGCGTGGAAGACCTCGGCCGGTGCCGCGGCACGCACGCCCGTCGCGATGGCCCCGAACCTCACGCAGACCCTGAAGTCGCTCAAGTCGATGGGCCTGTTCGTCCTCGGCCTGGACGGCGACGGTGACGTGGAGCTCGACGGCCTCGAGCTCGCCGACCGTCCGATCGTGATCGTCGTCGGTTCCGAGGGCAAGGGA
This sequence comes from Curtobacterium sp. MCSS17_006, assembly GCF_003234215.1. Taxonomy (NCBI): domain Bacteria; kingdom Bacillati; phylum Actinomycetota; class Actinomycetes; order Micrococcales; family Microbacteriaceae; genus Curtobacterium; species Curtobacterium sp. MCSS17_006. The sequence continues at coordinate 116,654 of NZ_QKSO01000008.1, read as the reverse complement.
CTGTCGCGCCTGGTCACCGAGACCTGCGACGCGATCGTGTCGATCCCGATCTCGAGCGCCACCGAGTCCCTGAACGCCGGCATCGCCGCGAGCGTCACCCTGTGGGAGGTCGCGCGGCGCCGTCGCACCGCGTAGGGCCAGCACTTCGTGTGCAGGAATGGTCGCCTCCCCGAGCGGGAGGCGACCATTCCTGCACACGGTGGCAGGCGGGGCTGGGCGTGACGGTCTGGAGGGCCGGCGCCGGTCCCCGGGACGCGGGGCGGGCCTCCAGGCGGTCGCCTTGCCGACCCCCGAACGGTCAGGACACGTCGGCTGGTGCCCGCCGTGTGGTCACGGGTCGTCGCTGCGCGACGCGGCAGGTGACGGTCTGCGACCAGTCGGCGCCCACCCGGCGGGGTGTCGTGACCGAGCGGGGACCGCGTCAGACCGTGGCGCGCCAGTCGTCGACGTCGTCGGACTCGTCGGCCTCGTCGGCGTCGTCGTCCAGCACCGGGATCGGCACGGTGATCGACGAGGTCGGCGGGTTGATGAGCAGGCGCTCGTCGCGACGGTGTCGGAGCACGTCGTTGATGTAGGCCGTGGTGGCCTCGGGCAGGGAGACGGAACGTTCCTCTTGCTGGGACATGAACCAGCGGTGCTCGAGCAGCTCGTGGAACACCTCGGCGGGTTCGAGCCGTCCGCGCAGGTCACGGGGGATCGAGCGGACGACGGGCTCGAAGACCCGCGAGACCCACTCGTGCGCCACCATCTCCTCGTCGAGTTCGTCACGGCCGTTGCGGGCGCGGTACGAGTCGAGGTCGTTGAGCAGGCGCCGGGCCTGGTTCTCACCGGCGTCGAGCCCGGTGAGCCGCAGCAGTCGGCGCTGGTGGTGCCCGGCGTCGACGACCTTCGGCTGGATCCGGACCTGCGAGCCACCCTCGGTCGTGTGGATCGACAGTTCTTCGATGTCGAAGCCGAGCTCGTTCAGGCGCTCGACGCGGTCGTTGATGCGCCAGCGTTCCTTGATGTCGAACTGCTCGGTGCCGGTGAGCTCGGTCCAGAGCGTCCGGTACTGGGCGACGATGCGGTTCGAGACGTCGACGGGGTCGGCGTTCTCGTCGAGTCGGCCGCCGGCCTCGAGGTCGAGCAGCTCGCCGGCGATGTTCACGCGGGCGACCTCGAGGTCGTTCTCGCGCTGGCCGTTCGACAGCCCGCCGGGGTAGAGCTTGCCGGTCTCGGCGTCGACCAGGTACGCGGCGAAGGCGCCGGCGTCGCGACGGAACAGCGTGTTCGACAGGGACACGTCGCCCCAGTAGAACCCGATGACGTGCAGGCGGACGAGCAGTAGCGCGAGGGCGTCGACCAGGCGGGTGGCGGTCTCGGGGCGCAGCGTCTGCGAGTAGAGCGCGCGGTAGGGGAGGGAGAACCGCAGGTGGCGGGTCACGAGCACGGGGTGCAGTGGTTCACCGTCGGCGTCGACGCGGTTCGTGATGACCGCGACGGGGTCCACGCACGGCACGTCCATGCGCTGCAGGGTCCGGAGCATCTCGTACTCGGACCGGGCGACCTCTTCGCCGGTCTCCTTCACCGCGGCGACGTACCCGCTCAGGTGCACGAACCGCACGAGGTGCCGCGAGATGCCCTTCGGCAGCGCGACGATCGTGTCGTCGGGCCAGTCGGCGAGCGGCAGGTCCCACGGCAGGTCGAGCAGGCCGGGGTCGACGGTGGCGGCGGTGATGGACATCGAGTCGGGCACGGTGGTTCCTCTGGTGTCGGGGACAGCCGAGAGCCCGCGTCCGCCCTTGTGAGGCGGGCGCGGGCTCTCGGGGGAGTGCGCTGGTTACGCGCTGACGACGGCCTTGTCGTCGAGGCGGTCGCCCGACTCGGTGTCGAAGGCGTGGACGTGGCCCTGCTTCGGCGTGATGACGATCGTGTCACCGATCGACGGGTGTGCACGACCGTCGACACGGGCGACGATGTCGGCGCGCTGGCCGTTCACGTCGGCGTGGCCGTAGAGGTAGCCGTCGGCGCCGAGCTCCTCGACGACGTCGACCGTGACGGGCAGACCCTCGCCGGACTGCGAGACGATGACGTCCTCGGGGCGGATGCCGACCGTGATCTGTGCGGCACGGGCGTTCGACAGCGTGTCGCGGTCGATCGCGTGGTTGAGCGTGCCGAACTTGATGCCGCCCTCGATGACGTCGGCGGGCAGCAGGTTCATGGCCGGCGAACCGATGAAGCCGGCGACGAACACGTTGTTCGGCTTCTCGTACAGGTCGCGCGGGGTGCCGACCTGCTGCAGGATGCCGTCCTTGAGCACCGCGATGCGGTCACCCATGGTGAGGGCCTCGGTCTGGTCGTGCGTGACGTAGACCGTGGTGACGCCGAGACGACGCTGCAGCGACGCGATCTGCGTGCGGGTCTGGACGCGGAGCTTGGCGTCGAGGTTCGACAGCGGCTCGTCCATGAGGAACACCTGCGGCTGACGGACGATCGCACGGCCCATCGCGACGCGCTGACGCTGACCACCGGAGAGCGCCTTCGGCTTGCGGCCCAGGTAGTCCTCGAGGTCGAGGAGCTTGGCAGCTTCCTGCACGCGGGTGGCGCGCTCTTCCTTGCCGACGCCGGCGATCTTGAGTGCGAAGCCCATGTTCTCGGCGACGGTCATGTGCGGGTACAGCGCGTAGTTCTGGAACACCATCGCGATGTCGCGGTCCTTCGGCGGGACGTCCGTGACGTCGCGGTCGCCGATGCGGATCTGACCGGAGTTGACCTCTTCGAGGCCGGCCAGCATGCGGAGCGAGGTGGACTTGCCGCAACCCGAGGGGCCGACGAGGACGAGGAACTCGCCGTCGGCGACGTCCAGGTCGAGGGAGTCGACCGCGGGACGGTTGCCTCCGGGGTAGAGACGGGTTGCCTTGTCATAGGTGACGGACGCCATGAGCGTTCGGTCCTTCCTTCACCGGCAGGTACGTGCCGGACGATCCGAGTGAAGCGGTGTGCCCGTACGGGCCCCGGACAGTCGCCGTCGACTGTCGAGGTTCATACAACACGAGTTCACCCGGGTGCGCCAGTGTTTTCCCCCTTGGTCGGCGGCTTCCCAGAGCGCCCCACTACAATCGCCGGGTCCGTCCGCCGAGCAGGGGAACGCCGAGCGGACACCGATCAGGAGGACGACGCACCGATGAACAACCGCCCCGAGGGTGCCGCCCGCGCCGCGCGGAACGAGCGCCGTGAAGCCGCCCGCCAGCGAGCCCAGCGTGCCCGGACCCAGCAGAAGCGACGCCAGCGTGGTGTCCGGCTCGGCCTGCAGATCGGGCTCGGGGTCGTGCTCCTCGCCGCCGCGACGATCGTCACGCTCGTGCTGGTCGACTCCGTGAAGCCCGCCGGCCCCGGCCCGTCGACCATGTCGCAGGGCGGCATCACCATCGGGCAGGACCTGAAGCCCGTCGAGGCGTCCGCGTCCGGAGCGGCCTCCGCGTCGCCGAGCAGCGCCGCGACCGACGGCGCCGGCACCGTCCGGATCACCCTGTACGTCGACTACCTCTGCCCGGGCTGCGGCCAGTTCGAGCAGGCGAACGGCGACTACATCAAGGACCTCGTCGACTCCGGTGCGGCCACGGTGGACATCCACCCGGTCGCGGTCCTGTCGAACCGCTCGCAGGGCACGAAGTACTCACTCCGCGCCGCGAACGCCGCCGCCTGCGTCGCCGAGCACTCCCCGAACCAGTTCTACGCGGTGAACCAGGCGCTCTTCGCGAAGCAGCCGGACGAGGGCACCCCTGGTCTGACCGACGCGGAGCTCACCGACGTCGTCACGGGTGTGCAGGGGCTGCAGGAACGGAGCGCCGTCCGGAGCTGCATCGCCGACCAGGACTACGCCAAGTGGGTGGACGAGCAGACGACGGCGGTGTCCGACGGCACGATCCCCGGGTCGACGCTCAAGGAGTTCCCCGGCACGCCGCTCGTGCTCGTCAACGGCCAGCGCTACGAGCTGACCTCCCCGGTCACGAACGACGACTTCCGGACCTTCGTGGTGACGGCCGCCGGGGCGACCGACGCCACCCCGACGCCCACGCCGAGCGCGACCCCCACGCCCACGCCGACCAAGCGCTGACGGCCCGACGAGCGCTGACGTATGAACGAGCGCTGACGCGCTGACCACGGACGGGAGGCCCGGTGCCAGCTGGCACCGGGCCTCCCGTGGTTCGACGGTGCGGCTACAGGGCCGAACCCGGGATGCTCAGGGTGTCGCAGCTCGTCGCGCCCTGCTGGTAGCCCCGCAGGAACCAGCGCTGTCGCTGCTCGCTCGACCCGTGCGTGAACGAGTCCGGGTCGACGCGGCCGGTCGCGCGCTCCTGGATGCTGTCGTCGCCCACGGCGCTCGCCGCCGACAGGGCGTCGGTGATCTGGGAGCGGGTGATCGGTTCGAAGAACGTCTCGCCGTTCGCGTCCTTCGTCGTGGCGGCGTCGCCGACCCAGGCACCGGCGTAGCAGTCCGCCTGCAGCTCGACGCGGACACTGCCCGACGACGCCCCCGTGCCGGAGCGGTCGGTGTTCGCGAACGAGCCCTGCAGCTGCTGCACGTGGTGGCCCCACTCGTGTGCGACGACGTACATCTGCGCGAGCGGACCGCCGGACGAGCCGTACTGCGACTGCAGGTCGTCGTAGAACGCGGTGTCCAGGAAGACCGCACGGTCCGGTGGGCAGTAGAACGGGCCGGTCGCGGCCGATGCCTGCCCGCACGAGGTGTCGGTGGAGTCCTGGAACAGGAAGAACTCCGGTGCCGTGTACGAGATGCCGAGCGACCGCGCCTCGGACGTCCAGTAGGCGTCGAGCGACTCGGCCGCGCCCTCCATCCGGCACTCGACGCGCAGGTTGGCGTCGCGCCCGGTCCGGCACTCGGGGGCGGCGTCGACGGACTCGCCCTCCTGCTGGATCGTCGTCAGGCCGTTGCCGCCGCCGACGATCCCGCTCAGGTCGAAGCCGGTGAATTGCGCGATCAGGAACACCACGATGGCGCCGACGCCCACGGCACCCCCGCCGATCGCTGTGGTGCGACCCCGCCGCTTGACCTTGCCGCCCCGGAGTTGGGAGTCGTCGTTGAACGTCATGATCCCGAACCTACCGATCAGCACCTCCCGATCAGCGGCCCCGCGTACCGTCGGCGGCGTCGGCCACCCCGACACCTGTCGTACACATGTCGTACAACCGGAAGGAATCGCACGATGGCCACTCCCATCAGCACCGTGATGAGCCCCGCCCGCTACGTCCAGGGCAAGGACGCGATCACCCGCGTCGGCGAGTTCATCGCCCCGATCGGCAAGCGGCCCCTGATCGTCGCCGACGACGTGGTCTGGGGCATCGTCGAGACCGCCGTCTCCGAGAGCTTCCGGTCCGCCGACCTGGCCGTGGAGCGTGTCGGGTTCGGCCGCTTCGCCACCCCCGAGGCCGTCGACGAGCTCGTCGAGCAGATCCGCGCGAACGACGCCGACGTCATCGTGGGGCTCGGCGGCGGCTCCGCGATCGACGCCGCGAAGGCCGCTGGGCACCTCGCCGGCATCCGGTGGGCGAGCGTGCCGACGGCCGCGTCCACCGACGCCCCGACCTCGGCGCTCGCCGTCATCTACACCGCCGAGGGCGAGTTCATCGAGTACCGCTTCTTCCCGCACAACCCGGACCTCGTGCTCATCGACACCAGGCTCGTCGCCAACGCGCCGGTGCAGTTCCTGGTCGCGGGCATCGGTGACGCACTGGCGACCTGGGTCGAGGCCCGTGCCGCGAAGCGTGCCAACGCCGACACCATGGCCGGCGGCCTGCAGACCCAGACCGGCGTCGCGCTCGCCGAGCTGTCGTGGAAGCTCCTGCACGAGAACGCCCTGCAAGCCATCGAGGCCGTCAAGGCCAAGGTCGTCACCCCGGCGCTCGAGAAGGTCGTCGAAGCGAACACGTTGCTGTCCGGCCTGGGATTCGAGTCCGGCGGGCTCGCCGCCGCCCACGCGATCCACAACGGGCTGACCGCGGCTCCGCAGGCACACGGCCTGGCGCACGGGCAGAAGGTGAACATCGGGACGATCGCGCAGCTGGTGCTCGAGGGCGCCCCGGCCGAGGAGATCGAGGACTTCGTCGTCTTCACCACGAAGGTCGGCCTGCCGAACACCCTGACCGAGATCGGCCTGACGGCGGACGACCGTGACGTGCTGCGTGCCGTGGCCGAGGCCGCGACGGTGGAGGGCGAGACCATCCACAACATGCCGTTCCCGGTGACGCCGGAGCTCGTGGTCGACGCCCTGGTCGCGATCGAGGGCATCGCACGCAGCGTCCGCGCCGAGCACGGTCTGCCGGAGCCCGTGCTGTACGAGCACCACTGACGTTCGAGCAGCACTGACGTTCGAGCAGCACTGACGGGCGAGGGGTCAGGTGCGGATCAGCGGCTCCGTCGTCGCCAGGTCCGCACCGATCCCGACGTCGACGAGTTCGATCCGGCCGGCGAGGGTGGCGGCGGGTCCGGTCAACAGGCCGGCCTTCACGCCGCCGAAGGTGACGGTGACGTCGGCGTGCAGGACGTGGTCGTCCGCGACGCCGCCGGTGTCCACGTCGATGCCGCTCGGCACGTCCACCGCGACCACGAACGGCGCACGCTGGTCGCGTGCGAGCTCACGGATGGCGTCCACGACCTCCCGCGCGGGGGACCGAAGTGCGTTCGCGCCGTGCACCCCGATGCCGAGGATGCCGTCGAGCACCAGGTCGGCCTCGAGTGCGGCCTCGGTCGCGACGTCCGCCAGGCGTTCGCCGTCGCTCCGGCCGGCGGCCCGCAGGATGTCCGCCGCCCCGCCCGCGTTCGGTCCCGAGGCGCCGGACGGACCGTCGAGCAGGCGGGCGCCGGCGTCCAGCGCCGCTGCCAGGCCGGCCTCGTGGACACGGGAGCCAACGCGCAGGACCGTCACGTGCCTCCCGGCCGCTGCCAGGCGTGCGCCCGCGAACAGGGCGTCACCGCCGTTGTCGCCGCTGCCGGCGAGCACGAGGACGGATCCCGGCCCGTCGACCGGCCGCACGGCCGGGTCGTCCAGCAGGTCGCCGACGATGCGCGCGAGCCCGTCGGCGGCGCGCTGCATCAGGGGTTCCCCCGCGTCGAGGTGGGGGCGTTCCGCCGCCCGGATCTGATCGCCGCCGTAACCGTCCATGGCCACCACACTGCCCCGATACGCTTGAGAGGACATGTCACTCGTCCCCGAAGCGCCCCGCCCCCGGTTCGTGATGTCGCCCGACGGGCTGCGACTCGCGACCTACGACTTCGGCGACCCCGACGCCCCGGCCGTCATCGCGGTGCACGGCTTCGCCTCCGGTGCGGTGCTCAACTGGCACGCCTCGGGCTGGACGCGGCACCTGGTCCGTGCCGGCTACCGGGTCGTGGCACTCGACCAGCGCGGGCACGGCGCGAGCGCGAAGCCGCACGACCCGGGTGCCTACTCGATGGACCTGCTCGTCGCCGACGTCACCACCGTCATCGACACGTACCTGCTCGACGACGTCGCGTTCCTCGGGTACTCGCTCGGCGCCCGCGTCGGCTGGCACACCGCCGAACGGCTGCCCGGCCGGATCTCGCGCGCGGTGTTCGGCGGGATCCCGGACGCCGACCCGATGCGACGCGTCCGCGTCGACCAGGCGAAGGCGTACATCGCCGACGGCACCCCCATCGAGGACCGCGTCACGAACGGCTACCTGACGATGGCGGGCAACGTCGAGGGCAACGACCTCGGCGCGCTCGTGGCCATGGTCGAGGGGATGCGGAACAGCATCGAGCCGACCCCGGAGAACGCCCCGGCGCAGCCGCTCCTGATCGCCGCCGGCAGCGAGGACGGCATCCGCGACAGCGCGGTCCGGCTCGCCGAAGCCGCACCGGACGCCACCTTCTTCGAGATCCCCGGGCGCAACCACTTCAACGCCCCGACCTCGCGGCCGTTCCGCGAAGCGGCACTGCGGTTCCTGTCCGCCCCGCGCTGAGGGGTACTCGTGGGTCCCCTCGGTCGGACCCCACCGGGCGTACCGTCCCCGCCATGGACTACAGACTCCTCGGCAACAGCGGGACATCGGTGTCGACGCTGACCCTCGGCACCATGACGTTCGGCAGCGAAGCCGACGAACCCACCTCACACGCCATCCTCGACGCCTTCGTGGCCGCCGGAGGCACGCTCGTCGACACGGCGGACGTCTACTCCGGCAACGAGTCCGAGCGGATCATCGGCCGCTGGCTCGCAGCACACCCCACCGAGGCCGCGCAGGTCGTCCTCGCCACCAAGGGCCGGTTCCCGCAGGGCGACGGCCCGAACGACCTCGGCCTGTCCCGACGACACCTGCGCGTGGCCCTCGACGCCTCGCTCGAGCGGCTCGGCGTCGACCACATCGACCTGTACCAGATGCACGCGTGGGACGCCCTGACCCCCATCGACGAGACCCTGCGGTTCCTCGACGACGCCGTGTCCGCCGGGAAGATCGGCTCGTACGGGTTCTCGAACTACCTCGGTTACCAGGTCACCAAGGCCGTCTACGAGGCGAAGGCGCACGGCTGGGCACCGCCGGTCACCCTGCAGCCGCAGTACAACCTGCTCGTCCGCGACATCGAGCACGAGGTCGTGCCCGCCTGCCTCGACGCCGGCATCGGCCTGCTGCCCTGGTCGCCCCTGGCCGGCGGCTGGCTCTCCGGCAAGTACCAGCGCGACGAGGCCCCGACCGGCGCCACCCGCCTGGGCGAGAACCCGCAGCGCGGCATGGAGGCCTGGGAAGCCCGCAACGGTGACGAGCGCACGTGGGAGGTGCTCGACGCCGTCTCCGAGGTGGCCGACGCCCACGACGCCTCGAAGTCGCAGGTCGCACTCGCCTGGCTGCTGGCCCGGCCCGCGGTCACGAGCGTGATCCTCGGCGTCCGCACCCTGTCGCAGCTCGAGGACAACCTCGGTGCCGCGGACCTGGTGCTCACCGACGACGAGCTCGCCCGACTGACCGACGCCAGCGCTCCCCGCATCGACGACTACCCCTACGGCACGGCCGGCGTCGCGCAGCGGGAGCGGAAGATCACCGGCGGGCGCTGAGCGGACAGGACCCCGGCGCGTTCGTGCACATCGTGCGGATTTCCGCGGATGTGGGGTCAGGGTGTGGACGCGCGGGTCGGTGAGGTGTCATCCTCGTCGCACGACCGGCTGGTTACCGCGTCCAGCGCCCGGAACGCCCCCTGATCCGCGTTCCGTGTGCCGATGCCCCGGGCGAGACTTCGCCCGGGGCATCGCTTCATCGAGGGCAGTGCGTCGCACCCCCTCCACACCTTCTGTACGGCAGTATTCCACCGTGCTGCTCTGCTTCGTCGACGAATCCTTCAAGCCGGACCTCTACGGCTTCGGCGCCGTGATGGCGGACGCGGCACAGACCCGCTGGCTCACGCATCGCATGCACGAGATCGTCGCGGCGCTCGAGGAGTACGGCGTCGAGGCGCAGGCCGAGATCCACGCCCATCCGATCTTCCACGGGAAGGGCGCTTGGAGCGCCGTCCCGCCACGCGTGCGCGTGAAGGTGTTCCTCGACGTGGTCGAAGCCGTCGTGACTTCCGGAGCAACCGTGCTGCTCCGAGGGTGCCGCCCCGGGCGGTTGCGTCGGTACCAGGACGCGCGGGGCTTCCGTGATCGGCACTCGCCGGAACAGGTGGCTTTCCAGCACCTCCTGCAGCGGGTCGACGGGAAGGCCGGTGAGATGGGTGTGCACGCGCTCGTCATCGCGGACGAACGGTCGGATCGAGACCGGCACCGTGAGCGCTTCGCGGTGTACCAGGCCTACGGGACTCCCGGAACGTACATGCAGACCCGGCTCGAACGGTTGCTCGACACCGTTCACTTCGCGCCGAGTCACCACTCACGCATGCTGCAGGTCGCCGATCTCCTGGCGTTCGTCTGGGTGCGCTCGCGGACGGTGGAGGAACGGGATCCGCGGCAGGCGCGTGTCCTCGCCGCGCTCGTCGACGACATCGAACGGTGCGCGTACCAGCCCGGCGTCTGGCCCTGAAACTGGTCGACCGGCACCAGGGCTCCGGACGCACGACAGCCCCGCTCGAGGCGGGGCTGAAGGCGGTGCGGGCGGCGAACGAGTCGCGGCCTGCGCATGCAGTATATGGGGCCGGCAGCGGGACTTGAACCCGCAACCCCCGTATTACAAGTACGGTGCGCTACCAATTGCGCCATGCCGGCTGACGCCGCTCATCCTACCGGTGAGGGCGTCCGGGGCTCACTCGCCCGACTTCTCCGAGAAGTTCAGCGAGATCGAGTTCATGCAGTACCGGTCACCCGTGGGGGTGCCGAACCCGTCCGGGAACACGTGGCCCAGGTGCGAACCGCAGTTCGCGCACCGGACCTCGGTGCGGGCCATGCCGAGGGAGTTGTCCTCGATGAGCTGCACGGCGTCCGGGTTCACCGACTCGTAGAACGACGGCCAGCCGCAGCCGGAGTCGAACTTCGTGCCGCTCTTGAACAGCTCCGCGTTGCAGGCCGCACAGGTGTAGACGCCGGCGCGCTCCTCGTCGAGGAGTTCACCGGTCCACGGTCGTTCGGTCCCCGCCTGGCGGAGGACGGCGTACTGGTCCGGGGAGAGCTCCTCGCGCCACTGGGCGTCGGACTTGTCGACGTTGTATGCCATTGGTTCCTCCTGCTTCCGGCCGGGCTCTTCCGGGCACTCCCGACCACTTCACTAAACTCGCCACGATGTCCGAGCATTCCGTGCACCACGCCCGCTGGACCCGTCTGACGACGGACGAACTGTACGGCATCGTCGTCCTGCGCAACCGCGTGTTCGCGCTCGAGCAGCGGGTCACCGCCGAGGACTTCGACGGCCGTGACCGCGAGCCCGACACCGAGCACTGGTGGTTCGGCACGGACACCGATGCGGTTGGGTACCTGCGGCTCATCCGCCCGGCAGTCGACGAGGTCCACCCCGACGGCGCGGCGCCGCCGGCATGGGTGATCGGCCGGGTCGCCACCGATCCCGGACACCGCGGGCAGGGGATCGCCGGCCGGCTCGTCGCCGCCGTCCTCGACGAACACGGACACGACCCGTTCGTCCTCCATGCCCAGGAGTACGTCGCCGCCCTGTACGAGCGGTACGGCTTCGTGCGGTTCGGGGAGCCGTACGACGAGGCCGGCATCCGACACGTCGGCATGCACCGGCCCGGACGCTGATGGACACCCGCGCCCGGTACGACGCGTACGCCGACCGCATCCAGGCGGTCTCCCCGTCGTACGCGGCCTGGGCACGGTCGCTCGACGACTCCCTCGTCGCGCTCCTCGCCGAGGTCCCCGAGCAGCAGCGGCAGCCGGAACTGTTCTTCGCGGTCGCGCGGCAGCTGGGCGCGGACCCGTCGGACCCGGTTGCGCTGCGCGCGCTCGGCCTGGAGGCCCGCCCCGCGCTGGTCACGGCCCTCGCCTCCGCCACGGTGCAGGCCAACGACCCGCAGCGGCTCGCCCCGGTCGTTCCGCTGTTCGCGGCGCTCGCCGAACGGTCCGCGCGTCCGCTCGGCCTGGTCGACGCCGGGGCCGCCGCCGGGCTGTGCTCGATCCCGGACCGGGTGACCCTGGACTACCGCGTCGGTTCCGGGGCCGCAGTCCTCCGGATGCACACGGCGGTCGCCGAGCCCTCGGCCCGGCTCGTCGCGGACGCAACCGGGGCCGTTCCCACTCCCGCGACCGTCCCGATCAGGGTCGGCGCCCGGGTGGCCCTCGACCCGAACCCGATCGACCTGTCGGTCCCCGGTGCGTTCGACCGGCTGGTCGAGGCCGTCCCGCCCGAGGCGTCGGACCGGACCGCCCTGATGCGCGCGGCGGCGTCCGCGACGCTCACCGTGCCTCCAGTCCGGATCCGGGGCGCGCTGCCCGGCGACCTCGACCGTGCACTGGACGCCCTGCCGGACGACGTCGAACCGGTCGTCCTGACCACCGGGACCCTGGTCTACGTGCCGGGCGCGGACCGGCAGCGGTTCGTCGACGGGATCCGAGCGCGAGGCGTGCACTGGATCGCCCTCGAACGCACCGGGATCCTGCGCGGGGTGGCGGCGACGCTGCCCGACGACGTCGATGCGGCGGATCCTGACTCGTTCGCGACGGTCTCGCTCGACGGGGTCGCGGTGGCCGTCTCCGACCCGTTCGGTCGGCGTGTGCGCTGGTTCCGCGCGCCGAACCTGTGACCGGTGTTCGCGACAGTCCAGCGCCGTGCCAGGGTCCGGATCGACTCCACCCCTACGATGTGCGAGACCCGTTACCCGACCGTGATCGGAACCGCAGTGACCAGCCCCACCGACGAACGCAGCGTCGACGAGCTCAGTGCTGACGAGCTGCGTGCTGACCAGCTCGGTGCTGACCAGCTCAGTGAGCTCGCGAAGCACGTGCTGACGTTCGAGCAGAACCGGGCACGGCACGACCGCACGAAGGAAGCGGAGATCCGGGTCGAGTTCGAGATGTCGGCGGCGCGCTACTACCAGGTGCTGAACCGCGTGATCGACTCGCCCGCGGCACTCGCGTACGACCCGCAGCTCGTCAGCCGGCTGCAGCGGCTCCGTCACGCGCGCACCAGCGCCCGGGCGACACGCAGCTTCGTCGCGCCCGGTGCAGCTCCCGAAGGACGTGAAGAGGAACGATGAGCACGAGATTCCCCCGAGACCGGTTCGACGACGTCGCCGACGGCCCGCGGGTCGGTGCGCACCGCGGTGCCCAGCGTCGCGGCCGTGGCTGGATCGCCTTCGCCTGGGCGGCGCTCGCCACCGGTGTGCTCGTCGGCGTCGGGGTGCTCGTCCTCGCGCTGCTGAACGGCAGCTACTCCTTCAACAGCTCGGATTCCCCATCGGCCTCCACGTCGGCGTCCGCCACCGCGAAGCCCTCGGCGACGTCCAAGCCGTCCGCGTCCTCGTCGGCCGGTTCCGGCTCTGCAGGGTCGGGATCGGGCAGTGCGGCGGCAGCGACGCCGGCACAGCAGGGCACCACCACCGTCGTCGTGCTGAACGGCACGACCACCACGGGCCTCGCAAGCCGGGCGAGTGCGGCGCTGACCGGCGCCGGCTGGCAGGTCGCCTCCACCGGCGACGCCGGCACGACGGGCTCCACGTCGACGATCGTCTACTACCAGCAGGCGTCGCAGGCGGCGGTCGCGCAGGGCATCGCGAAGCAGCTCGGCGTCACGGCTGTGCAGCAGTCAGCGGCGTTCCCGAACGCCGACGTGAGCGTCGTCCTCGGCGCCGACTACACCGGCTGATCGGTCGTTCTGCGGGTCGTCGCGCCGCGTTTTCCGCGCATTGTGTGACGGCCGTGTTTCGAGCACGTTGATTTCTGACGGAATCGACGTGAAACAACGTCACACCTCTTGCCTGATCGGACGGGTTCGGTCAGAGTCCCATGCAGACGACGATCACGTCGTTCCGCACTGCAGTACCAGGGAGCAAGAGATCATGGCCAACGGAACCGTGAAGTGGTTCAACGCTGAAAAGGGCTTCGGCTTCATCACCGTGGATGGAGGGGGCCAGGACGTGTTCGTGCACTACTCGGCCATCGACATGTCGGGTTACAAGGTCCTCGAGGAGGGCCAGGCCGTCGTGTTCGACGTCGGCACCGGGTCGAAGGGCCCGCAGGCAGAGTCCGTCCGCCCCGCCTGAGCAGCACCACTTCCAGAACGCGCCGTCCCGTCAGGGGCGGCGCGTTCGTCGTGTGCCGGGACGGTGACCGGCGCGGGGAGCGCGACCGCGGCGGTGGTGCGGGGTCCACCGGACGCGACGTGTCCTGGGAAGTCGTCACGAGCCTCCCGACTGTGTTGCACTCACACCCGGCGAGTGCCAGAATCGGCGTTGGCACTCGCTCACGCTGAGTGCCAGCACGACCCCCAAGACGACGTCCGGGAGGGACGAAAAACCACATGGCTAAGATCATTGCTTTCGACGAGGAGGCCCGCCGTGGCCTCGAGCGCGGCCTGAACCAGCTGGCCGACGCCGTGAAGGTGACGCTCGGCCCGCGCGGCCGCAACGTCGTCCTCGAGAAGAAGTGGGGCGCCCCCACGATCACGAACGACGGTGTCTCCATCGCCAAGGAGATCGAGCTCGACGACCCGTACGAGAAGATCGGTGCGGAGCTCGTCAAGGAGGTCGCCAAGAAGACCGACGACGTCGCCGGTGACGGAACGACCACCGCGACCGTCCTCGCCCAGGCGCTCGTCCGCGAAGGCCTCCGCAACGTCGCTGCCGGTGCTGACCCCGTGTCGCTCAAGCGCGGCATCGAGAAGGCCGTCGCCGCCGTCTCCGACCAGCTCCTCGCCAACGCGAAGGACATCGAGACCAAGGACCAGATCGCCGCGACCGCGTCGATCTCGGCCGCTGACCCGACCATCGGCGCGCTCATCGCCGAGGCCATCGACAAGGTCGGCAAGGAAGGTGTCGTCACCGTCGAGGAGTCGAACACCTTCGGCACCGAGCTCGAGCTCACCGAGGGCATGCGCTTCGACAAGGGCTACCTGTCGCAGTACTTCGTCACCGACCCCGAGCGTCAGGAAGCCGTCTTCGAGGACGCCTACATCCTGATCGTCAACTCGAAGATCTCGAACATCAAGGACCTCCTGCCGGTCGTCGACAAGGTGATCCAGGCGGGCAAGCAGCTCCTGATCATCGCCGAGGACGTCGACGGCGAGGCCCTGGCCACGCTCGTCGTGAACAAGATCCGCGGCATCTTCAAGTCCGTCGCCGTCAAGGCTCCGGGCTTCGGCGACCGCCGCAAGGCCATGCTGCAGGACATCGCGATCCTCACCGGCGGCCAGGTCATCTCGGAAGAGGTCGGCCTCAAGCTCGAGAACGCGACGCTCGACCTGCTCGGTCGTGCCCGCAAGGTCGTCATCACCAAGGACGAGACCACGATCGTCGAGGGTGCCGGCGACGCCGAGCAGATCGCCGGCCGTGTCCGCCAGATCCGTGCCGAGATCGAGGCGACCGACTCCGACTACGACCGCGAGAAGCTCCAGGAGCGCCTCGCGAAGCTCGCCGGTGGCGTCGCCGTCATCAAGGCGGGTGCCGCGACCGAGGTCGAGCTCAAGGAGCGCAAGCACCGCATCGAGGATGCCGTCCGCAACGCGAAGGCTGCCGTCGAAGAGGGCATCGTCGCCGGTGGTGGCGTCGCCCTCATCCAGGCCGGTGCCGTCGCACTCGAGGCCCTCGAGCTCGAGGGTGACGAGGCGACCGGTGCGAACATCGTCCGCGTGGCCATCGACGCGCCGCTCAAGCAGATCGCGCTGAACGCCGGTCTCGAGCCGGGTGTCGTCGCCGCCAAGGTCCGCGAGCTCGAGTCGGGTTGGGGCCTCAACGCCGCGACCGGCGAGTACGTCGACCTGATCGCCGCCGGCATCATCGACCCCGCCAAGGTCACGCGTTCGGCGCTGCAGAACGCTGCGTCGATCGCCGGTCTGTTCCTGACCACCGAGGTCGTCGTCGCCGAGAAGCCCGAGCGCACCCCTGCTGCTCCGGCTGGCGACCCGACGGGTGGCATGGACTTCTAAGTCCGCCTGACGGAAGGGCCCCACACGCTGCGCGTGTGGGGCCCTTTTGTGTGTGCGGGTCGGGCCGGTTGGGCCGAGATCGCACGAACTGCCGCTTCGCGGAGGCCGCCGCGCTGTGGGGAGCACCGCTCCCGCACGGTGCCGAAGTCCCCGTCCACGTCACGACCGACGGAACCGGCCCGGTGATGCGACGTCCACAGGTCAAAGGACACCGTCGCCGGTCCGGAGCTACCAGCTGCGAGCGGCAGGGGATGCGGCTCAGCACTCCAGAGCTTGCGTGGCGGGAGTGCGCCGGTCTGCTCAGCGTGGAGCAACTCGTCGCGGTGGGCGATTTCCTGGTGGGCAAGAGCGGACTCTGCACGATCGACACGCTCGCCAAGAGCATCGTGCCCGGATCTCGGTGGATCGCGGTCGCTCGTGCCGCGATCGCGCGGGTGCGCGTCGGTGCCGAGTCACCGATGGAGACCTGGCTTCGGCTCGCCGTGGTGGACGCGGGCTTCCCCGAGCCGGAACTGCAGGTCGAGGTGTCGGATCACCACGGCCGGTTCCTCGGACGCGTGGACATGGCCTGGCCGGAACGTCGGATCGCGTTGGAGTACGACGGCGATCACCACCGCGAGAAGGATGTCTTCCAGTACGACCAGCGGCGTGACAACGGTATGGCGGTCAACGGCTGGCTCGTCCTGCATGCGACGCGGGCTGATGCCGCTCGCCCTGCTGTGCTGTTCGAGCGTCTGCGCCAGGCCTTCGTCTCGCGCTCGTCGTGACGTCGGCGGGTTGTCCCTCCGAAGGGTCCGACGCTTGCTCGCGGCGGTCGCACAACACGCCGTGCGTTCGTCACCCGGGTCGCACGTTGCGCCGTGAGGGCGGAGGATGGGCGGCAGTTAGCGCTACCTCGAGCAGCGGCGCGCCCGGGTCAGGCGGCGAAGTCGCGGGGGAGCAGGGGGAGCCAGACGCGGAAGGTGGCGCCGCCGCCCTCGGTGTCGAAGACCTCGACGGAGCCGTGGTGCGCCGCGACGATGCCGGACACGATGGCGAGCCCGAGGCCCGAGCCGCCGGTGTCCCGCGCGCGCGAGGTGTCCGCGCGCCAGAAGCGCTGGAAGATCTTCTCGCGCAGCTGCGGCGGGATGCCCTCACCGTGGTCGATCACATCGAGGTGTGCCATGCCGCGCTCGTCGTCCACGCCGATGCCGATCTCGATCGGGTCGTCGTTCGCCGTGAACCGCATGGCGTTGCCCATCAGGTTCGTGACGATCTGGCGGATCTTGTTCTCTTCCGCCAGGACGATCGGCGGCCGCTTCGGCAGCACGACCGTGGGCAGCGGGGTGGTCTCGTCGGTCGGTGCGGCACCGGCGTCGATGTTCATGGCGCGGGTCCGACGGGCCCGCAGACGCGCGATGGTCTGGCGCGAGAACGCGATCGGCCCGGTGGTGTTCGCCGAGGTGGGCGACACGGGCGGTGCTTCACCGGAGTCCGGAGAGCCGATGGACGACGACGCCGACGGGCGGACGGCCTGGGGCACGCTCTCGCCGGTCAGGGAGTCCTCGACGAGGACCTGGATCTCGCGGTCGGGGTTGGAAGCCATCGTGTCGAGCGCCGAGTCGCGGGCGATGGCGACGAGGTCGACCGGGCCGAGCTCGAGCGGCTTCGACTCGTCGATGCGGGCGAGCTGCAGCAGGTCCTGCACGAGCAGGCCCATCCGCTGCGCTTCCTTCTCGATGCGCTCCATCGCCTGGGCGACGTCCTCTTCCTTGCGCAGGGCACCCATCCGGTACAGCTCGGCGTACCCGCGCAGGGACACCAGCGGCGTGCGGAGCTCGTGCGAGGCGTCCCCGACGAACCGGCGCATCTGGGCGATGGTGCGCTCACGGTCCTCGAACGCGGAGTCGATCCGCTCGAGCATGACGTTGAGGGAGCGGTTGAGTCGGCCGACCTCGGTGTTCGGGGTGTCGGCCTCGAGGCGCTGGTTGAAGTCACCCGCGGCGAACCGTGCGGCAGTGTCCTCGACGTCGCGCAGCGGGTCGAAGGTCGCGGTGACGAGCAGCCGGGTGAGCATGGCGCCGAGCAGGATGACCGAGGCACCGAACCCGAGGAAGATCGCGGTGAACTTGCCGATCGTCTCGTCGGTGCCGGCGCTGGAGACCGCGATGAGCACGTAGCCGGTCTCGGTGGTGCCGTCGGACTGGTTCTGCAGCGAGGCCGGGATGATCTGCGCACGCCACTCGTGGTTGTGCTGGCTGTCGTAGAGCGAGATGCGCTGGTTCGCCTGCGAGGCCTCGACCAGGGTGGCTTCGCGGACGTCGGGCCGGCTCGACGCCTTCGTCTGGCAGATCCGGTCGCCGTCGGCATCGTACGCGGCGACGTAGGCGCTCTGCGACACCACGACGGACAGCTTGCAGTACTGCTCGCCGTCGCTGATGTTCTGGCCCTCGAGCTGTTCGGTCGTCTGCTTGACCGTGTTGTCGAGCTGCTGCATGAGGTAGGTGGACAGCACGGTCATCGTGCCGAGTCCGGCGACGAGCAATCCGAGCGCGACGAGCAGCACCGTGATCCCGGTGATCTTGGTGCGCAGGGAGATCCCGTCCCACCAGTGGTTCATTCGCGTGTGCATGCTGCCCCAACGATAGACAGCGGCCGCCCGGTGAAACCGGACGACCGCCGTGAAGTCGAGCCCCGCGGGACTCCTGCTCCTACGAAGCTTTGGACGCCTTCAGCATGTAGCCGAAGCCGCGCTTGGTCTGGATGATCGGCTCGGCGGAGTACTGGTCGAGCTTGCGGCGCAGGTACGAGATGTAGCTCTCGACGATGCCCGCGTCGCCGTTGAAGTCGTACTCCCACACGTGGTCGAGGATCTGCGCCTTCGACAGCACGCGGTTCGGGTTGAGCATCAGGTAGCGGAGCAGCTTGAACTCGGTGGGCGAGAGCTCGATCTGCGCGTCGCCGATCGTGACCTCGTGCGTGTCCTGGTCCATCGTGAGCTCGCCGGCGCGGATGATCGCGTCTTCCTCGTCGTTCATGGTGCGACGGAGGATGGCCTTGATGCGGGCGACGATCTCGTCGAGCGAGAACGGCTTGGTGACGTAGTCGTCGCCGCCGACGGTGAGGCCGGTGATCTTGTCCTCGGTGTCGTCCTTCGCCGTCAGGAACAGGATCGGCGAGGTGTAGCCCGAGGAACGCAGGCGCTTGGTGACGCCGAAGCCGTTCATGTCGGGCAGCATCACGTCGAGGATGATGAGGTCCGGCTCTTCTTCCAGCACGGCGGAGATCGCCTGTGCTCCGTTGCCCACCGCACGCACGGCGAAGCCGGCGAAGCGCAACGAGGTCGTCAGGAGGTCGCGGATGTTCGGCTCGTCGTCGACGATCAGGATCTTGGGGCCATCGCTCATGGTCTTATCTTCTGACTGTTCCCTCGGGGTTTCCTGAGAGCGGTTCGTACGTCAGCCCACGGGCGTCTGGACCTGGTCGGCGTCGAGGATCGTGTACGAGTAGCCCTGCTCCGCCAGGAACCGCTGCCGGTTCTGCGCGAAGTCCTGGTCGACGGTGTCCCGGGCCACGAGCGTGTAGAACGACGCGGGCAGGCCGTCCTTGTTCGGGCGGAGGAGCCGGCCGAGCCGCTGCGCCTCTTCCTGCCGGGACCCGAACGAGCCGGAGACCTGGATGGCGACGGTCGCGTCGGGCAGGTCGATCGAGAAGTTCGCGACCTTCGAGACGACGAGCACGTCGACCTCGCCGGACCGGAACGCGTCGTACAGCCGCTCCCGTTCGTCGACCGGGGTCGCCCCCGTGATCTCCGCGGCGTCGAGCGACGCAGCCAGTTCGTCGAGCTGGTCGATGTACTGCCCGATCACCAGGATCTGCTCACCGCGGTGCTTCTCGATGAGTTCCCGCACCACCGGGGTCTTGGCCGGGGACGTCGCGGCGAGCCGGTAGCGCTCGTCGTCGCTCGACGCCGCGTACTCCAGGCGGTCCTGGTGCGGCAGGTCGATGCGGACCTCGTAGCAGGAGGCCGGCGAGATGTAGCCCTGCGCCTCGATCTCCTTCCACGGGGCGTCGTACCGCTTCGGCCCGATGAGTGAGAAGACGTCGCCCTCGCGGCCGTCCTCGCGCACGAGCGTCGCGGTGAGACCCAGGCGTCGGCGGGCCTGCAGGTCGGCGGTCAGCTTGAACACCGGCGCGGGCAGCAGGTGCACCTCGTCGTAGACGATGAGCCCCCAGTCGAGGGCGTCGAGGAGCGACAGGTGCGTGTACTCACCCTTCCGGCGGGCGGTGAGGATCTGGTAGGTCGCGATCGTGACCGGCCGGATCTCCTTGACGCTGCCCGAGTACTCGCCGATGTCCTCCGGCGTCAGGGTCGTGCGCTTGAGGAGCTCGGTGCGCCACTGCCGCGCCGAGACGGTGTTCGTCACGAGGATGAGCGTGGTCGCCTTGACGGTCGCCATCGCACCAGCGCCGACGAGCGTCTTGCCCGCGCCACAGGGCAGCACGACGACGCCGGAGCCCTGGGCGAAGAACGTGTCGACCGCCTGCTCCTGGTACGGCCGCATGTGCCACTCGGCGGTGTCCAGGTCGATCGGGTGCGGCTGGCCCGGGGTGTAGCCCGCCAGGTCCTCCGCCGGCCAGCCGAGCTTCACGAGCTCCTGCTTGATCTGTCCCCGCGCCCACGGCTGCAGCTCGACCTCGGTCGAGGACCGCATGTCGCCGAGCAACGGCTTGATGCGCTTCGACCGGATGACCTCGGCCAGCACCGACGGGTCCTCGGCGGTGAGGAGCAGGAGCGGCAGCCGCTCGAGTTCCTCGGTGGGGGAGTTCGCGATCACGGGCGCGTCGGGCCGTTCCTCGCGACGGATCACGAGCCGTCCGTAGCGCGAGACCGTGTCGCGGATGTCGACCGTGACGCTCTGCGGCACGGGGAACTTCGCGAAGCGTTCCAGGGTGTCGATCATCGCCTCGGCGTCGTGGCCCGCGGCGCGCGCGTTCCAGAGTCCGAGGCGGGTGATCCGGTAGGTGTGCACGTGCTCGGGAGCGCGTTCGAGCTCGGCGAAGGCCGCGAGCTCGTGGCGTGCGTCCTCGGCATCGGGGTGCGCGACCTCGAGGAGCACGGTGCGGTCGCTCTGCACGATCAGCGGTCCGTTCATGACCTGCCAGCCTAGCCGTCGGCACCTGCGTGCGGGTGACCGCGCGGCTCAGGCGTCGCTCTCGACCGACACCACGAGTGACAGCGGCAGGGTCCGCTCGACGTCGACGGCCGTGTCCCGCCCGCGGACGCGTCCGGCCGCGACCGAGGTCGGCACGATCGAGAACGGCCGCTCCGAGCCGTCCGGCATCCGGACGGTCACACGGATCGGCGTGCGTCCGCGCACGGCCAGGTCGATCTGCCGACCGAGCCACTCCTGCTCCGGCTCCGCGTCGCCGCGCTGCGTCGTCAGGCGGAGCCGTTCGACGAGTGCGTGCGCCGACTGCTCCGGCGAGCGTCCGGTGGGGCTGCGCCGGCCGGGAGGCCCGTGGTGCGCCTCGGGGCGGGCTGCGGTCGTCAGGACGGCCGGGTAGCGCTGGTCCTCGAGCGCGGTGTGCACGACGTGCGGCGGGTAGCGCGTGGTCAGCGTCGTCAGGTCGGGCCGCTCCCACGCGAGCTGCCGGAGCTCGGCGTCCACCCCGACGAGGTCGAGCTGGTCGGCGGTGCCGCGGACCTCGGTCCCGACGCCGCCCGGCCCCCGGTCGACGACGATGCTGCCGTCGCGTCCGGCCACCTGGTCGATCAGGTAGGCGAGGGGCTGCGGGATCCCGGTGGCCGACAGCCGTCCGAGCAGGGACAGCAGGTCGTCGCGGGAGTGTCCGGCCCGGAACGCCGCGCGCAGGGTGTCCTCGGAGATGCGGTAGCGCGCCGCGAGGCCCGGTGCCTCGAGCACGGCGACGGTGCGCAGGGCGTCGTCGTCCACCGGCGCGAGCGGCCCCGGTGCGATGACGGTGAGGTCGTGCTGCAGGTAGACCCGCTCGACGGTGCCCGGCAGGTCGTCGGAGGCCTGGTCGGCGTCGCCGTCGAGGAGTGCCCGGCCGGTGCTCGTCACGATGCCGTCGACGGCCAGGCCGAGCGACGCCGCGGTGCCGGCGACGTCGAGCAGCAGGGCATCGAGCCAGCGGGAGCCCGCCGGGTACGCCCAGCGCCCGAGCGGCACGAGGTCGCGCAGGTCCCCGTCGGCCAGCTCGAGCACCTGGTGCACGGCGGGCGGGAGCGTGTCCGACCACGCGGCCACCAGCGACACCCAGCGCTCCGGCCAGCTTGCGAGCAACCACGCGTGCCCGGGGTCGGTGACGATCCAGCGTCCGGTGTCGGGGTCGGCGAACCCGATGCTGTCGAGCAGCGCCAGGCGACCGGCGACGAGCTCGGCATCGGTGCCGATGCGTTCGGCCAGGGTGCGGGCGAGCGGCATGCCGATCCCGCCCTTGACGAGTTCGCGGACCGCGCCGGCGTCGACCGCCCGCAGCAGCTCGGCGAGCACCGTCATCGTCGCGAACGCCTGCTCCGCGCCGGTGGTGCGCGCACGCTCGAGGGCCGCGTCGTCGAGGGCGGGGGCAGCGGGGCGGACCTGCTCCGGGCCTCCAGGCTGCTCGTCGAGCGAGGTGAGGTCGGGGTGGGCGGCCACGCGTGCGGCGACCGCGTCGTCGACGGCGCCGTCCTCGTCGGCGAGGCCGAGCTCGATCGCGGGGCCGAGTGCGTCGACGGCGCCGCCGTCACGCAGCGCGAGGATCGTGGCGCGCGGCAGGTGCTCGACGGCGGCGTCCACCGCGTCGTCGCTCCGGAGCGCCTCGGCGAGGTCGAAGAAGTCGGTGATGCGCTGCGGGCCGGTCTCGGCGAGTGCAGCGGTGGGGAGTCGCCTCGCCGCGACGAGGCGCTCGAGCGCATCGTCCGGCATCGCCCGGAGTCGGGCGGCGAGGTCGGCGGTGGTCGTCATCGTCCGGTGCCAGCGTCCGGGGCGGACGTCAGCGAGCCGTCCGGTTCGCTCGTGCGCGACGTGTCCAGGTGATGCCGAGGAGCGTGAAGACCAGCACCATGGCGATCGGGAAGCCGTAGAGCGGGATCGCCATGACCACCGGCCACGGCATCGCACCCTGGGCGCTGGGAGCGGTGAGCCACATGATGATCATCGCGACGAAGCAGAGCAGGCCGAGGATGATGATCCCACCGATCATGAACGCCAGAGCGCGTTCGGTACGATTGAACGTCACCGGGGGTTCTGCGGAGTCCTGCGGGTTCCCGGTTGATCGGGTCGGCTTGGCCATCGACCCAGGATATCCGACGCACCACGGCCGTACCACGACCTCGAGGAGTCCACGCATGCCCACCGGCAAGGTCAAGTTCTACGACGACGACAAGGGCTTCGGCTTCATCACCGGAGACGACGGCGACCAGGTGTTCCTGCACGCGTCCTCGCTGCCCGACGGCGTCGTGACCGTCAAGGCCGGCACGCGGCTCGAGTACGGCGTCGTCCAGGGCAAGAAGGGGTCGCAGGCGTTGTCCGTGCGGCTGCTCGAGCCCCAGCCGTCGCTGTCGCGGATGACCCGTCGCTCCGCGGACGACATGGCCGTGATCGTCGAGGACCTGGTGAAGGAACTCGACCGGATCAGCGGAGACCTCCGCCACGGCCGCTACCCGAAGAACGGCGATCGCATCGCCGCCATCCTGCGGCACGTCGCAGACCAGTTGGAGGCGTGACCCCATGACCGAGTCCGAGACAGCAGGGGCCGAGACGGCTCCCGACGCAGCGTCGACTGACGCCGTGTCCACTGACGCCGTGTCCACCGACGCAGCGTCCATCAACTACACCGACCTGGCGCGCGAGGCGTTGCTCGAGGTCACCCCCGAGTCGACCGTCGGCGCACCCGTCGGCACGGTGGACGAAGGGGACGGCGTCGTGTCCGTCCTGTTCGCCAACCGCCTGCCCGGGTACCCCGGGTGGCGCTGGACCGTCAGTGTTGCGAAGATCGGCGACGACGAACCCACCGTGCTCGAGGTCGAGTTGATGCCCGGGGACGGCTCGCTCGTCGCGCCCGAGTGGGTGCCGTGGTCGGAGCGACTGGCCGAGTACCGGGCTGCGCAGGAGCACGAGGGTGAGGACGCGGCGGACGAGGACTCGGACGACGAGGACTACGACGACGAGTCGGATGAGGACGACGACGAGGACGACGACGAGTCGGACGACGACGAGGACTCGGACGAGGACGACGACTACGACGACTCGGATGACGACGAGGACGACGACGAGTCGGACGATGACGATGACGATGACGACGAGTTCGACGCCGACGAGGACGACCTCGACGAGTCGGACGACGACGACATCGAGGGTGTGGACGTCGATGCGCTCGCCGACGTGAGCGACAGCGACACTGACACCTCCGCCACCGAGGACGAGGCCCCGCAACCGCCCCGTCGTCGCCGTGCCCGCCGCGTGCAGCCCTTCGAGCCCGACGCCGACCTCGAGGTCGACCAGCTCGACGCCGGCGAGGCCGACCCGGGCTTCCACCGCGCCTGACCCACCCGGACCGACGAACGGGCCCGGCACCACCGATCCGGTGGTGCCGGGCCCGTCCTCGTTCCGTCGGGTGTCCCCGAGGTCAGCGCAGGGCGTCGATCGTGAAGTCGATCGCGCGCACGAGCTTCGCGACGTCGTCCGGGTCGATCGCGGTGAACGTCGCGACGCGCAGCTGGTTGCGACCGAGCTTCCGGTACGGCTCGGTGTCGACGATGCCGTTCGCACGCAGGGTCGCGGCCACGGCCTTGGCGTCGATCGAGTCGTCGAGGTCGATCGTGGCGACGACCTGGGAGCGAGCGGCGGGGTCGGTGACGAACGGGGTCGCCCAGTCGCTGGCCTCGGCCCAGTCGTAGATGGTCGACGACGAGGTCTTCGTGCGGAGGTCCGCCCACGCCAGGCCACCGGACTCGTTCATCCACCGCACCTGCTCGTCGAGGAGCAGCAGCGTGGAGATCGCCGGGGTGTTCAGGGTCTGGTTCAGGCGCGAGTTGTCGACGGCGTTCTTGAGCGACAGGAACTCCGGGATGTACCGGTCGGAGGCGGCGATCCGCTCGATCCGCTCGATCGCGGCGGGGGAGAGCAGCGCGAGCCACAGGCCGCCGTCCGAGGCGAAGTTCTTCTGCGGGGCGAAGTAGTAGACGTCGGTGGCGCTGACGTCGAACAGGGCGCCACCGGCGGCGCTGGTCGCGTCGACGACGGTGAGGGCGCCGGCGTCACCGGTCGCGCGGACGACCGGAGCCATGACGCCCGTCGAGGTCTCGTTGTGCGGGTAGGCGTAGACGTCCACGCCCTCGACCGGCTCGAGTGCGGCGAGGGAGCCACCCGGTGCCTCGACGACGTGCGGAGCCTCGAGCCACGGGGCCGCTGCGGCCTTGGCGAACTTCGACCCGAACTCGCCGAAGGACAGGTTCTCGGCACGGCGCTCGATGAGGCCGAACGCGGCGGCGTCCCAGAACGCGGTCGAGCCGCCGTTGCCGAGGACGACCTCGTAGCCCTCGGGGACCTGGAACAGGTCGGCGAGGCCGGAGCGGACGCTGCCGACCAGGTCCTTCACGGGCTTCTGGCGGTGCGAGGTGCCGAGGATCGTGGCACCGCGCGTCACGAGGGACTCGAGCTGGGCGCCGCGGATCTTCGACGGACCGCAGCCGAAGCGACCGTCGGTGGGGAGGAGTTCGGCCGGGATGACGATGTCTGCCATGCACCGATCCTACCGACGACGATCCGCCTGCCCGAGCCCGTGTACCGGCCGGACGGGGAGGGTTCGGCCCACCCGTCCACCGCGTCGGATGACCCTTTCTCACGTGCACCCGGGCGCCGGTCGGTGTTCGTCGGTGCGAACAAGTAGTGTGGTCGGCGCTGGGCCCAGACATGAGAGGCGGACCGTGACCGATCTCGTCGACACCACGGAGATGTACCTTCGCACCATCCTCGACCTCGAGGAAGAGGCGATCGTGCCGCTGCGCGCGCGCATCTCCGAGCGCCTCGGACACTCGGGCCCGACGGTCTCGCAGACCATCGCCCGCATGGAGCGCGACGGCCTGGTCGTCGTCTCCGGTGACCGCCACCTGGAGCTCACCGACGAAGGTCGTTCCCGTGCCACCCACGTGATGCGCAAGCACCGTCTGGCCGAACGCCTGCTGGCCGACGTCATCGGACTCGACTGGGCGTTCGTGCACGACGAGGCCTGCCGGTGGGAGCACGTCATGAGCGAGCAGGTCGAGGTCCGCCTGCTCGAGATGCTCGGCAACCCGACGGAATCGCCGTACGGCAACCCGATCCCCGGACTGGCCGAGATCGGTGGCCCCGCGGCCGCCGGGTTCCTCGACGGTGTCCAGAACATCGTCGCCGCGACCGAGGGCACCGACGCCGTCACGACCGGGGTCGTCCGACGCCTGGGCGAGCCCGTGCAGTTCGAACCGGAGCTCCTGCACCAGCTCCGCACCGCCGGGGTCATGCCCGGGCGCATGGCGAGCGTGCAGCGTGCGGGCGCCTACGTCGCGGTCCGCGTCGAGGGCGAGGACTCGGGCATCGAGCTGCCCATCGAGGTCGCACAGCACGTCTACATCGAGCGGGACTGACCGTTCCTGGTCGTCCCTGAGAGTCTTTACCGTTTCGTTACCTCCGGGGCGTTTGGTCTCGACACGGTAACGACGCCTCCGTACACTCGTCCGAGTCGCCGCGCTGCCCCTGAGCCGGAGACCCGTGGCAGGACGTCTCGAACCCGTCTCCTGCCTCGATCGGAAACGATGACGAACGGATGGGGTTGCACGCCGCCGGACACCCACGGCGGCGTGATGACGAGACGTTGGAGACCCACCTCTTGACGCAGACCGGTACCGCCGCGGACGACCAGACGCCCGCGAACCCGACGAACACCGAGAACGCCACCACCGCCCCGCTCACCCGGCGGGCCGTGCGCGAGACCGAGGGCCGCCCGGTCCGCAAGGTCGTGCCGGTGCGCTCCGCCCCGCTGCCCGGTGGTCGTCGTGCCGCGCAGGCCGCGGCCGCAGCGAACACCGCCAAGGCAAGCTCGTCGTCGCGCAAGCGCAAGTTCCTCGCGCCGGTCGTCCTCACCGTGGCCGCCGGAATGTTCGGCACGGTCGCGGTCGCCCCGGCCTTCGCCGCGACGACCTCCGGCAACTCGACCGCCGTCGCCGACGCCCAGCGCCAGGTCCGTGCCACGCAGAGCCAGGAGCTGTCGGTCTCCGACGCCGTGGCGCTCGCCGACACGAGCCGTGACGGCTTCGGCGCAACCTCCACCGCGACGCTCGGCGCCGAGAAGGCCGCCAAGCAGGCCGCCGCCGACCAGGCCGCCGCAGCCAAGGAAGCCGCCGAGCAGGCCGAGCAGACCCAGTCCGCCCGGGCCGCGACGGCGAAGCAGTACTCCTCGTACACCGGGCCGACCGCCGCCGAGTACGCGGCCAGCTCGTCCGCCGCCGACACCCCGTTCTCGCTGCCGGCCGTGGTCGCCACCGGCAAGCAGTACATCGGCACCCCCTACGTCTTCGGTGGCGCGGACCCGTCGGGCTTCGACTGCTCGGGCTTCATCATGTTCGTGTACGCCCAGTACGGCATCAACCTCGCGCACTCGGTGCCGCTGCAGGACCAGGCCGGCACCACGATCCCCGAGTCCGAGGCGCAGCCCGGTGACGTCGTCATCTTCAACAACGAGGCGCACGACGGCTTCTACATGGGGAACGGCATGATCATGGACGCCCCGAAGCCCGGTGGCACCGTGCAGATCCGCCCGATCTGGACCAGCGACTACCACATCGTCCGTTTCGGCATCTAGCGACCACTGCCCCTCCGGCGTGTGAACTTCACCGGAACCGGCCCGCGCACTCTCGTGCCGGGCCGGTTTCTGGGTTAACCTGACGCTGCACCGGTCCGCACCGGCGCGAACAGGAGACCTCATGTCGATGTTCCGCACGACCCGCACCATGGGTCGGCGCGCGCGCGTCGACATATGGTCGAGCACAGCCTGCGTGCACGAGCACGCCCCTGCATGACGAGAGCACTGCCCATCCGGGTGGTGCTCTTCGTGGTTCCAGGGGTGTGAACAGGTCGTCCTCACCCGTTCGCGTCGTCGGTCCGACGCACCCGCAGCGCCTGGAAGCCGTCCAGGCACGTCGGAAGGGAACCCATGCGCACTCTCGTCCTCAACGCCGGTTACGAGCCCCTCGCGGTGATCTCGTTCCGACGAGCCCTCGTGCTGGTCATGAACCAGAAGGCCGCCATCGTCGCCGCCGACGTCGAACACCCGGTCACCGGGTCGACGTCGAGCTACGACCGTCCGTCCGTCATCATCCTCACCCGCTACGTGCGCATCCCGCACTCCAGGCTCGTGCCGGTGTCCCGTCGCGGTGTGCTGCGTCGGGACGGCAACCACTGTGCCTACTGCGGCCGCCACGCCACCACGATCGACCACGTGCACCCGCGGTCGCGCGGTGGGCAGGACTCGTGGGAGAACCTCGTCGCCTGCTGCCTGGCCTGCAACAACACCAAGGGCGACCGCACCCCACAGGAGATGGGGTGGCGCCTCCGGTTCCCGCCGAAGGTGCCGCACGGGTCCTCGTGGGTTGTGCGCGGCATCGAGCGTCCGCAGGCGGAGTGGGACGAGTACCTCGTGGCCGCGTAGCGGCCGCCGCGGCGCACCGCGTGCCGGACTGGAGGCCCGTGGCGGGCACGGCCACGGGCCTCCAGTCCGCCTGTCGGTGCGTCCCCTTCAGTCGGCCGTACCTGCGCGCGGACCCTCCGGCATACTGGTTGGGAGCCGCCATGAGGGTGCCTCGGATCAGGGGAGCCTCCATGCGGGTCACACCACGTGTCTGGATCGGGTTCGCGGTCTTCGTCGGTTACCTGGCGTTGATCACGGTGGTGCAGCTGTCCAGCGGCATCCCGTTCCCGGAGTGGGGGGACAACGCCCGGAACCTGTTCTTCGGGTCCGGCCTGTCGCTGATCATCGCGAGCATCGTCCTCGCTGCGGTGATCACCGGGCTGGGGTGGTGGCGGCCGGTGCTGCGGGAGCGGGAACCGAGCCGGCACCGGTGGGCGCTGATCGCTCCCGCGCTGATGGCCCTGATCGCGATCGCGGGCCTGATCGGCTCCGAGTGGAGCGCTGTCAGTGGCGCCTTCCTCGCGGCGGCGCTCGTGCTGCTCCTGGTGGGGTTCACGGAGGAGGTCACGGTTCGCGGGGTGCTGCTCGTCGCCCTGCGGAGCCGGATGCCGGAGGTGTGGGTGTGGCTGATCACGACTGCGGCGTTCGCGCTCATGCACCTGGTCAACATCGTCCTCGGCCAATCGGTCGCGTCGACCCTCAGCCAGGTGTTCTCCGCGTTCATGTTCGGCAACGTCCTGTACGTCCTGCGTCGGGTGGCGGGGACACTCCTGCCGGCGATGGCGCTGCACGCCCTGTGGGACTTCTCCCTCTTCATCCAGGGCACCGGCGCGGTCGCGCCGTTCGCCGGTGTCGTCGGGGTCCTGCTCTTCCCCGCCTGGGCCCTCAGCCTGGTGGCGGTCTTCTTCGTGGTCCGCGGTGCGGACGAGCGCGTCGCCAGTGGCCTGCGCCCGACGCGGAGCCTCGCGTGAGCGCCGTGTCCGCCGCCCGCGGGTGGGTCCGCCGGCACGGCGTGCTGACCGCGCTGGTGGCGATCGTCGTCTACGTCCTCCTGGCAGCCGGTCTCGGCAACGTGCTCAGCGATCTGGTGAGCGACGACCACGAGGCCGCGCAGTTCGCCCTCGGGCACCTGATCCCCCTGCCGATCGGCATCGTCCTGTTGCTGCTCGCCGTCCGCTGGGCGGGGAACGGCCGTGCGGTGTGGCGGGAACGTCCGACGCCGACGATGACGCCGCACCGCTGGTACCTGCTCGTGATCCCGGTCCTCGCGGTCGGGACGTACCTCGTCGAGAGCACGCAGATCCCGTGGGCCGAGCGAGGGATCGGGATCATCGCGCTGGTGGCCGTCGGGACGCTGCTGGTCGGCCTCGGTGAAGAACTCGCGATCCGCGGTGTCCTGCTCGCCGCCGTCCGCGAACGACACGGCGAATTCGTGACCCTGCTGGTCACATCGCTCGTCTTCGCGCTCATCCACATCCCCGGCAGCATCGTCGCCGGCAACCCGCCGCTGGTCATCGTCATCCAGGTCGCCGGTCTCTCGGTCGTGGGAGCGACCTACTACTGGATCCGCCGCGTGACAGGGCGGCTTTGGGCCGGGGTGCTCGTGCACGCGTTCACCGACTGGGTGCTCTACCTCTCCGGCAGCGACGTCGTCCCCGCGGCATCCATGTCCCAGGGGCAGACTCCCACCGACCTGATCGTCGGCAACGCGGAACTCGTGCTGTGGCTCTTCCTCGCGATCGGGGTCGTCAGTGTCATCCGCGAGGACCGACGCAACCGCGAGCAGCACGCCACCGTCACCCCGTAAGCGACGCCCACCACTCCGAGGAGACCACGATGCACAGCACCATCACCGGCACGACCATGCCCGTCCTGCACATCACCCTCGACGCCGGCGAGCAGGTCGTCGCGGAGGGCGGAGACATCGCCTGGCTCACCACGGGGTTCGAGATGGACACCTCGACCACGCACGCTGGCGGCGGTGGATTCCTGAACGGGTTGAAGCGGGTGCTCGGTGGTGGGCAGCTGTTCCTCACCCGGTACACGGCGCCGCGCACCGGTGGGCAGCTCAGCATCGCCGCGCAGCTGCCGGGCACGATCCGGGAGATCACGGTCGACGCGGCCGACACCTACATGGTGCAGAACGGCTCGTACACGGCCAGCACCCTCGGCGTCGACGTGTCGGTGGGGCTGCAGAAGCGGCTCGGCGCCGGCATCTTCGGCGGCGCCGGTGTCGTGTTCCAGACGCTGAGCGGGACCGGGACCGCCTGGGTGCAGCTCGCCGGGGAGCTCACCGAGGTCGAGCTCGCCGCGGGAGAGTCACTGCTGATCCACCCGGGGCACCTGGCGATGTACCGGGCTGGGATGCCCGTCGAGTTCGCCACCGTGAAGGGCATCAAGAACAAGGTGTTCGGCGACTCGATGTTCCTCGCCGAGGTGCACGGGCCGGGCACGATGTGGTTGCAGTCGATGACTCCCGCCGCCCTCGCCGCAGCGATCCAGCCGTACCTGCCGAAGCCGCAGGGCAGCGATCGCGACTGACGTTCGTGCTCGTCCTAGCGGACGCGAGCGCCATCGACGTCGTGTGCGCTCAACCGCCGCACCTGCGGGCGGAACCAGAACACGAAGATCGCGACGACGTACACGGCCTCGAGCGCGATGCTGACCGGCACGTTCCAGTCGCGGACCGGCCCGTCGATCACGGCGTCGTTGAGGCCGTGGATGGCGGCTGCACCGAGGTAGGCCAGGACGCCGATGCCGACGGCCTTGGCCCGCGGGTACCGCTTCGCAGCGAGCCAGATGACGACGGCGGCGCCCACGGTGATGAGCGGGTGGGAGACCTCCGCGATGATGCGGACGACCACGTCCATCATCATGATGAACGGTGCATCCGAGGGTGCCGCGCCGCCGTCGAGGATCGGGTCGAGTGACGTGATGATGTAGCTGACGCCCTCGAGGAACCCCAGCCAGCCCGCGACGACGAGGACGAGCCACACGCCGAGCCGGGGAGAACGGTAGGTCTGTGCGGCGAGCAGCAGGATGACCGGGAGCAGGAGCTTCAGGAACTCCTCGACGAGGCCGGGCCAGATCGCTCCGCCCGGCAGCAGGGTGGCGGGTCCGTTGACGGTCCCTGCCACCAGCATCGCGATCGTTCCCCAGGCGAGGCCGATCCACGTGGCCTGGACCCGGTGTGGTGTGTCCTCGAGCGAGACCTTCCGCCTGAAGTACCAGGCGATGGTGATCAGCGGGATCCCGATCCCGATCATCGCCGCCACGATCACCACGATGAGCGGGTAGGTCGGCCGGTCGGCGTCGGTGGACGCTGCGCCGTCGACCGCGAGCATCAGGGTCCCTCCCCAGTACCCGAGGAGCGCGCCGGCGATGGCGCCCCCGAGGCCGACGAGCAGCGGTGCGGTTCCACGGGGTCTGGACATGGTGCCGAAGTTATCAGCAGGCTGTCGATGTCATCGGGCCCATCGACGGCCGCGCGGGCGGCGTCAGCCGGTACGGTGAGGGCGACCGACCATTCGCCAGCCCGTCACCCCGGACCAGGAAGGCCGTCATGGCAACCGGACAGCGCACCGCTCCGTCGGACACCGAGAACGGTTGGCGCCGCTTCTGGAACCGCGGCGGATGGTGGCGGGCCGTGCTGGCCGTCGTCGTCTACCTGGCCGTCTACGAGGGCATCGGCTGGCTCAACGCTCGCACCCTGGCCAGCGGGATCACCACCGAAGAGCTGTTCGCCACCCCCGGCGCGGTCATCGTCGGCATCGCCCTGCCGATCATCGTGATGGGGCTGCTGACGCTGCTCTTCGTCCGCAGCCTCGGGTGGGGACGCGAGGTGTTCGGACGGCAACCCGTCCGGGGACGCGGGTGGATGTGGATCGCCGTGGCGCTGCTGGTCGTCCCGATCCTCATCCGTGTCGCGGCGACGAGCTGGTCGTCGTACTCGGTCTCCGTGGTCTTCGCGGTGTTCTTCCTCGGCCTCTGCATCGGGTTCGCCGAGGAGCTCATCGCCCGCGGCGTCGCGGTCAACCTGCTCCGCCGCGGTCACCACACGGAACGCACGGTCGCGTTGCTCTCGTCGCTGTTGTTCGGGCTGATGCACGCGGCCAACGCCATCGGTGGGACGGCGGTGCAGACGGTCGCGGTCACCGTCCTCTACACCTTCGGCATCGGCACGATGTTCTACCTGTCGATGCGGGTCACGGGCAGCATCGTCCCCGCGATGCTCCTGCACGCGGCGACCGATCCCACGACGATCCTCGCCACCGGCGGGATCGACACCAGCACCGCGACCGCCGGGGGCGGCGAACTGGTCAGCCTCGCCGGCCTGTTCAACTTCGCCTACCCAGTGCTCGCGCTCGCCGTGCTCTTCTTCGTCAAGGGTCGCGTCGAACGCACCACGTGACGGACGGGAGGCCCGTGGCGAGCCCGCCACGGGCCTCCAGTCCGTCTGTCGCGCGTCCTCGGGCCGGACGCGGCTCGGCGATGACGGGAACGCCCGCAGAACGTGACCTGAACGGCGGCTCGTGCCTGTCCGGACAGGGTGGCGGCCGGGTCGGCCGCGGTGCTAGCGTCCGTCCCGACAGCGCCTAGGGTTCCGGGACTCCCCGTCCGACTGGTCCGAGCGGCGCCACGGTCCGCCACCGAACGCGGGCCGTCATCTGAACGGACAAAAGCCTGGAGGACCTCGCCCGACGCGCCGCGCGCCGGGCAGAAGGTCCTGCCGTGACACCGCTCGCCGTCCTCCTCGTCCTGTCCGCCGCCGTCGCCCACGCGGGGTGGAACGTCATCGCCCACGGGGTGAGCCGGATCGGGATGCCGTTCCTGTGGCTCGGCGCGGTGTCGAGCGTGCTGGTCTGGATCGGTGCGGTCCCGTTCACCGGGGGCCTCGGTGACGCGGAGCCCGGCGGGTTCGTGCTCGGCGTCGCCGCGTCCGGGGTGCTGCACGTCCTGTACATGCTGGTGCTGCAGCGGGGGTACCGGGTCGGGCGGCTGTCGACGGTGTACGCCACGGCGCGCGGGACCGGGCCGACGATCAGCGTCGTCCTGGCGATCGTGCTCCTGGGGGAGCGACCGCACTGGATCGCCCTGGTCGGCGGGCTCCTGGTGCTCGTCGGCGTGGTCGCGGCCGGGCTCGCCGACCGGGGGACGACGTCGACGGAGCTCCCGGGGAGGCGGATCGACCCGGGGCTGGTCGCGGGGCTGCTCACCGGTGTGGCCATCGCCGCGTACACGATCTGGGACGCCTACGTCGTCCGTGACCTCGGCGTCGCGCCGGTCGCGTTCATGGTCGGGTGCACTGCCGTCGAGGTCGTGTTCTTCGGACTGGCCCTCGGGTCGCGGCGGCGCGAGGTCCTGCCCGTGCTGCGGGAGCACTGGCCGCGGGTGCTCGCGTTCGGGGTGCTGTCGCCGCTGTCGTACATCCTCGTGCTGGTCGCGATCGGCATCGCTCCCGTGGCCCTCGTCGCACCGATGCGCGAGGTCAGTGTCGTGCTCGTCAGCCTGTTCGGGGTGCTGGTGCTCCGCGAGGGCCGTGCGCTCGCCCGGGTCGGAGCCGCGGTCGTCGTGCTCGGCGGGATCGCGCTGCTCGCGCTCTGACGGCGGCGGCGACAGCGGCGGCGGCGGCCTGTCCGGACAGGTGCCAACCGAGTTCACCTGCCGTCCACGCCGTGTGTACCGGGACGGAACTCCACTCCACCGGTCGGCTGCGACAGTTGCGGTCGTCCGCACCGGACCCGCCCCCCGAACCGCCCGAAAGGTCATCATGCCCATCTCCGCACGCAAGTCGCTCGTCGCGCTGGCCGGCGCCCTGGCCCTCGTCGCCACGCTCAGCTCCTGCTCCGCCGGCTCCACCGCCGCGACCGGTGACGGCAGCCCCGCAGGCGGCTCCGACGCCGTGCAGTACGCCGCGGACGAGAACACCATCGTGTTCGGCGTGGTCCCCGACTCCGTGGACACCGAGACGAACTACCAGCCGCTGATGGACTACATCGCGAAGGAGACCGGCAAGAAGGTCGAGTACCACGAGTCGACCGACTACGCCGCGCTCATCGAGGCGTCCGTCGCGGGCAAGATCGACGTCGCGTCGTTCTCCGGGTTCACCTACGTCACGGCGAAGAACAACGGCGCGAAGATCACCCCGATCTCCTCCATCATCACCGCCGAGGGGCAGAAGCCCGGGTACTACTCCGAGGCCATCGTGCCGAAGGACAGCGACATCGACTCGCTGAAGGACTTCGCCGGCAAGAAGGTCTGCTTCGTCGACCCGTCGTCGACCTCGGGCTACCTGTTCCCGAGCTACAACCTGATCAAGGCGGGCGTCGACCCGAAGACGGACGTCACGCCGGTGTTCGCCGGCAAGCACGACGTCAGCGTCCAGAAGGTCGCGGCGGGCACCGAGTGCGACGCCGGCTTCGCCGAGGACAGCGAGGTCGAGAAGAACGACGACGTGCGCGTCGTCGCGAAGACGATGGTCCCCGGCGCCCCGATCGTCGTCTCCGACACCCTGCCGTCGGCCGAGAAGGCGACGCTGACGAAGGCACTGTCCGACGTCACCATCGACCAGATCATCGACGCCGGTGTCACCAGCGCCGACAGCGACGGCTTCCGCAGCGTCTTCTACGGCACCAAGCCCGTCGACGACGAGTACTACGACCTGATCCGCGACATCTGCAAGACGACGAAGTCGACCACCTGCCAGGCCTGACCCGGCGACCGCGAGACGGCAGCCCGAGGAGCACCATGACGAACCACGCACCGGTCGGTACCCCGGCCGTCGAGATCACCGGCCTGACGAAGCGCTTCGGCGACACGACGGCGTTGCGCGACGTGTCGCTGCGCGTCGGGCAGGGCGAGGTCGTCGTGCTGCTCGGGCTGTCGGGCTCGGGCAAGAGCACCCTGCTCCGCCACGTCGACGCCCTTGAACTCCCGACGTCCGGCAGCGTCCGGGTGGACGGGACCGAGGTGCACCGCCTGACCGGGCGTCGACTGCGCGAGCTGCGGAGTCGCGTCGGGTTCGTGTTCCAGCAGTTCGAACTCGTGCCGGCGCTCACCGTGCTCGAGAACGTGCTCACCGGAGCGCTCGCGACCCTCCGTGGCCCGCGGCTCGGCCTCTGGTCGTACCCGCGCGGCCTCCGTCGCACCGCACTCGGGCACCTCGACCGCGTCGGGCTGCTCGACCGCGCCTACCAGCGGGCCGACACCCTGTCGGGCGGGCAGCAGCAGCGCGTCGCGATCGCCCGGGCCCTCATGCAGGACCCGACGGTGCTCCTGGCCGACGAACCGGTCGCCTCCCTCGACCCGGAGTCCAGCGGGCAGGTCATGCGCCTCATCCGCGAGATCGCCGCCGACCGGGGGCTGACGGTGCTCTGCAGCCTGCACCAGGTCGACCTGGCCCTGTCGTGGGCGGACCGGATCATCGGGCTCCGGCACGGCGAGGTCGTGCTCGACACCCGGACCGACGGCCTCGGCAAGGCGGAGGTCATGGAGATCTACGGGCAGGTCGCGACGAGCACCGACGAGTTCGCCACGATCGAGGCCGAGCTGCACGCACTCGACGCGGGCGAGCGGACCTCGTGACGACGCTCGACACCCGACCCGGGTCCGCGGCGGACCTCGCCGAGGACGTGGCCCGTCGGGCACCCCGCCGCCGGGTCTCGCCGGAGCGCACCGCTGCGGTGCTGACCCTCGTCGCCCTCGGCGTGCTGGCGTGCGTCGCGGTCGCGCGGGTCGACATCTCGATCCCGAACATCATCGCGTCGTGGTCGAACGCCGAGCACTTCTTCCAGCGTGTGGGGACCATTCGGTTCCCGGAAGCCCCGGTGCTGCTGCAGCAGACCGCGCTCACCGTCGGGCTCGTCCTGCTCGGCACCCTGCTCGCCGCCGCGCTGAGCGTCCCCGTCGCGTACCTGGCGTCAGCGAACACCAGCCCGCGCCACGGGTGGGTGGCCGCCGCGCGGTTCGTCAGCGTCCTGACGCGGGCCGTGCCGGACGTCGTCCTCGCGATGGTGTTCGTCCTGGTCTTCACGATCGGCCCGCTGCCCGGGATCCTGGCGATCGGCATCCACTCCGTCGGGATGATCTCGAAGCTCTTCGCCGACGCCATCGAGCAGATCGACGAAGGACCGCGCAACGCGATCCGGGCAGCCGGAGGGAGCCGTGCGCAGCAGTTCACCGCCGGCGTGCTCCCGCAGGTGCTGCCGTCGTGGGTCGCGACGATCCTGCACCGCAACGACATCAACCTGCGCGGGTCGGTCATCCTCGGGTACGTCGGCATCGTCGGCCTCGGCCGCGAGATGTCCTTCGCGTTCAAGTCGCTCGACTACTCACTCGGCATCGGGTACGCGATCGTCATCTTCGGCCTGTGCGTCCTGATGGAGATCGTCTCCAGCTCGGTGCGCGCCGCCATGCTCGGCGTGGCCCCGGCCGGGCGCGGCATCGGTGCCACGGCTGCCCGTCGGTGGATGCGGCGGCGGGACCGGCAGCGAACCGAGGCCGCACCGTCCAGGCGGCGACCGGTCGCCGCGACGGTTGAGGGCACCCTCCGCCGCCCGTGGACCCCCGTCCGGGTCCGGAACGCGATCTGGTGCTGGGTCGCCCTGGCCGTCGTCGTCGGCAGTGTCGTGGTCTGCGACATCGCCTGGGGTGACCTGGTCACCGTGTGGGGCAAGATCCCCGCTGTCGCCGTGCAGTTCTGGCCGCCGTCCTTCGGCAGCTACGGTGCCGGCATCATGTTCAGCGCGATGTTCGACACCGTCGCGATCGCCCTCGCCGCGACCGTCCTCGCGCTGCTGCTCTCGCTCGTCATCGGGTCCCTCGCCGCCCGCAACGTCGCTCCCGGCCGCGGGGTCCGGGGCGGCGCACGGCTGCTGCTCGTCGTCGTCCGCGGGATCCCGGAGACGATCCTCGCGGTCGTGCTCATCGTCGTGACGGGGCTCGGTGCGCAGGCGGGGACCCTCGCCCTGGCCTTCGGTGGAATCGGGCTCCTCGGCAAGCTGATCGCGGACTCGCTCGAGGAGGTCGCTCCCGGACCGGAGCGCGCCGTCACGGCCACCGGCGCGGGTCGCCTGCAGCGCTACGCTTCGGCGACGGTGCCGCAGGGGTTCCGCGCGATGCTCGGGCACACCTTCTACCTGCTCGACACGAACATCCGTGCGGCGACGATCCTCGGCATCGTCGGGGGTGGTGGCATCGGCTACTACCTCCTCAACGCAGCGCAGGGATCGAACTACGCGTCGGTCACCGCGATCGTCCTGCTCATCCTGGTCACGGTGCTCGTCACCGAGGGCCTGGCCATGTGGCTGCGGCGGGTGTTCCGGTGAGCGCGACGGAACGGTACGACGTCGTCGTGGTCGGCGCGGGCATCGTCGGGCTCGGCATGGCCTACGAGGCACTCCGGCAGGGCGCCCGCGTCGCGGTGGTCGACCGTGCGGCCGCGGTCGTCGGTGCGAGTGTCCGGAACTTCGGGCACGCCTGCGTCACCCCGCAGACCGGGGAGGCGGCCGGGTACGCGCAGGAGGCACGCCGCCGCTGGCTTGCACTCGCGCTGCTCGCCGGGTTCACGGCGCGGGAACGCGGCGCGCACGTCGTCGCCCGTCGCCCCGAGGAGCTGGCGGTGCTCGAGGAGTACCGCGACTCCGGCGCGGACCTGCGGCTGGCCGACGCGGCCGAGATCGCCGCGGCGGTGCCGGTCGATCCCGGCTCGGCCCTCGGCGGCGCGCACCTGGCGCACGACCTGCAGGTCGACCCCCGGGAGGCGGCACCCGCGATCGCGCGCTGGCTCGCCGGGCAGGGGGTCACCTTCCACTGGCGCACCCCCGCGCTCGAGGTCACCACCGGCGCCGTCCGCACCGGTCGTGGCGTCGTGGAGGGGACCCGGATCGTCGTCTGCGCCAACCACGACCTCGACCAGCTCTTCCCGGAGCTCGCCGAGTCGATCGGTCTGGTCCGCTGCCGGCTCCACATGCTGCGTGCGACGATCCCGCTCGCCTTCCCGCTCGCCACACCGCTGCTGACGGGGTGGTCGCTGCTGCGCTACTCGGGGTTCGCCGCGATGCCCGGAGCGGGTGCCCTGCGGGACCGGCTCGCCGCCGACCTGCCCGAGGGGATCCGCTGGGACCTCAACCAGATGTACACGTCACCGCCGGACGGCAGCGTCATCGTCGGGGACACACACGAGCGCGGGGTCGATGCGCCACCGTTCCAGGACGAGGACGGCTTCCGGCTGCTCGTCACCGAGACCGAGCGGCTGTTCGGTGCGCCGATCTCCGTGGTCGACCGGTGGCAGGGCGTCTACGCCTCGGCCCCGGGGCGGGAGTTCCTCATCGACCGGCCGGTCCCGGGCGTCGACGTCGTGACGGTCACCACGGGCATCGGCATGACGACCGGCCTCGGCATCGCGCCGACGGTCCTCGGCTGACCCCGGTGGTCCTCGGCAGTACTCGGCCGGGGGAGACCGTCAGTCGCGGAACAGCCGCTGCCGGCCGTCGCGCCAGACACCGACCACACGGTCCTCGCGCACGGCGACGAAGTCCGCACGGCGACCCGGTGCGAGGAGCCCCCGGTCGGTGAGTCCGACGTGTTCCGCGGGGTTCCGGGTGACCGTCGCGACGAGCTCGGCGAACGGTGCGACCCCGGCGGTGACGGCCGCTCGCAGCCCCGGCAGCAGCGACCCGAGCTGGTAGTCCGACGCCACCACGTCGGCTCGCCCGGCCGCGATCGCCGCGCGCGCGGACAGCCCGGAGCCGTGCGACCCGCCCCGCCAGAGGTTCGGGGCACCGACGACGACCCCGAGTCCGACGTCGATCGCCGCGGCCGCAGCGCCCTCGGTGACCGGGAACTCCGAGATCCGGGCGCCGAGCCGGCGGGCCTCGAGGACGGCCTCGGGTGTCTCGTCGTCGTGTGCTGCGACGACGACACCGGCCCGGTCCGCGAGCTCGGCGACGGCCGCTCGTCGCCGGCCGATGCCCTCGGCGCCGGCGTGGAACGCCGCCAGGCGGGCGTCGAGCTCCTCGTCGTCGGCGCGGTCGAGCGCGCGGTAGGCCCGTCTCCAGGCGGCGACGGTCGAGTACTGGCCGCGACCGGGGGTGTGGTCCATGTACGAGACCAGGGCGACCCGATCCGGATGGGCCGCCACGAGCCTCCCGGCCGCCGCCACGGCGTCGTCGTGGGTGACGTCGACGCGCAGGTGCACGCGGACGTCGACCGGCAGGTCGGACGCGGCGACCGCGTCGAGGACGGCGGCGGCGTGCTCGGCGCTGCGCGCCGGAGCCGTCGCGTGCTCCACCGAGCAGCACAGCAGGGCGGTCGTCACGCCGGCGAGCAGGGCGTCGGCGGCGAAGGACTCGAGCGCGTGCCCGAGCGGCACCGGGACGCCGGGGCGCGGCTGCTCGAAGCGGGACAGCGAGTCGGCGTGCAGGTCGACCAGCCCCGGCAGGACGTCGACGTCGCCGAGGTCGACCGCCGGTCCGTCCGACGCCTCGACGACCACGCCGTCGCGCACGGCGAACGACGAACCCGGGGTCCCGCCGTCGCCCCGGTGGACACGGGCAGCGGTGAAGGTCGTCACGCAGCCATCACACCACGGCGACCGCGGGGTCGACCCCGCGGCGCAGGAACCCGTCCGACGGCGGTGTCGTGACGGCGTGCCCGACCGCGTCGAGGCCGACCGACCGCTCGACCAGGTCCGCGAAGGGCAGCCCGCTGCGCGCGAGGAAGGCCACCGCGGTCGCGAGGTGCCGGGGCGCGTAGTTGTGGACCCCGACGATCCGGTTCAGCCGCCGCACGATCTGCTCCGGGTCGATGGTCACCGGACGGCTCGTCGAGACCGCTCCGACGAGCACCGCGACACCGTCGACGTCGAGGGAGTCCACCGCCGCCTCGACCGCATCGGGATGGCCGGACAGCTCGACCGCGACGTCGAAGGACCCGATCGTGTCACCCGGGGCGACGGCCCGCGCCGCGCCGAAGCAGACCGCCCGGGCACGTCGGCCCGCGTTCGGGTCGGAGACGGTCACGGTGGCACCCGCGTCGACGGCCATCGCGACGGCGGTGATCCCGAGCATGCCGGCACCGGTGACCAGGACCCGTGCGCCGTCGAGCGGTCGCTGCACGGCGTCGAGTGCCGCGGCCACGGTCGCCGTGGCGCAGGCCGCCGGCGCGGCGACGGCCGCCGGCACGTGCGCGGGGACGACCGCGATCGCCGTGCCGTGGAGCAGGACGCAGTGCGTGGCGAAGCCGCCGTTCAGCGTCCAGTCCGCGGTGACGGCCTCGTGGCCGTACTTCCGCAGGGAGCGGCACTTCTGCGGGATGCCCGACGCACACCGGTCGCAGTCGCCGCACGACGCGGCGACCGACCACACGACGCGGTCACCGACCCGGACCGGCTGTCCCTGGACGGTGGTCGGCGGCACGGCGTCGACCGCGACGACGCGGCCGACCTGTTCGTGGCCGAGGACACTCGGCGTCGGACCCGGACGGTGGCCGAGCGCGGTGTGCACGTCGCTGCCGCACACGGTGGCCAGCTCGACCTCGACGAGCACACCGCCGTCCGGCAGCGTCGTCGACGGCAGCGACTCGACGGTGACCGGGGCGCCGACGCCGTGCCACAGGGCGTACCGGGCGTCGGCGCGCACCGGCGTCACGCCAGGACCCGGGCGGCGTCCTCGACCTCGGCGAGCACCGACGGCACCTCGGTGACCGAGTCGAGGACGTGGGTGTGCTGGACGGTCGCGAAGTCGGCGTCCTGGTGCGTCCCGGTCCGCACGCCCGCCACGACGGAGGCGCCGGCACGGTGTCCTGTGAGCAGGTCGGCGACGGTGTCCCCGACGACCGCCACGTCACGGACGTCGTCGGTGCCGGTCCGGAGCACGGCGGCGAGCACCATGTCCGGGTACGGGCGCCCGCGGCCGGCGTCGGCGGGGGAGAGCGCGAGGTCGATCAGCGGCCGCCAGCCGAGCAGGTCGAGCACCGCGTCGCGCGTCGCGGGCGAGAACCCGGTGGTCAGCGCGATCCGTCGCCCCGCTGCGCGGAGTGCGACGAGCGTCTCGACGGCGCCGTCCACCGGCCGAACACCGCGGTCGAGGGTTCGTGCGTAGGCGCGCTCGAAGGCAGTGTTGGCAGCCTCGGCACGGTCGCCGTCCCCGTCGAAGAGTGCCGTGAACACGGCGATCTTCGACTGGCCCATGGTGTCGACCGCGTACTGCACCGCACGGTCGTGCTCCGAGCTCCCGTGCTCGAGGCCGACGTCGGTGAGCGCGGTGCGGAAGGCGTCGAGGACGACGCCACCGTCGTCGACGGTGGTTCCTGCCATGTCGAGGCAGACGAGCGAGATCATGGGACTCCTGGGTTCGTGCCGTCACGCCGGGACCGGCGCGGTCCGACCAGCGTCGGAGCGCCCCGTGGCGGGCAGACGGTGCGCAGGTGTCCGCCAGGTGAACGACGCCGGGAGGCTCGTCACGGCCTGTTCGGACAGGCATGCGGTCCGCCAGGGGGACCGGCTACAGTCCGAGCGTGCCGGAGACCCGATACCTCGACATCGCCGCCGCCCTGGAGGGCGAGTTGGCCGATCTGCCGATCGGCTCGCGGGTGGCCAGCGAGGCGGAGCTGGCGGCGCGGTTCGGCGTCGGGCGGTCCGCAGCCCGGGCGGCGCTGCAGCACCTGCAGCGGCGCAACCGCATCCGCCGGGTCAAGGGCGTCGGCAGTTTCGTCGCACGCCGCATCGACTACCTGATCGGTTCGCGGGCGGCACCGTCGTGGAGCCACACCGTCCGCGCGGCCGGAGGCAAGCCGTCCAGCGTGACGCTGTCGTGCGCACTCGTCCCCGTCCCACCGCGCATCGCGGAGTCCCTCGACCTGGAACCGGGAGCGCCCGTGCACCGCCTGACCCGGCGCTCGCTGGTCGACGGGCTGCCGGCAGCGTGGGGCGTGGAGTGGGTCCCGCCGTCGATCGTGCCCGAGCTCGCCGAGGCGCTGCAGGTCAGTGACTCGCTGTACGAGGTGCTCCGGCAGGTGGGACGTTCCACGCCGCACCGCCGCTGGGTCCGTGCGACCGCCGACGTGGTGTCCGAGGACGTCGCCCGGCACCTGGACCTCGACGAGGTGACGCTCGGCTGGTTCATCGAGAGCCTGACGTCGGACCGCGACGACGAGCGACCGCTCTGCCTGAGCGAGCGGTGGATCCGGGCGGACGCCATCCGGGTGCTGTTCGAGGCCGGTCGGGACGCACCGCTGACCTGATCGGCTGCGGTCTTCCGTTCGTCGGCCTGGCCTTCCGTTCGTCGGTGGCGCTGACTAGCGTCGCCGGCATGGGCGAGACACCGCACATCGACGACGCGACCATCGACGACCTGCGCGCTCGGTTGCGTGCCACGCGCTGGCCGGACGCGCCCGCCGGGGTCGGCTGGTCGCTCGGTGTGGACCTCGACGTCCTGCGCCCGCTCGTCGAGTACTGGGCCGACGGGTTCGACTTCGACGCGCACCGTGCCGAGCTCGCCGCGCTGCCCTCGCGCCGTGTCGTCGTGGACGGCATCGGCATCCACGTCCTACACGCCCGCGCTCCGCGGACCGACGCCCTGCCGGTCCTGCTCGCGCACGGCTGGCCGGACTCCGGGTGGCGGTACCGCAAGGTGCTGCCGATGCTCGTCGACGCCGGGTACGACGTCGTCGTACCGGACATGCCCGGGTACGGCTTCTCGGATGCACCGCCGCAGGTGCTCGACGCCCGGCAGGTGGCCGGCATGTGGGCGACGCTGATGACGGACCTCGGGTACGAGCGGTTCGCGGTGTCCGGTGGCGACATCGGCACGCACGTCGCCCGCTACCTGGCGCTCGACCACCCCGACCGGGTCGTCGCCGTGCACCGCATCGACGGCGGGCTCGCCTGGCCGGGGCTGGATGCGTCGACGTTGTCCGCCGCCGAGCGGGAGTTCGTCGCCGCGACCGATCGGTGGCGCACCGCCGAGGGTGCCTACGCCATGCTGCACCGCACGAAGCCGCAGACCGCCGCCGTCGGGCTGAACGACTCGCCCGCGGGGCTCGCCGCCTGGATCCTCGAGAAGCTCCGGGCGTGGAGCGACTGCGACGGGGACCTGTGGTCGGTCTACACGCGTGACGAGGTCCTGGCGCTCCTCACCGAGTACTGGGCCACCGCCACGATCGGCTCAGCGATGCGGATGTACCACGCGAACGCGGCGATCCCGGCGGACCAGCTGGAACGACGGGTCGAGGTGCCGTCCGGGTTCTCGATCTTCCCGGGCGACATCGTGCGGGCGCCGCGCGAGTGGCTCGAGCGCACCACGAACCTCGTGTTCCACCACGAACTCGACCGCGGCGGGCACTTCGCGCCGTTCGAGCAGCCCGACCTGTTCGTCGAGGAACTGCACGCGTTCTTGGGGCCCTTCCGCCGCTAGAGTGGTCGGGCCAGCCTCTGTAGCTCAATGGAAGAGCAGTTCCGTCCTAAGGAAACGGTTGGGGGTTCGAGTCCCTCCAGGGGCACCAGCAGATCCATTGTCTCGGCGTCGCTCAGTACCGCGGTGCGGCGAGGTTGACGGCGTTCACGAGGAACGAGGTCCTGGTCGCGATCGCGTACTTCACCGCAGCGCTCACCCCGGTCGGATCGATCGAGAACGCGTCGAGGTCGGACTCCGCGATCCCGGTGAGTGACGCGATGTTCGCGACCGTCAGCCCGGAGACCTGCGTGAGACCCTCGAGGATTCCCCGGACGCGGTCGTCGTCGGGCACGCTCCCAGCTGCGGCCAGCATCGCTGCGAGCACGGCGAGCCGCTGCGATTCATCGGGAGTCAGCCCGGTCCCGAGGGCGGTCAGGCCCTGGTGCTCGATCCCTGGGCCGTTCAGGTACGCGGAGAGCGTGGACTCCGAGATCCCGGTCATCTGGGCGATCGCGTCGAGTGCGACGGAACCGTGCTCGATCAGCGCGCGGAGTTCCGCCCGGACGTCGAGGGCCTCGGCAGTCATCTCGTTCCCTTCCTGGTGTGACGGCGGGTCAGGTGGCAGG
This sequence comes from Curtobacterium sp. MCSS17_006, assembly GCF_003234215.1. Lineage (NCBI taxonomy): Bacteria > Bacillati > Actinomycetota > Actinomycetes > Micrococcales > Microbacteriaceae > Curtobacterium > Curtobacterium sp. MCSS17_006. The sequence goes on along the minus strand of NZ_QKSO01000008.1, from coordinate 72,454 downwards.
TCAGTTCTCCACAACCGTCGCCCCGGACGGTAGTCGACCCCGCTGGCCCCGTACGATTGACCCCGTGTCCAAGGTCCTGAGCAGTCTCCCCGTCGGCGAACGAGTCGGCATCGCGTTCTCAGGGGGTCTCGACACCTCCTGCGCCGTTGCCTGGATGCGCGAGAAGGGAGCGATCCCCTGCACGTACACGGCCGACATCGGCCAGTACGACGAGCCGGACATCGACGCCGTCCCGAGCCGCGCCCACGAGTACGGCGCCGAGATCGCCCGACTGGTCGACGCGAAGAGCGCCCTGGTCGAAGAGGGCCTGGTCGCCCTGCAGACCGGTGCCTTCCACATCCGCTCCGGCGGCAAGACGTACTTCAACACGACGCCGCTCGGCCGCGCGGTGACGGGCACGATGCTCGTCCGCGCGATGAAGGAAGACGGCGTCGACATCTGGGGCGACGGCTCCACCTACAAGGGCAACGACATCGAGCGGTTCTACCGCTACGGCCTGATGGCCAACCCGCGTCTGCGCGTCTACAAGCCGTGGCTCGACTCCGAGTTCGTCGAGGAGCTCGGCGGCCGCAAGGAGATGAGCGAGTGGCTCGTCGCCCGCGGGTTCCCGTACCGCGACTCCACCGAGAAGGCGTACTCGACCGACGCGAACATCTGGGGCGCGACGCACGAGGCGAAGAGCCTCGAAGAGCTGTCGAGCGGCCTGGACATCGTCGAGCCGATCATGGGTGTCGCCGCGTGGCGTGACGACGTCGAGGTCGCGACCGAGATCGTCAGCGTCCGGTTCGAGGCCGGTCGCCCCGTCGCGATCAACGGCGTCGAGTACACCGACGCCGTAGCCCTGGTCTACGAGGCGAACGCCATCGGTGGCCGCCACGGCCTGGGTGCGTCCGACCAGATCGAGAACCGCATCATCGAAGCGAAGAGCCGCGGCATCTACGAGGCTCCGGGCATGGCGCTGCTGCACATCGCCTACGAGCGCCTGCTCAACGCGATCCACAACGAGGACACGGTCGCGTCGTACCACAACGAGGGTCGCCGTCTCGGTCGCCTGATGTACGAGGGCCGCTGGCTCGACCCGCAGTCCCTCATGCTCCGCGAGTCGCTGCAGCGCTGGGTCGCCTCCGCCGTCACCGGCGAGGTCACGCTGCGCCTGCGTCGCGGCGACGACTACACGATCCTCGACACCACGGGCCCCGCGCTGTCGTACCACCCGGACAAGCTGTCGATGGAGCGCGTCGGCGACGCCGCCTTCGGCCCGGACGACCGCATCGGCCAGCTCACCATGCGCAACCTCGACATCGCGGACTCCCGTTCGCGGCTCGAGCAGTACGCGGCCGCGGGCCTCATCGGTGGCGCGACGGCCGAGCTCGTCGGCGAGCTCGAGGCGGGCGAGGCCGAGGAGATCCTCGGCGGCGCGATCGTCGCCTCCGACGCCGAGGACGCGATTGGTCGTCGCACGGACCTCGCCTCCGAGGGCGCTGCCTTCGACTCCGGCACCGACTGATCGGGCGGACCCGCGCCCTGGGCGCGACCCCCTGATGACGGGAGGCCCGGAGCCAGCTGGCACCGGGCCTCCCGTCCGTTCGTCAGCCGCGAAGCGCATCCGCCTCGACGGCGATCGGGCGCGACCGTATCGTTGCGGTACCGGGTCAGTCATCAGGGACTCGTCGTCACGATGCTCCTCACGATCTGTGAGGTCTGGCACAGCGGGTCGACCCGGACGGATCCGAGATGCGCATCATCTCGACGAAGGGCTGGTCGCCATGACCGCCACCATCCAGAACGCCTGGCACCGCCACGGCCTCCGCTCGCCCGAAGACCTCGCCGCCCTCGTCGCCGAACGCCTCGAAGGAACCGGCCACCAGCTCGTCAGCGTCAGTGAAGCGCGCTACGAGCCCACCTACGCGGACTTCCTCGGCGAGCAGCTCTGACCCCCAGCGGGCTGCCGCTCGGCCGTCGGTAGAGTCTGCGCATGCGCACAGCCCGAACCACGGCGGCGGCACTGGCGATCGTCGCGGCGGGACTGCTGACGCTCGTCGGCGTTCAGCCCGCGTCGGCCCACTCGGCCCTGACCAGCAGTACCCCGGCGGACGGGGCGGTCGTCACCGAACCGCTCGAATCCGTCGACCTGACCTTCTCCGAGGCGCCGCTCGCCGGCCTCGACGCCGGACTCCGGATCCAGGTGACTGACGCCTCCGGCACCGACGTCGCCACGGGTGACGTGACGGTCTCCGGAACGACCATGCGCCGCGCGGTCGACCTCGACCGGGGCAGCTACACGGTGCTCTGGCGGTACGTGTCGCCGGACGGCCACCCGATCGAGGGCACGCTCGCGTTCGAGTACCGGGCCGCAGCGCCCGTGTCGACCCCGAGCACGAGTGTCACCCCGACCCCGACGGCGAGCACCGCTCCGACGTCGAGTGCCACCGCGACGGCCACCGGAGCCTCGGACGGTGCTCCGTCCTCGTCGCCGGGCATCGCGCCGGGCGTGTGGATCGGCCTCGGCGCCGGAGCCGTCCTGGTGGCCGGCGCGGTCGTCGTGCTGCTGCTGCGGCGCGGTCGCAGCGCGTAGCGCGGAGCGCGGAGCGCGCGCAGCGCCAGCCCACTTCGTGAGCAGAAGCGGTCGGGTCGCACGCGCGCACCCGACCGTTCCTGCTCACGAAGCGCACGCGGCGCACGTCACGCGACCACGCAACGGACGGGAGGCCCGGCGCCGGACCGGCACCGGGCCTCCCGTCCGCACGTCGTGCGTGACGCCGGGGGCGACGCGCCTCACGCCACGGGGGCGGCCTCCAGCGCGGCGTCGGCGCGTGCCGCGCTGCCCTCGGCCAGGCCTCGGGCGATGCGGCCCCGCGTCGACAGCCAGAGGACGACCGCGGCGACGAACACGATGCCCTCGGTGACGGTGAGTGCCCAGACGATCCCGGCGAGTCCGAACCAGACGTTGCCGGCGATCACGATCGGGATGAACAGCACGCCCTGCGCCATCGACAGCACCATCGCGGGCATGACCATCCCGGTCGCCTGGAACAGCGAGGTGAGCAGTCCCGTGAACCCGTTGACGACGGCGGCGACGAGCTGTGCCGTCAGGATCGTCATGCCGATCGCGAGCACCGAGTGGTCACCGGAGAAGATCGTGAAGACCTGCTCGCGGAACACGAACACGGTGCCGGAGAAGACGAGCACGATGCCGCCGACGGTCAGGGCCGCAGCGCGCAGGCCGGAGCGCAGTCGAGCTGCGTCACCCGCTCCGAACGCGTAGGCGAGCAGCGGCAGCACGCCGATGGTCACGCCCATCACCAGGAACTCCGGCACCTGGGCGATGCGGACCGCGACGCCCATCGCCGCCAGCGGGTCATCACCGTAGGCGGCGGCGAGGTTGTTGAGGACGAGTGTCGTGACGATGAGGAACGCGGACTGCAGCAGCTCGCCGACGCCGATGCCGAACACGGGCTTCAGGATGTCCGCACGCAGGGTGAACCACTTCGGCGCGAAGCTGACGTTCTCGCTGTTCCGCTGCAGCCAGGTCACCCAGTAGGCGATCGAGACCACGTTGGCCAGGCCCACCGCGAGTGCGCCGCCGCCGACACCCCAGTGCAGCCCCAGGATGAACAGGACGTCGAACACCAGGTTGCCGACCGTGGACAGGACCAGGCCGATCATCGCCTGCCTCGCGGCGCCCTCCGAGCGGACGATCTGCTCGAGCGCGAAGGACGCGGCGAGGACGGGGACGAACGCGAGCATCACGGCGACGTACTCGCTCGTGGCGGGGACCGCTGCCGCGTCGGCACCCAGGACGGCGACGAGCGGGCGGAGCAGCAGGAGACCGACGACGCCGAGCACGGCTCCGGTCACGACGGCTCCCCACAGGGCGAACGAGGCGACGTGCTTGATGTCCCTGGCCTTGTCGGGGTCGTGTTCCGAGGCGCCGAGCAACCGGGACATCAACGCGCTGCCGCCGACGCCGAACACTCCGCCCACGGCCATCACGAGGCCGAGCAGCGGCGTGCCGAAGGTGATCGCGGCGAGCAGGGACGTGTCGTGCTGGGCGCCGATGAAGCCCGCGTTGATGACGTTGTACAGGGCGCTGACGACCATCGCGGCGGCCATCGGCACGCACAGGTGCACCAGGGCTCGGGCGATCGGGGCAGCGGAGAGGTACCAGCGGTTCGTCGCCGCAGCGGTGGTGGTGGTGGAGGACATGACGGTTCCCTTCCGGGCATGACGGTGGGCGCGCCGACGGACGCCGGCACGGCAGGGGGGAGCGCGCGACCGGTGGGGTCGCGGGATCGCAGGGTCGCGGGTCGGGAAGGCGCGGGATCGCGGGGTCGCGAGGGCGCGCCGGCGGATCCGGCCGGGAGGCGCGTGGTGCGTGAGCGGGTCGGTGCGGTGGCGCGCGTGGCGCCGGTGGTGCGGTGGTGCGGCTAGCGGGTCGGCGGCGCGAGTTCCGCGGTCACCTTCTGCAGCAGTCGCCGCAGGGTTTCGCGTTCGTCCTCGTCGAGGGGTGCGAGCAGGGAGTCGTCGAGGGCGACCATCGCGTCGGTGAACCCGGCGATGAGGTCGATGCCCGCCTGGGTGGCGTGCACCGTCTTCGTCCGCCCGTTCGTGGCGTCCGGTCGTCGTTCGATCAGGCCACGCCGCTCGAGCCCCTGCAGGAGACTCGAGACGCTGGCCGCGCTGGTCCGGGTGGCCTCGGCGACGTCCCGCTGGATGGCGCCGGGGTGTTCCTGCAGGTACCCGAGCACGAAGGACTGCTCGTGGGTGAGGTCGCGTTCACGGACCCACTCCTCGGCGCCCTTGCGCTGTGCCCATCCGATCCACCGCATGAGCTGGAGCGGTGTCGTGAGGTCCGGTGCCTGCATGATCAGTACTCTAACTGTTAGCCATCGAACTGTCAACGAAGGCAGTCCTGGTCATGACCCCACAACGGGGGTGTCGAGCCCTGCCCGGACCCTGATACCTTCCACAGGAAGCGGCCTCACCAGCCGCCCTCGGCCCGTTCGACGGGCCCCACATCCCCCGGCTCACCACCGGGGGCGGATCAGCGGCGGAGACCCCGTCGGGGGAGGAGGCACCCTGCCACACCACGGACCACCCACCGCGATCCCGGCGCGACGAGTTCGTCGCGCCTGACCAGGACGGGCGCCGGCGGGTACCGGCGTCCGCCTCACCGGGTCCGCGACGCGTTCGGGTCGTCGCGGATCCCCGGGGCGGTGGTGATCGGGTCACCGCCGCCCCGGGACCTCCCGGTCGATCCGATCGACGTCTTCGGGAACCCGCCGGTCCACGGAGCCGGATCGGCGTGATACTGGGGTGGTGCGTGAACTCCAAGCCGCCATCGCAGCGGACCTCAACGTCCAGCCGACCATCGACCCGGAGCAGGAGGTCGCCCGTCGCGTCGGGTTCCTGCGCGACTACCTGCTGACGACCGGGGCGAAGGGGTACCTCCTCGCCATCAGCGGCGGGCAGGACTCCACCCTGGCCGGCCGCCTGACCCAGCTCGCGGTCGAGTCGCTCCGCGCCGAGGGGCACCCGGCCGAGTTCACGACCGTGCGCATGCCCTACCGCGTGCAGGCCGACGAGGACGACGCCCAGCTCGCCCTGCAGTTCATCGCGGCCGACCCGGGCGTCACCGTGAACATCGAGCACGGGGTCGACGGGGTCATGCAGGACACCGCGGCCTCGGGCGTCGAGCTGAGCGACTTCGTGAAGGGCAACGTCAAGGCGCGCATGCGCATGGTCGCCCAGTACGCGATCGCCGGGCAGCGCGGCCTGCTGGTGGTCGGCACGGACCACGCGGCAGAGGCGGTGACGGGCTTCTTCACCAAGTACGGCGACGGCGGCGTCGACCTCACCCCGCTCACCGGGCTGTCGAAGAGCCAGGGGCGGCAGCTGCTCGAGCACCTCGGCGCACCCGCCCGCCTGTACGAGAAGGCACCCACCGCCGACCTGCTCGACGAACTGCCCGGGCAGACCGACGAGGCGAACCTCGGTCTCACCTACGCCGAGATCGACGCCTACCTGCAGGGCCACGACATGCCGGTCGAGGTCGCCGAGGCGATCGAGTCGCGCTACCGCGCGACCGAGCACAAGCGCCAGGTGCCGGCGACACCCTTCGACGACTGGTGGCGTGCGGGCGCGTAGGCGCTGACGCTACCCCGGCCTGGAGGCGCGGTGCAGGTGATCCTGCACCGCGCCTCCAGCCTGTTGTCCCCAACCCTTCCCTGAGCGCTCCGGCTGTCCGCGCGCGCTCCTAGGATGGGAGCCAACGGAACAACAGATGCGGAATCCAGGCTGGCGCCTGGTCCGGAGGGGGAGTCATGGAAGTCCTGTTCGCGCTCGGAGCCGTCCCGCTGATCATCGTGGGGATCATCGTCCTCGCCGTGATCGCGCTGATCTACGCCAAGGTCGTGTACCGCAACGCCGGTGCCGACGAAGCGCTCATCATCACCGGCAAGCGCTCCCGCAAGGTCAAGAACGCCGACGGCACCGAGACCGTCGAGTCCGGCATCAAGGTCGTGCTCGGCGCCGGCGTGCTCGTCCGCCCCTTCTTCGAGAAGGTCGCGAAGCTGTCGCTCAGCTCGCGTGCGATCGACATCAACGTCAACGCGCAGGACTCCCGCGGCGTCACCATCGACGTCGAGGCCGTGGCGCTCGTCAAGGTCGGCGAGGCCGACGCGTCCATCCGGGCGGCAGCGCAGCGGTTCCTCGGCCAGGAGAAGAAGATCGACGACTTCGCGCGCGAGGTCCTGTCCGGCTCGCTCCGTGCCTCGATCGGCGCGACCGACGTCTCGACGATCATCCGGAACCGCGACCAGCTCACCGTCGCGGTCCTCACCGTCGCGCAGGACGCCCTGCACAGCCAGGGGCTCGACGTCGACTCGTTCGAGATCAAGGGCATCTCGGACCGCAACGAGTACATCAGCGACCTCGGCCGTGCCGAGCGTGCACGCGTGCGGCTCGAGGCCGAGAACGCCGAGGCCCAGGCCGACCGTGAAGCGCGAGAGGCCCGCGCGACCGCAGACCAGGCGATCGCCGAGGCCGAGAACACCCTGGCCATCCGCCGTGCCGCGCTGCAGCTCGACGCCGACCGTGCGTCCGCCGAAGCCGCTGCCGCCGGCCCGCTCGCCCAGGCGCGTGCGTCCCAGGGCGTCGTCGAGCAGGAGCAGATCACCGCGCAGAAGCGTGCCGAGCTGCGCCGTGCCGAGCTCGAGTCCGAGGTCTCTGCGGTCGCCGAGGCCCAGGCGCGCAAGACCCGCGTCGAGGCCGAAGCCGCTGCTGGCGCCCAGGTCGAGACCGCCCGCGCCCAGGCCGAGGCCCGCCGGATCTCCGCCGAGGCCGTCGCGGCCGAGGCGAAGGCCGAGGCGGATGCCCGCAAGCTCGCCGCCGACGCCTCACGCGCCGAGGGTGAAGCCGCCGCCGACGCGATCCGTGCGAAGGGTCAGGCCGAGGCTGATGCGACCAAGGCCCAGGCCGACGCGCTCGCACAGCACTCCGAGGCCGTCCTGCGGGTCAAGGCGATCGAGACACTGCCGAGCATCGCCCGCGAACTCGCTGCTCCGATGAGCAACATCGACACGCTCACCGTGGTGTCCTCCGACGGTGCCGGTGCACTGTCGAAGAGCGTCGTCAGTCAGTTCAGCGAGGTCGATGCGCTGCTCGGTGCCACCGCCGGGTTCACCCTGAGTGACATCGTGAAGAGCACCACGACGGGTCAGGCGGCTGCCCGTGCCGTCGTGCGCGAGCAGTCCGTGCCACAGGGCGAACCGGCCGAGTAACCGGGCGGACGCCTGCAGCGGGCGCGACGGGGGATCAGCCCTCGTCGCGCCCGTTCTCGTTCTGCGGGTCGCGCTGCTGTGCGCCGGCGTCCTCACGCTCGTCGGCGAGCCGCTGCTGCCAGACGACGCTGCGAGCCGCACCCTCGAGCACGTCGTCGACACTGCGACCGCTCTGGGCGGCGAGGGCGCCGCTGAGTCCGGCGGTCAGGGTGCCGCCGGCCGCAGCGAGTCGCTCGACGACCTCCTCCTGCCGCGGGGTCAGGGGCTCGTCGACCAGTTCGTCGATCGTGTCGCGGATGTTCTGCTCGCTCGCGTCCAGTGCCGCCTCGTCGCCGGACTGCAGGGCTGCTGCTTCTCCGACGACGACGAGACCGAGGCGCGCGGCGTCGTCTTCGGGACGCGGGGTGCGGTGCTCATCAGTCATGCGGTGGACCGTACGCTCCGGTGCGCTGCGCTCCCTGGACAGATGCGTCCCCCGCGCTGTCAGTCGGCCCAGCGCCGGAGCAACCACTCGGCGGCGGCCACGCCCTCGCGCCGCTGGAAGTCGCGGATCGTGGGCATGTTCGGCGGCGCCGGGGGCAGGGCGTGCTCGAAGAACAGCCCGGCGAGCCCGGCCAGCACGGCGTCGATCGTGTCGGCCGGCACCTCGGCGAAGACCGGGTGCGTGGCGAGGTGGTGTTCGACGTCGGCGTCCTCACCGCGGACGAGCGTGTCGAGCAGGTAGGTCAGCGGATCGAGCCAGTGCGCGCCCACGCTCGCCCAGGGCCAGTCGACCACCCAGACGAGCCCGGCGTCGTCGACGAGCAGGTTGTCCGCTCGGCAGTCGGCGTGCACGAGGTGCTCGCCATCGACGAGTGCAGCGGCTCCCGCTGCCGCGCGGGCGATCGCTGGCCCGGCGTCGAGGACGTGCGGCGGTACGACCTGGGCGACACGGACGGCGTCCGCGTCGTCGGCCAGCATCCGGTCCCAGGCTCCGAACTCACCGCGCAGGTCCTCGGCGATGCGGGGGAGCGTCGCCAGCCCACCGGTCGCGGGCGGCAGCGTATGGAGTGCGTCGAGCACGGCCGTCGTGTCCGAGCCGTCGAGGTGCCGGCCCGGGTGCTGGCCTGCGACGTCGTCGAGCACGAGCGCGACCCAGTCGTCGCCGTCGACCGTGGCGTGCAGCGCGTCGAGCAGCCGTGGCGCCTGCACGGTGGTCGGCAGCTGGGCCATGACGGCGGCCTCGCGGCGGTGCAGCTCGAGGGCTGCCTCGTTGCGCGAGCGCGACACGGTCTTCACGAACGCCCGTCGTCCCGCCGCGGTCGACACCCGGTCGGCGCTGCCGGGAGACCACCCGCTCGCCTGGGACTCGGCGGTCACCACCGGACCGCCCAGCACCCCCTCCACCTGCTGCCGCAGCGTCGTCGGTACATCGGTCCAGGTGGTTCGCCCCATGCGCCGACGCTACCTGAGAACCCGTACACGAACGTGCACGCTCGGCAACTTTGCGTTGGCAGCAAAGGTGCTGACGGTGTAAAGTTGCAGAGCCTGCAAGGTTGACACCCGTTCGGGGTCCCGACCAGGCCGACGACCACCACGCCACATCCCCTGTGAGGAACTCCGCATGTCCACTGCCACCGCACCCGTCGAGGTGTCGCGCGGACGACAGGACTCCCCGGCGAGCACGCCGGGCAAGCCGATCATGTCGCACCGCCAGATCCTGCTCGTCATCTACGGCCTGATGGCGGGCATGTTCCTGTCGTCGCTCGACCAGACCATCGTCGGCACGGCGATCCGCACGATCGGTGACGACCTGCACGGCCTCGACCAGCAGGCCTGGGTCACGACGGCCTACCTGATCGCGTCGACCATCACCACGCCCATCTACGGCAAGCTCTCCGACGTCTTCGGCCGTCGCCCGCTCTACATCTTCGGCATCGCGGTCTTCATCCTCGGGTCGCTGCTCTCGACCCTGTCGACGTCGATGACCATGCTGGCCGCCTTCCGCGCGTTCCAGGGCATCGGTGCGGGTGCGCTGATGTCGCTGCCGCTGGCGATCATGGGCGACATCCTCGCGCCCCGTGAGCGCGCGAAGTACCAGGGCTACTTCCTCGCGGTGTTCGGCATCTCGTCCGTGATCGGCCCGCTGATCGGCGGCCTGTTCGCCGGTGCGAGCTCGATCGTCGGCATCACCGGGTGGCGCTGGGTCTTCCTGATCAACGTGCCGATCGGCGTCGCCGCGCTCCTCATGGTGATCGCGTTCCTGCACCTGCCGAAGTTCGGCGAGGCCAAGGCCAAGCCGCGCATCGACTGGTGGGGTGCGACCTCGGTCATCGTCACGCTCGCGCCGCTGCTCCTCGTCGCGGAGCAGGGCCGCACGTGGGGCTGGGGTTCGGCCAGCGCGATCGCCTGCTACGTCATCGGTGCGCTCGGCCTCGTCGCCTTCCTGGTGATCGAGACCCGCATGCAGGACGACGCGATCATCCCGCTCAAGCTCTTCCGCTCGAGCACGTTCTCGATGGCGACCATCCTGGGCTTCCTGGTCGGTTTCGCGATGTTCGGCGCGATGCTCACCATCCCGCTCTACCTGCAGATCGTCACCGGCCTGACGCCGACCGAGTCCGGGTTCGCGACGCTGCCGATGATCGGTGGCCTGATGATCGCCTCGATCGCTTCGGGGCAGATCGTGGCCCGCACCGGCCGCTACCGGATCTTCCCGGTCATCGGCACGGCCCTGGTGTCGCTCGGCTACGTCGTCCTGACGTTCATGACGATCGACAAGCCGCTGTGGTTCCTGATGATCGGCATGTTCCTGATCGGTCTCGGGCTCGGCCAGCTCATGCAGAGCATCACCCTGGCATCGCAGAACTCGGTGCAGCCGCGTGACATGGGTGTGGCGACGTCGTCCGCCACGTTCTTCCGCCAGATCGGTGGCACGCTCGGCACCGCCGTCCTGCTGTCCGTCCTGTTCTCGCTCATGCCGACGAACATCCTGCACGCCACGGCGGACGAGTCGAACCTGAAGCCCGCCCTCAGTGCGGCGCTCGACCCGGAGATCGCCAGCGCGAAGGCGAACCAGGGCGTCATGGACCAGATCTGGAACCCGATCGTCACCCCGCTCCAGCAGCAGGTGCAGTCCGGCCTCGACACCGCCACCGACCAGGTGGCCCAGGCCACCGCCGGGGCTCCCGACGCCGTGCAGCAGCAGGCGCTCACCGCCGCCGCCGACAAGGCGCACGCCAGCGTGCAGGACGGCCGGCTCGTCGTCGACTGGTCCGACTCGTCGCAGCGCACCTACTGGGTGGACCAGCTCGCACCGGAGCTGTCGAAGCAGATCGACAAGGGCGCGAACGACTCGAGCGACTCGAACGCCGAGACGAGCGACACGTCGTACCTCAACGGTGCGGATTCGGCCCTGACCCGGCCGTTCATGTCCGGGTTCAACGCCTCGGCCGTGACCGTCTACTGGGTCGGCTTCGCGGTGATCCTGCTCGCGTTCGTCCTGAGCTTCTTCTTCAAGGCACCGCCGCTCCGCAAGAGCTCGGCCCTGCAGGAGCAGGCGGACGACGCCGGCACCGCCGACGACCTCGAGGCGCAGGCCGTACGGGCCGCGGACACGATGGGCTCGCCCACCGCCCCGGTCACCGGTTCGATCCCCGTCCAGGGTGGTCGGTCGCAGGTCTGAACCACGCCGGGCCTCCCCGTCACACGACGCGGAGGCCCGGCGTCGCACGGACCCGAGAACAGGACGGAGCGCAGCACGTGCACCAGCCCACCACCACCGAGGACCTCGTCGCGAGCGACTGCGGCCTGCGGGAACGCAAGAAGCAGCAGACCCGGTCCGCCATCCACCGGTCGGCACTCGCGCTGGTCACCGACCACGGGCTCGCCGGCGTGACGGTCGAGCAGATCTGCGCGGACGCCGGGGTCTCCCCGAGGACGTTCTTCAACTACTTCCCGTCGAAGGCCGAAGCAGCCCTCGGACTGCCGGCGACGACGGTCCCGGACCCGGCACGCGCTGCGTTCCTCGGTGCCACCGGTCCGCTCGTTTCGGACCTCTGCGACCTCGTCGCGCACACCGTCACCCTGCCGCAGGACCGCCGGCGCATGAAGGAGCTCGTCCGAGCCCGCCCCGAGATGGTCCCGGCGATGATGCAGTGGATGGCGCACGCGCGGCAGACCGTGCTGGCGGTCGCTGCAGAGCGCGTCGACGAGGACACCGCGCGGACCGTGACCACCCTCGTGATGGCCGCCGTGATCGAGTCCGCCCACCGGTCGGCGGACGGCTCGCGCGACGAGCTCGCTGCGCGGCTGCGCGCGGTCGTCGCCGAGATGGGGCGGCTCGCCACCGCCTGACCAGCGTGACCATCGCGTCGCCCCCGGCGCGGGGCGACCACGGCCTGGAGGCGCGGTGCGGGTCGGACCCGCACCGCGCCTCCAGGCCGTTGTCGCGTCCACACCGCCGGTCGCGCAGTCATCGGACGGTTGGGCGGCCACTTTCGCCAGAACCGCAAGAACAAGGCTCTTGACGCGCGAGACATCGGATGTTTTGATTGCACCGTTCGGTCGACGGAGACCGGACGGCAGGAGACACAGATGAGCCGCATCACCGGTCTGCACGTGCACGACATCCGGTTCCCGACCTCGCGGGAGCACGACGGGTCCGACGCCATGAACCCCGCACCCGACTACTCCGCCGCCTACGTCGAGCTCACCACCGACGCGCTCGACGGCCTGGTCGGCACCGGCTTCGTCTTCACCATCGGCCGCGGCAACGAGGTGCAGGAGTCGGCGATCGCAGCCCTCCGTGGGCAGGTCGTCGGCGCCGATGCCGAGGCGGTCCTCGCCGACATGGGCGGCACCTGGCGCGCGATGGTGCACGACTCGCAGCTGCGGTGGCTCGGCCCGGAGAAGGGCGTCATGCACATGGCGATCGGCGCCGTCGTCAACGCCCTGTGGGACCTCCGGGCGAAGCGTGCGGGGCAGCCGCTGTGGGCCCTGCTCGCCGACCTGCGCCCCGAGGAGCTCGTCGACCTGGTGGACTTCCGGTACCTGACCGACGCGATCACCCCGGCCGAGGCGCTCGAACTGTTCCGCGCCGCCGAACCGATGCGTGCCGAACGTCGAGCGCGCCTGGAGCGTGAGGGCTACCGTGCCTACACGACGACCCCGGGCTGGCTCGGCTACGACGACGAGAAGCTCGCGCGGCTGTGCCGGGAAGCCGTGGACGACGGGTTCACCCAGATCAAGCTGAAGGTCGGCGGCGACGTGGACGAGGACGTCCGACGGATGGGCATCGCCCGCGCCACCGTCGGCCCGGACGTCCGGATCGCGATCGACGCGAACCAGCGCTGGGACGTCGACGAGGCCGTGGCGTGGATCGACCGGCTCCGCCCCTTCGACGTCGCGTGGGTCGAGGAGCCGACGAGCCCGGACGACATCCTCGCCCACGCCGAGATCGCCCGGCGCATCGCCCCGATCCCGGTCGCGACGGGGGAGCACATGGCGAACCGGGTGATCGCGAAGCAGCTGATCCAGGCCGGGTCGATGTCGGTGCTGCAGATCGACGCCACCCGGGTCGCCGGGGTGAACGAGAACCTGGCGATCCTGCTCCTCGCCGCCAAGCACGGCGTCCGTGTGTGCCCACACGCAGGCGGCGTCGGCCTGTGCGAGGCGGTGCAGCACCTGTCGATGTTCGACGCGGTCGCCCTGACCGGTGACCTCGACACCCGGTGCATCGAGTTCGTCGACCACCTGCACGAGCACTTCGTGACACCGGTCGACGTCCACGACGGCCGCTACTGGCCGCCGACCACGCCCGGCGCCGGCACCGAGATGCTCGCCGACACCCTGACCACCCACGCGTTCCCGGACGGCCCGGTCTGGGCCGAGTCCGATCCTGATCGGGTCCCGGACGCCGTCCGGGTCGCCTGAACACCCCACCGCACACCCCATCACCACGACGAAGTGGAGACACCGATGCAACGACGACGCACCGCCGGGCTGGCGGCAGCAGCAGCTGCCGTGCTCGTGCTCACCGGCTGTTCCGCTGGCAGCAACGCCAGCGACGGCCAGTCGAAGGACTCCCTCACCTGGGCCATGTGGATCGCCGGGAAGGAGGACAAGGCCGCGTGGCAGAAGGTCGCCGACACGGTCAAGACCGACGACGACGTGGACGTCTCGATCCAGGGCTCACCCTTCAACGACTACTGGACCAAGCTCCGCACCCAGCTGTCCACCGGCACCGCACCCTGCATCGTGAGCATCCAGTCGCTCCGCACCGCGAACTACACGGACGTGCTCGTGCCGATCGACGACATGGCGAAGCAGGCCGACCTCGACCTGGGTGAGTACGACCAGACCGGGCTCGACGGCATGAAGGTCGACGGCAAGCTCTACGGGCTGCCGTACGACACCGGCCCCATGGTCATGTTCTACAACAAGGACATCTTCGAGAAGGCGGGCGTCGACGAGCCGAAGCCGGGCTGGACGGTCGACGAGTTCGAGGACGCCGCGAAACAGCTCAAGGCCGCGGGCACGCCGATCTGGGGCACGAGCGTCGAGGACATCCCCCTGGAGTCGATGATCCTCGGCTACAACGGCGGCCGGGTGATCGATGCCGACGGCACACTCGACGCCTCGAACGCCCAGTTCGCCGAGGGGCTCGACTGGATCGGCGGCCTCGTCAAGGACGGCTACGCCACACAGGCGAGCACCGACGGTTCCACCGACGACAACGCGTTCGTGTCCGGTGACGTCGCCATGTACAGCGACGGCCCCTGGTCGATCATCAGCCAGAAGGCCAAGGTCAAGTTCGACCTCGGCATCACGACGATCCCCTCGGGCACGGACGGCCCCAGCTCGTTCGCCGCCGGGTCGGGCTTCGGCATCTCGAAGCAGTGCAAGTACCCCGAGCAGGCGTTCAAGGCCATCACCACGATGACGAACGAGGCCACGCTCACCTCGCTCGCCGAGCAGGGGCGCGCCTTCCCGGCACGCACCGCGGCACAGCAGGCCTGGTACGACAACGCCGGCATCGACGGGGTCGAGGACGCCCTGAAGACCGGCCTCGAGAACGCCACCCCGTTGCCCGGCAACAAGCAGAGCGACCAGCTCAACCAGCTCTTCGCGCAGTACGCCCTGCAGGCGGTGAACGGACAGACCTCGGGCAAGGAGACGATGTCGTCCATCGCGAGCCAGCTCGGCTCGCAGTGACGGGCGTCACCCCCTGACGGACGGAAGGCGCGGGTGGACCCCGCCCCGCGCCTCCCGGCCTGTCCCATCCCCTGACCAGGACCGCGCGAACGACGAGGAGGTCGTCGCATGACCACCATCCAGGACCCACCCGCCGAGGCGGCGCTGCCCGCCCCCGCGGTCGCGGTCGCGACCGGCGCAGCTCCGCGCCGGAAGGACAGCGGCGCCGACGCCGAGCTCGGCCGCCGCTCCTGGTGGGGCGCCGCCTTCGCCGCTCCGCACTCGATCGGCCTCGTCGTGTTCACGGCGTTCCCGATCCTCGCGTCGCTCGTCGTGAGCTTCATGAACTGGCCGATGCTCGGCGAACGCTCGTGGGCAGGCCTGTCGAACTACGCGCAGCTGTTCTCCGACCCGATCTTCCGCACCGTGACGCTGAACACCGTGCTGTTCGTCGTGCTCTACGTGCCGCTCAACCTGGTCGTGTCCCTCGGGCTCGCGGCCTGGCTGACGCCGAAGATCCGCCACCGGCACGTCTTCCGCGTGCTGTTCTTCATCCCGACCATCACGCCGATCGTCGCGAACGTCGTCGTCTGGCGGATGCTGTACCAGCCGGGCGGTGCCATCGACGCGACGCTGCAGTCGACCGTCGGCGTGAACGCCCCGAACTTCCTGGCCGACGACAACTGGGCCATGCTCGCCGTCGTCGCGATGAGCGTCTGGCAGGGGTTCGGCTACAACATGCTGATCTTCTCGGCGGCGCTCGACTCGGTGCCGGAGAACCAGATCGAGGCTGCGCAGCTCGACGGGGCGAACGCCTGGCAGATGTTCTGGCGGATCAAGTTCCCGCTCATCTCGCCGTCGATCTTCTTCGCGACGATGATGACCCTGATCACCTCGTTCCAGGTGTTCGTGCAGCCGTTCGTCCTGACGAAGGGCGGCCCCGGCACCGCCACCGAGACCCTGGTGCAGTACATCTACAACACGGGGTTCCAGACCCAGCAGCTCGGACTCGCATCGGCCGGGGCGTGGGTGCTGTTCGTCATCATCCTCGGCATCACGGCCATCCAGTTCCTCGGACAGAAGCGGTGGGTGCACTATGAGTGAGCTGACCTCGTCCAACCGGACGATCAACCCGCGGGCGCTGCCCCGCACGCACCGGCAGACCGGCCGGGTGCGCCACGCGGTGGGCTACGTGCTGCTCTGCCTGGTGGCCCTGCTGTTCGTCTCGCCGCTCATCTACATGGTGGCGACGAGTCTGAAGCCGTCAGCCGACGTGTTCACGACCCCGCCGACGCTCTGGGGCTCGTCCATCGAGTGGGGCAACTACGCACAGGCGTTCACGTACCTGCCGTTCGCCCGGTTCATCCTGAACGGCGTCTTCGTCGCCGCGGCCGGCACGGCGATCAACGTCGCCGTCGCGGTGCTGTCCGGCTACGCGTTCTCGCGACTGCGGTGGCGCGGCCGGAACACGGTGTTCGTCCTGTTCCTGGCGACGCTGATGATCCCGCAGGACGTCCTCGTCATCCCGATGTACGTGATGATGCAGGGCTTCGGGTGGGTCGACACGTTCCAGGCGCTCATCATCCCGTGGGCGTTCACGGCGCTCGGCGCGTTCCTGGTGCGGCAGTTCTTCCTCACCGTGCCGCAGGAGCTCGACGACGCCGCCCGGGTGGACGGTGCCGGAGCGATCCGGACGTTCTTCTCGGTGATGCTCCCGCTGGCGCGACCGACGATGGCGGTCCTCGCCGTGTTCTCGTTCATCGCGTACTGGAACTCGTTCCTCTGGCCGCTCGTCATCGTCAACGACGTCGAGGCCCGTGGCACCATCCCGCTCGGCCTGCAGCAGTTCTTCGGGCAGCAGGGCTCCGAGTGGAACCTCGTGATGGCGGCGTCGGTGATCTCGATGCTGCCCACGGTGGTCCTGCTGATCCTGCTCCAGAAGCACCTCGTCAAGGGGATCGTCACCAGCGGTCTCGGCGGCCGGTGACACCGCCGACCGTCCCTCTCTCGTCCTCCACTGAAAGGAACACTGGCCTCATGACCATCACCGCACCTGCCGAGCCGCAGACCGCGACCGACTCCGCGGGGTTCCCCGCGTGGTTCTCCCACGACCGGTTCGGCATGTTCATCCACTGGGGGCTGTACGCCCTGCCGGCACGGCACGAGTGGGTGAAGAACCGCGAACGGATCACCGACGAGGACTACCAGAAGTACTTCGACCACTTCGACCCGGACCTGTTCGACGCCGCGGACTGGGCACGTCGGGCACGGCAGGCGGGGATGAAGTACGTCGTCCTCACCACGAAGCACCACGAGGGCTTCTGCCTGTGGGACACCGCCCTGACCGACTACAAGTCCACGAACACCCCGTTCGGCCGTGACATCGTGCGCGAGTTCGTCGACGCCGTCCGTGCCGAGGGGCTGCGGGTCGGCTTCTACCACTCGCTCATCGACTGGCACCACCCGGACTTCACCGTCGACGGCGTGCACCCCCGGCGCGACGACTCGCCGGAGGAGATCGAGGCGTTCAACGAGGGCCGCGACATGTCGCGCTACCGCGAGTACCTCCACGGTCAGGTCGAGGAGCTGCTCACCGACTACGGGCAGATCGACTACCTGTTCTACGACTTCTCCTACCGGGACAACGACCACGAGGACATCTGGGGCGGCAAGGGCCGGGACGAGTGGGGGTCCGAGGAGCTCATGGCGCTGACCAAGCGACTGCAGCCCGGCATCATCGTGAACGACCGGCTCGACATCCCCGGTGACCTGGTCACCCCCGAGCAGTACCAGCCCGACAAGCCGATGGAGGTCGACGGCGTCCCGGTGCCGTGGGAGGCCTGCCAGACGCTGAACGGCTCGTGGGGCTACGACCGCGACAACCTGAACCTGAAGCCGGTCGACCTGCTCGTCCGCATGCTCGTCGACGGGGTCTCGAACAACGGGAACATGCTGCTCAACATCGGGCCGACCGGTCGCGGCGAGTTCGACGGGGTCTCGCGGCAGACACTCGACGGCATCGGGACGTGGATGCGCCAGCACGCCCGCTCGGTGTACGGGGCGGGGCCGTCGCGGTTCGTCGCCCCGCGGAACACCGTCTACACGCAGAACGGCAACCGCCTGTACCTGCACCTGTTCGCGTGGCCGTTCGAGCACGTGCACCTGCCCGACCTCGCCGGCCGGGTGGCGTACGCGCAGCTGCTCAACGACGCATCGGAGATCCACTTCCGCGAGATCCCGCCGGGCACCCGGGCGCAGAACACCGGGCTCGGCGGTCAGCCCGCCGGCACGCTCACCCTGACGCTGCCGATCGTGCGGCCCGACGTCGCCGTGCCCGTCGTCGAGCTGTTCCTGCGCGACTGATGCAGCGGATCCTGACGCGGACGCGACTGCGGGCCGGGAACGAGGCGGCGTACGACACCGTGCACGCCTCGGTCCCGCCCGCGCTCGCGGCGCGACTGCGCGAGGCCGGCGTGCACGACTGGACGATCTGGCGGGACGGGCTCGACCTGGTCCACCTGATCGAGGTCGAGGACCACCGGGCGATGCGCCGGGCGCTCGCCGACGACCCGGTCAACGCCGAGTGGCAGGAGACGATCAACCCGCTGCTCGAGGCGGACGACGACTACTCGGGCGACGACGACGGGGTCCCACGGGTCTGGTCGCTGGCGGACCAGGTGCACCACGTGGACCAGGTGGACCCGTGACCGATCTCGACCTGGACCGTGGCCCGTTCTGGTTCGGCGGGGCCGGCATCGGCAACCTGCTCCGTCCGGTGTCCGACGCCGACGCCCGCGCCACGGTTGACGCCGCGTGGGACGCCGGCGTCCGCGGGTTCGACACCGCCCCGCACTACGGCCTGGGCCTGTCCGAACGGCGGCTCGGTGCGGCGCTCGCCGGACGCCCCCGGACGGAGTTCCTCGTGTCGACGAAGGTCGGGCGGGTGCTCGTGCCCGGGCGCGGTGGCGGTGACGACCTGGCGTCCGGGGGCTTCGCGGTGCCGGACGACACCGTGCGGCAGTGGGACCCGTCGCCGTCGGGCGTGCGGCGCTCGCTCGACGAGTCGCTCGGCCGCCTCGGGCTCGACCACGTCGACGTCGCCTACCTGCACGACCCGGACGTGTACTCACTCACCGACGGTCTGACCCAGGCACTGCCGACGCTCGCCGAGCTCCGCGACGAGGGCGTCGTGCGGGCGGTCGGCGTCGGGTCGAACTCCGTCGAGGCGCTGTCGGCGGCCGTCGACACCGGGCTCTGCGACGTCGTCATGCTCGCCGGGCGGTACACCCTGCTCGAGCAACCGGCGGCGGCGCTCGTCGACCGGTGTGCGTCACTGGGCGTCGCGGTCGTGGCGGTCGGGGTCTACAACTCGGGGCTGCTCGGGCAGGAGCGCCCTTCGGCGGGTGCGACCTACGACTACGCCGAGGCCTCCGCGCAGCTGCTCGCGCGGGCGAATTCCATCGCCGACGTCTGCGAGCGCCACGGGGTCACGCTGCCCGAAGCCGCACTGGCGTTCCCGCGTCGGGCCACGGCGGTCGCGGCGATCGCCCTCGGGGTGCAGTCCGCCGACCAGGTGCGCTCGAACGTCGCCCGGGCCGCCGCCGTCGTTCCCGAGGCGCTCTGGGACGACCTGCGTGCAGCGGGCCTGCTCGCGATGTGACGCCACGTACGACGAAAGTCACCCCGAACCACGCGTCTGCGTGGTTCGGGGTGACTTCGGTGGTGCGCCGGTCGGACCGGCAGCGTGGTGCCTAGCGGCGCGAACCGCGGCCGGCGACGCGCGTGTAGATGAACAGCACGATGATGGCGCCGATGATCGAGCCGATGATGCCGGCGGGCTGGAAGAAGCCGTCGTTCCCGTCGTGGTTGAAGATCAGGTAGCCGAGGAACCCGCCGACGAACGAGCCGACGATGCCCAGGACGATCGTCATGAGGATGCCGATGTTCTGCTTGCCGGGGATGATGAGCCGGGCGAGAGCGCCGGCGATGAGTCCGATGATGATCAAGCTGATGATGAGACCGAGCACGGTGTCCTCCTCGTGGGTGCGGTTGCCGCGGCATGGTTGCCGGAGTCAGGGCCGAGGACCGACACAACTCCGAGGTTCCTGGGAGGATTGTCGGGTTCAGTCGAGGGAGCGCCGCAACCAGCGCTCGACACCTTCGACGTGGGACACGACGAGGGCCTGCACGAGCTGCGGATCCCGGCGCCGGATGGCGTCGACGATGGCCGCGTGCTCGTCGAGGGTCCGCTGCACCGACCCGTTCTGCGTCAGTCCGCGCCACACCCGCACCCGCACCGTCTTGCTCGACAGCGCGTCGAGCAGCCCGGACAGGTACTGGTTGCCGCCGATGCCCGCGATGGTCGAGTGGAACAGCAGGTCGTGGGCGACGAGGTCCTCGACGCCGGTGTCCTCGCCGACGGACTGCATCAGGGTCGCGAGCTCGTCGATCTGCTGTTCCGTGGCGCGGGCCGTCGCCAGGACGGCGGACGCCGGTTCCAGGATGCGGCGCACCTCAAGCAGGTCGACGAGCGACCGGTCGTGGTGCATGTCGACGACGAACGACACCGCCTCGAGCAGGACGCCCGGTTCGAGCGACGTCACGTAGGTGCCGTCGCCGCGTCGGACGTCGAGCACGCGGATGAGCTCGAGCGCCTTCACGGCTTCGCGGAGACTGTTGCGGGACAGTCCGAGCGACTCGCTCAGTTCCTTCTCGGGCGGGAGGCGCTGGCCGGGTTGGAGCTCGCCGCTCACGATCATCTGCTGGATGCGTGCGATCGCATCGTCGGTCAACGACGCCACGTCACCACCTCCTGTGGACCCGGCCGCGTGCGCGGTGGGACGTCCCGACGATACCCGGGACGGGCCTCCAGGCCGGTGCGGCGGAGCCGCGGGGCGACCATCAGGCCGGCCGCAGCCGGAGTGCCTGCATCCCGCCGTCGACCGCCAGCTCGACGCCCGTCGTCGACCGGGCGAGCGGGCTCGTCAGGTAGGCGACCGCCTCGGCGACCTCCGCCGCCTGCACCAGACGTCCGTGCGGCTGGCGTGCCTCGAGCGCGGCGCGTTCGGCGGCCGGGTCGTCCGCGGACGACAGGAGTCGCGCGATCCACGGGGTGTCGGCGGTGCCGGGGTTGACGGCATTGACGCGGATGCCCTCGCGGACGTGGTCGGCGGCCATCGCGCGGGTGAGCGCGGAGATCGCCCCCTTCGTGGCGGAGTAGAGCGCCCGCTGGGGCAGTCCGGCCGTGGCCGCGACGGAGCACGTGTTGACGATGCTCGCGCTGTCCGACGCTCGGAGGTGGGGGAGCGCAGCGCGGGACAGGCGCACGGCGCCGAGCACGTTGACCTCGTACAGGCGGCGCCACTCGTCGTCGGAGTTGTCCTCGACCGTTCCCTGGGCGCCGATGCCGGCGTTGTTGACGAGCACGTCGAGACCGCCGAGCTGGTCGACGGCCGACGCGACGGCGGCACGGACGGACTCGTCGGACGACACGTCGCAGGTGACGGAGACGAGTCCCTCGGCGGCGGACGATTGCAGGTCGAGCACGGCGACCGCTGCGCCCCGCTCGTGCAGGGCGGCCGCGATGGCCGCGCCGATGCCGGAGGCGCCACCGGTGACGATCGCGCGGAGACCCGCGTGGGTGCTGGGCATCCCGGTCGTGCTGGTCTGGTCGGTGGTGTCGGTCATCAGGCTGCTCCCACTGTCTGGCGCTGCGAGCCGAGCCCGTCGGCGGTGAGCTCGACCACGTCGCCGGGCTGCAGGTACGGCGCGTGTCCGGCCAGGGCGACCCCGGCCGGTGTGCCCGTGCTGATGACGTCGCCCGGGTACAGCACCATGAACTGCGACAGGTACCGGACGATCTCGACGGGTCGGAAGATCATGTCGGCGGTGGTGCCGTCCTGCCGCACCTCGCCGTTGACGGTGAGCCGGAGTGCGAGCGCCGCCGGGTCGACCTGGTCGGGGGTGACCAGCCACGGGCCGAGCGGGTTGAACGTCTCGCAGGACTTCCCCTTGTCCCACTGGCCGCCGCGCTTGAGCTGGAATGCCCGTTCGGAGACGTCGTTGGCGATGGCGTAGCCGGCGATGCAGGCGCTCGCGGCCTCGTCGGAGTCGCAGTAGCGGGCGGTCTGCCCGATGACGACGGCGAGTTCGATCTCCCAGTCGGTCTTCTCGCTGCCGCGGGGGATCAGGACCTCGTCGTCCGGGCCGATCACCGTCATCGGGTCCTTCATGAACACGATCGGCTCGGTCGGGATCTCGGCGCCGGTCTCGGCGGCGTGGTCGCGGTAGTTCAGGCCGATGCAGACGACCTTGCCGGGGCGGGCCACCGGTGCACCGCGGCGGAGGCCCTCGGCGTCGGGCAGCGCTCGGAGGTCCCCGGCGCTCCGCGCGTGCCGGACGCGGGCGACCGGGTCGGACGCCAGGAAGGCCCCGCCGATGTCGGTCGTGATCGGGCGGAGGTCGAGGACCTCGCCGTCGGTGTCGACCGCGACGGGGATCTCGCCGCCCGCGGGGCCGAGTCGTGCGAACTGCATCGTTCCTCGCTCTCCGGCTGCACCGGCGCAACCAGAGACATCCTATGTCTGCGCCGGGTTGCCGACAAGGTCGCCGGTGCTGAGGGTCCTCCCATGCAGGTACGTGCGCTCCGCCGTCCCGCTCAGCACCGACTGCCGTTCGTCCGCGGTCAGGTCGGCCAGCGCGTCGGTGGTCCGCCGCACCACGTCGTCGTAGGTCGTGGCGAGCGTCGAGACGGGCCAGTCCGACCCGAACAGTGACCGCTCCGGTCCGAACCGCTCGACCACCGCACGGACGTACCGGTCGACGGGCTGCCGTCGCCACTCCGGTCCGGCCTCGGTGAACAGTCCGGACACCTTGCAGGCCACGTTCGGACGCGCGGCGAAGTCGTCGATCCGGGCCGCCCACCCGGGGTCCCCGCCCGCGATGTCGGGTTTGCCGGCGTGGTCGAGGACGAACGATCCCTCGGGCACGGCGTCGAGCAGCGCGAGGGCAGCGCGGTGCTCACGCGCTCGGACGAGCACGTCGAACACCAGGCCGGCGGCGGCCACCGCACGGACTCCGCGGACGACCTCGGGCCGGGCGAGCCAGTCCGGGTCCGGTTCGTCGTGCGCCTGTTGGCGGATGCCGACCAGGCGGGTGCTGGCCGGCCGATTGCCCGCCAGCCGGCTGCTGCCTGGCCGATTGCCCACCAGCCGTCTGCTGGCCGGCCGGTCTCCGCCGGACCCCGCGATCAGTGCGGCGATGCGGTCGACTACGTCCGGGGCGGTCAGGTCCACCCAGCCGACGACCCCGGCGACCGGCTCGGGCTGCTCGAGGAGCCAGGCGGTCTCGCCGGGGTCGTGCACGGCCTGCACGACGATCGTCCGGGTGACGTCGGTGCTCCGGGCGGCGGCGCGGAGGTCGTCCACGTCGAACCGGCGGCGGATCGGAGCGACCGAGTCGTCCATCCAGGGGTACGGCCGGTCGGCGGGATCCCAGAGGTGGTGGTGAGCGTCGATGATCACGCGCTCATGATGCCCGATTCATCCGATGTCCGCTCGGGTGCCGGTGCGGCGACCGCTCGCGCTCAGCGACACCTCACGCGCCACAGTGCCCGTGAGGTGTCGTTGGGCGCGTGGAGTCGCAGCGGCCAGTGGCGATCAGACGATGCCGGAGGCCTCGAGCTCGGCGCGCAGCTCGGCGTCCGACGGCTCGACGAAGTGCTTGCCGTTCGGCAGCACCACGACGGGGATGTTCTTCCGGCCGCTGATCGCCTCGGCGCGGTCGGCCGCGGACAGGTCCTGCTCCACGTCGACGTACTCGTAGTCCACGCCGAGGGTGTCGAGCAGCGCCTTGGACCGACGGCAGTCGCGGCACCAGTCGGCACCGAACATGGTCACGCGGTCGGGGGCAGTCGTCGCATCGCTCATGTGCAGAGAGTACGTCGGAGCGCCCCCGGGCATTCCCGGAGCGCCGCAGGACTGCAGGCCTTCGCAGCAGGCGTCTGCCCGGCCTCGCCCTACGATTGGCACATGCCGCCAGCACCCGATCCCGCGACGCTGGCCTGGGCCTCGGCGGCCGTCCGGCGCTTCGCCGCCGCGACCAACCTGCTCGTCGCCGCCCGCCGGTTCCGCATCGTCGGCGGTGACCCCCGTGACGCCGCGGCACTGCGGCACCTGCTGACCGCACTCGGCGCGCACGAGGCCGAGCAGTCGAACCACCAGCACCAGCACCGGCAGCACCCGTCCGACCTCGTCGACCAGCTCTGGTGCCTCGGCACGCCCGAGGAATCGACCCCCGCGGTCGAGCAGGCCGCCGACCGCCCACGCGGCACCACCCTGGTCGTCATCGACGCCGGCCGGTACCTGCCCGCCGTCGACGAGGACGCCTTCGGCTCCATCGCGCCCGCCCGCCCCGGCGTCCTCGCCGTCCCGATGCTCTCCGACGACGTCTTCCTCGTCTCCACCGGCCGCGACCCCGAGGACGACCCAGCAGCGGACGCCCGCCTGCGCTGGGCGCGACGGTCGATGCCGGTCGCCCGGTCGGTCGCCGCGGAACTCCGCGTCGGTGGACTCCTGCGCGGCACACGCATCGGCGTCGCGATGTTCCTCGAGCCCAAGACAGCCGTGCTGAGCCTGCTGCTCCGGGACGCCGGCGCCGAGGTCGTCGTCTACGCCCACGCCGACGAGACCGACGACGCCGTCGCCGAGGCACTGCGGTCCGCCGGCCTGGCGGTCTTCGCGAGCAGCACGGCGACGCTCCCCGAGCAGAAACAGCTGGCCCTCGCGATGCTCGACACCGCGCCGCACATCCTGCTCGACGACGGCTCGCACGTCATCCGGCTCGCCCACCAGGAACGCCCCGACCTGTTGCCGACGATGCTCGGCGCCGCCGAGGAGACCACGAGCGGCCTGCGACCCCTGCGTGTGCTGGCAGCGCGCGGCGAGCTCGGCATCCCGGTGATCGCGGTGAACGACGCCCGCACCAAGACGTTCTTCGACAACCGGTACGGCACCGGGCAGTCGACGGTGTTCGCGGTGCTCGACCTGGTCGACGGGCTCGCGTCCGGCACACACCGGGTGATCCCGGGAGGCGCGGCGGTCGTCGCCGGGTTCGGGCACGTCGGCGAGGGGGTCGCCCTGGTGCTCACCGCCCTCGGGTTCCGGGTGACGGTCGCCGAGACCGACCCTGTCCGCGCCCTGCAGGCGCGCTTCGCCGGGTACGCCGTGGCCCCGCTCGTCGAGGCGGTGCGTGACGCCGACCTCGTGATGAGCGCCACCGGGGTGTCGCACACCATCGGCCTCGAGGTGCTCCGTGCCTGCGCGGACGGTGCGGTCCTCGCCGTCGCCGGCGGGGTCGACCAGGAGATCGCCACCGACGACGCGCTCGCGGCCGGGGCCCGGCGCCAGGACGCGGGCCCCGAGGCCGAGCGGTTCGTGTTCCCCGGGTCCGACGGTGGGCCGATCGTGCTCGACGACGGCGGCTGCATCAACATCACCGCGGCCGAGGGCAACCCGGTCGAGATCATGGACCTGTCGTTCGCCGTGCAGCTCGGCGCCGTCCGGATGCTCCTGGAGCGCGGCGACGAGCTGGAGCGTGCCGTCGTGCCGATCGACCCCGCGGTCGACGACGTGACCGCCCGCGCGGCGCTCGCCGCGTTCGGGAGCCGACCCGTGCCTCCCGGCCTCCCCGCTGAGCACCCCGCGGACCGCGAGCCGGACGTCCGGACGCACCGTTTCGGAGCCCCGTCGTGAGCGCCCGACAGCAGCCGGTCACGGTGCACTCGGCGCGCGTCGTCGTCCCGATGACCGCACCACCGATCGCGGACGGTGCGGTCGCCGTGCAGGACGGCCGGATCCTGCACGTCGGAGACCGGTCATGGGTCATCGACCAGCTCACCGGGTCCGGCGCGACCTTCACCGAGCGGCAGTGGCGTGGCGCGCTCCTGCCCGGACTCGTGAACGCGCACTCGCACCTCCAGTACACCGGCATGGCCAGTGTCGGCCAACGGCAGTACGGCGGATTCGAGGACTGGGCCGCAGCGTTCAACGTCGACTACGCCGAACCGCACGACTGGCGGGCCGAAGCCGCGGACGGTGCACGGGCGTCGATCCTGGCCGGCGTCACGAGCATCGCGGACATCGTCACCGACATCGAGGCCTCGACCGCCCTGCAGGACGCCGGGCTCGGCGGCATCGCGTACTGGGAGGTGATGGACTGGGAGAACGACGCCTGGCAGTCGCACGGACGCGACCAGGTGCTCGACGAACTCGACCGCATCCCCACGACGCCCGGTGCCGGCCTGTCGCCGCACGCGCCCTACTCGCTCGAGGTCGCTCCGCTGCTCGAGCTCCCCGACATCGTGCGGCAGCGCGGTCTGCGACTGCACCTGCACCTCGGCGAGGCGGCGTTCGAGGGGGAGCGCACCGCCCTCGGTCCGGTCCCCGGTCTCGACGGGGTCGACGGCGTCGGCCACGGGAACGACTGGCACCTGGCGAACGTGCCGTCGTTCCGGGCGCTGCGAGCCCTGGGCTTCGGTGCGAGCGCGACCGCGTTCGTCGACCGGCTCGGGGTGCTCGGCCCGGACTGCCACATCGCCCACGGCGTCTACATGACCGCGGCCGACCGGGCCCTCCTGCGTGCTCGGGGCACCGCGGTGGCGCTGTGCCCCCGCTCCAACGCCGTCATCGGCCTCGACCCGCCGCCCGTCGCCGACTACCTGCGCGAGGGCAGCCCGATCGCCATCGGCACCGACTCCCTGTCGTCGTCGCCGTCCCTCGACCTGATGGCCGACGTCACCGCGCTGCACCGGATTGCCCGCGCCCAGGGCTACGGGCACCGTGACCTGCACGAGCGGCTGCTCGCGGCGGCGACCCTCGGTGGTGCGCACGCGATGGGCCTCGCCGTCGGGCCGGACCGCATCGGGCACCTCGCCGTCGGGGCGCGTGCCGACCTGGCGGTCTTCGACGTCGACGCCCGGACCGTGCCGGACGCACTCGCCGAGCTCGTCGAGGACGGCGCCGGGCGGGCGGCCGCCACCGTGATCCGCGGGGTCGTCCGCGCCGCGGCGGGCGTCGTCACCGAGCCGGCTTCCCCGCACATGGACATCCCCGCACCGCACCAGGAGGAACGATGACCGACACCGCACCCCACCCCGGAATGGCCGCACGCCGAACCGTCACCGGTGAGCTGATCGAGTGGCTCGACGTGCCGAAGCGCGCGATCGCCCTCGGCATGGAACCGCACCCCGAGGGCGGCTGGTACGTCCGCACCTGGACCTCGCCGGCGACGGTCACCACCCCCGCGGGGGACCGTCCCGCCGCCACCCTGATCCACTTCCTGCTGCCCCCGGGCGAGGCCTCCGCCTGGCACCGGGTCACGAGCGACGAGATCTGGATGTGGCACGGGCCGGACACCGTCGACCTGCAGCTCGGCGGCGACGGTGACGTCCCCGAGCCCGGCGCGACGATCACGCTCGGCCCGGACGCCGGACGCGACCGCGTGAACGACGCGCAGGCGTTCGTGCGCGGCGGGGTGTGGCAGCGGACGATCCCGGGCGACGGCGAGGTGCTGCTGAGCTGCCTGGTGTCGCCGGGCTTCTCGTTCGACGACTTCACGATGGCCGACGACGGGGACCCTGCCGCCGAGTAGCACCGCGACACTGTTTCGCGTTGGTATCCCACTGCGAAGTACACTTCGACCTGCCCCCACCCCCTCGCACGAAGGCCCGACCGTGACCCGTCCCCTCCGCTTCACCCTCGCCGTCGCCACCGCCGCGGTCGCCGCCCTCGCCCTGTCGGCCTGCTCCGCCGGGGGCAGCAGCAACGCCGACGGCACCGTGACCGACGGCAAGCTCACGATCGCCACCGGTGACCCGGCGTACTCGCCCTGGGTCGAGGACAACAAGCCGCAGTCCGGCAAGGGCTTCGAGTCCGCCGTGGCCTACGCGGTCGCGAAGGAGATGGGCTACAGCAAGTCCGACGTCGTGTGGAAGCGCAGCACCTTCGACAGTGCCATCGCACCGGGCCCGAAGGACTGGGACCTCAACGTCCAGCAGTTCTCGATCGACGCGAAGCGCAAGAAGGCCGTCGACATGTCGAGCGCCTACTACACGACGACCCAGGCGGTCGTGACGACCTCCGGGTCGAAGGCCGCCGGCGACACCACGATCGCTGCCCTCAAGCAGGATGCGATCGGCGTCGCGACCGGTTCGACGAGCATCGCGAGCGTCAAGGACGTCCTCGGTGTCACGCCGCAGGTGTTCAACTCCAACGACGACGCCGTGCTCGCGCTCAAGTCCGGGCAGATCGACGCGATCGTCACCGACCTGCCGACGGCGTTCTACATGGCCTCGGCCCAGGTCGACGACGGCACCGTGTCCGCGCAGTTCCCCGACGACGGCAAGGGCGACCAGTTCGGCTTCGTCCTGCCGAAGGACTCGGAGCTGACGAGCAAGGTCGACAAGGCCCTGAAGACCCTCGACGACGACGGCACCCTGCAGGACCTGCAGACCAAGTGGCTGTCGTCGGAGACCGGCACGCCGGTCCTGAAGTAACCGGATGACCCTGCCAGCAGGGGCCGGCACCCCGGTCGCCGCACCCGCGCCGAGCCAGGTCGAGCTCGAGCGTCGGCTCTACCGCCGCCAGCGTGGCCGTCGCTCGGTCGTGGTGTCGGTCGTCTCCACCCTGGTCGTGCTCGCCGTCGTGTACTTCGGCGTCGTGAACACCCCCGGCTGGGCAGCGGTGCAGCAGTCGTTCTTCGACCCGCAGACCGCGGTCGACACGTTCCCGGACATCCTGCTGGGCCTCTGGCTCAACGTCCGGATCCTGTTCTTCAGCGCCATCGGCGTCGCCGTGTTCGGCACGCTGCTCGCGGTCGTCCGCGGCCTGCGCAACCCGGTGTTCTTCCCGCTGCGGATGCTCGCGACCGGCTACACGGACCTGTTCCGCGGCCTGCCGCTCATCATCGTGCTCTACCTGGTGGGCTACGGCATCCCCGGGCTCGGGGTGTTCCCGCGGCTCCCCGCCGAGGTCTGGGGCACGATCGCGATCACCCTGACCTACTCGTCGTACATCGCCGAGGTGCTCCGCGCCGGCATGGAGGCCGTGCACCCCTCGCAGCGCCTGGCCGCCCGGTCGCTCGGACTCTCGCACGCCAAGACCCTGCGGCTGGTGGTGCTGCCGCAGGCGATCCGCAAGGTCACTCCGGCGCTGATGAACGACTTCGTGTCGATGCAGAAGGACGTCGGTCTGGTGTCGATCCTCGGGGCCGTCGACGCGGTCCGCTCCGCCCAGATCGCGCAGGCCGAGACCTACAACTTCACGCCGTACTTCGTCGCCGGGCTGCTGTTCGTGGTGATCAGCCTGCCGCTGATCCGCGTCACGGACGCGATCGCGCGTCGCCAGCAGCGGCGCGAACAGATCGGAGGGACCGTATGAGCGAGGCCGGCCAGGAGGCCTGTGGTGCGTCCGGTACGGACGCCGCGGTCCTCGAACTGCGCGGGTTGCGCAAGGCCTTCGGCGAGCACGAGGTCCTGCGCGGGATCGACCTGACGGTCCACCGCCACCAGGTCATCTGCGTCATCGGGGCCTCGGGCTCCGGCAAGTCGACGCTGCTCAAGACGGTCAACCTGCTCGAGGGCATCGACGACGGCGAGATCCTGCTGCAGGGCACGGACATCGCCGACCCGCGCGTCGCCGTCGACGCCGTGCGGGCGCGCATCGGCGTGGTGTTCCAGCAGTTCAACCTGTTCCCGCACATGAGCGTGCTCGACAACGTCACGCTCGCCTCCCGCCAGGTGCACGGCATCGGACGGGCCCAGGCCGAGGACACCGCGCGCCGGCTGCTCGACCGGATCGGCCTCGCTTCGTTCGCCGATGCGTACCCCGACCGCCTGTCCGGTGGGCAGCAGCAGCGCGTCGCGATCGTCCGGGCGATCGCGTCGGACCCGGAACTCCTGCTGCTCGACGAGGTCACGAGCGCCCTCGACCCGCAGCTCGTCGGCGAGGTGCTCGACCTGGTCACCGAGCTGAAGCGGCAGGGTTCGACGATCCTGATGACGACGCACGAGATGCACTTCGCGCGGAACGTCGCCGACCGGATCGTGTTCCTGCACCGCGGCGAGGTCGTCGAGCAGGGATCCCCCGCCGACGTCCTCGACCACCCGCAGCACCCGGCGCTCGTCGAGTTCCTCGCCCGCGTGCACGCCTAGGGCGTCAGCAGCACCTTGCCGATCACCTCGCCGTCGCGCACGCGGCGGTGGGCTTCCTCGACCTCGGCCAGGGGCAGCACCGAGTCGATGACCGGGCGCACCCGGCCGTCGGCGACCAGCGGCCAGACGTTGTAGCGGACCGCCTCGACGATGGCGGCCTTCTCGGCGAGCGGCCGTGCACGCAGGGTCGTGCCGCTGATCGTCGCGCGCTTCCGCATCAGCACCCCGAAGTCGAGCTCGGCGGTGCGGCCGCTGCCCGAGGCGATGACCGCGATGTGCCCGTTCGGGGCGAGGGCCTGCAGGTTCCGCTCCAGGTAGGACGGTCCGACGACGTCGAGCACCACGTCGACGCCGACACCGTCGGTGAACGCCATGACGCGCTCCACGAAGTCCTCCGTACGGTGATCGACCACCAGGTCGGCGCCGAGGTCACGGGACGCGGCGACCTTGCGGTCGCCGCCGCTCGTCGCGATCACCGTCGCACCGAGGGCCTTCGCCCACAGCACCGCGTGCGACCCCATGCCGCCGGTGCCGCCGTGCACCAGGAGCGTCTGCCCAGGTCGGAGCCCGGCGAGCATGCCGATGTTGGAATAGACGGTGCAGGCGGCCTCGGGCAGCCCGGCCGCCTCGACCAGGTCGACGCCTTCGGGGACCGGCAGCACCTGGGTGACCGGCGCGACCACGAGTGCCGCGTACCCGCCGCCGGAGAGCAGCGCGCACACCCGGTCTCCCACCGCCACGGTCGTGACGCCCGCGCCGACGGCCCGCACCGTGCCGGAGACCTCGAGCCCGAGGAGCTGCGAGGCCCCGGGCGGCGGGGGGTAGTTCCCGGCGCGCTGCTGCAGGTCGGCGTTGTTGACGCCGGCAGCGGCGACCTCGATCAGGACCTCGTCCGTACCGGGTTCCGGGTCGGGCAGGTCGGTGACGGACATGGAAGCGTCGTCGAACGTGATGGCTCGCATGCCCTCGACGGTACGCGCCACGTGCCTCCGGCCGGGTGCCGATCGCCCACAACCCGGCCGGTCTCCCTGTGGATGTTCCCTGTACGCTCGATGACGGATCTGCACCTCATCCGGGGGAGTGCGGACAGATCGAGGGGGACTCTCCACCATGCCCAAGAAGCTCATCGCGCTGGCCACCGCCGGCCTCGCGCTCACGCTGCTCGCCGGTTGCTCGACCGGGCCGTCCAAGGCCGAGCAGTGCACGCAGTTCGAGAAGACCGTCAAGTCCGCCGCCCAGGGCGTCCAGTCCGAGGCCGCGAACCTGCAGTCCGACCCGGACGCCGCCGTCACGAAGCTCAAGGAGCTCGACGAGAAGATCTCCGACGGCGTCGACGACCTGTCGGACGACGACCTGAAGGCCAAGGGCGACGCCTTCGAAGAGGCGTACGGCGACCTGGTCGACGACATCGAGGACATCGCCGACGACCCGCAGTCGGCCGACGTCTCGGCCCTGACGAAGTCCAGCACCAAGGTGCAGGACGCCGGCAACGCGTTCCAGAAGGAGTGCAACTCCTGATGCGCCGCACCCTCACCGCGCTCGCCACCGCCGGCCTCGCGCTCACGTTGCTCGCCGGCTGCTCGGGCGGCGACGGCGGTTCGTCCGACGGCGGCTCCTCCGGCGGCGACTCGGGCTCGTCCAGCGCGCCGTCGGCCTCGAAGACGGCCGCCGCAGCACCCGCCCAGACCAAGGGGGAAGCCTGCTCCCTGCTCGAGGACGAACTCGCGTCGTTCCTCAAGGAGCAGGGCGCCAACACGGCGCCGTCCGACGTGAAGGCCCGCGCGGCGCTCATCGGAGCGTTCGTCCAGCGCATCGACTCGGCGCTGACGAAGGTCTCGAACGAGCAGGTGCACGACACGTTCGAGGACTTCTCCAGCGCGGCGAAGGGCTACAGCTCCGCCATCCGCTCCGGCGCCGCCGAGGACTCCGCCAAGGTGACGAAGGCCCAGTCCGAGGTACAGACCACGCTCGACCAGGTCTCGGCGGTCTGTCCCGCCAAGAGCTGAGCGGGCGCACGCGCGGCCACGCACGACGACGCCCCGCCGCTCCTGGACCAGGAGCGGCGGGGCGACGTGCTTGCCCCGTCGGGGGAACGAGCGTCAGACGGCCGCGGGCTGCGAGGCGTCGAGGCGTGCGACGTCCTCCGGCCGCAGCCGCACGGTCGGCGCCGTGATCGAGTTCAGGATCGACTGCGGCCGCGACGCACCGGGGATCGGCACGACGACGTCGCTCTTCTGCAGCTCCCAGGCCAGAGCGATGACCTGCGGGGTGACCCCACGGTCGCGGGCGATGTACGCGAAGTCCTCGAACGCCGTGCCGAGGTCCGCCGCGCTCCCGATGCCACCGAGGGGGCTCCACGGCAGGAACGCGATGCCGAGCTCGTCGCACAGCTCGAGCTCCGGCTCGCTCGACCGGAACTTCGGCGAGTACTGGTTCTGCACCGACGCCAGGCGTCCGCCGAGGACCTCGTTCGCGGTGCGGATCTGGTCCGGGTCGGCGTTCGAGATGCCCGCCATCCGGATGACGCCCTCGTCGAGCAGCTCGGCGAGCGCCCCGATCGAGTCGGCGTACGGCACCGCCGGGTCGGGGCGGTGGAACTGGTACAGGCCGATCTGCTCGACGCCGAGCCGCTTCGCCGAGGCCTTCGCCGCCTCCTTCAGGTACTCCGGGTGCCCGTTCTGCGCCCAGTTGCCGGCCTCGGGGCGCAGGTGTCCGCCCTTCGTCGCGATGAGGACGTCCGAGGTGTCGTCGTGGAACTCCCGGACGGCCCGCGCGATGAGCTCCTCGTTGTGCCCCACCTCGTCGTGGCCGCCCAGGTGGTAGGCGTCGGCGGTGTCGATGAGCGTGACACCGTTCTCGAGCGCTGCGTGGATCGTGGCGATGGACTGACGCTCGTCCGGTCGGCCCTCGATCGACATGGGCATCCCGCCCAGACCGATGGCACTGACGGACACGTCTCCGATGACTCGTTGCTTCATCGGCCCAGCATGCGCCGGGGGTGCGCTCGCACGCCCAGGTGGTCACGCCGTGGCCGTGACCGACAGGCGGACTGGAGGCGCGTGGCGGCCCCGCCTTCGCGCCTCCAGGCCGGAACGCACACGCGTTCTCGGACAGGACACGCGTCGATCGACGCGTGTCCTGTCGGAAGCGTGGCGCCGGTCAGGCGCTGGCGGACACCGACGACGAGGCAGAACCGCTGTCGACGGCGTTCGCGAACACGACCCCGCCCCACACGATGACGACGATCGCGAGCACGAAGCCGATCGCGGCGATCCACCACGACGGCTTCCGCCGGATCCACGCGCCGATCGACAGCACGATCGTGGCGACCCCGATGACGAAGGCACCACCGACCGCGATGGCCGCGCCACCGAAGTACCCGCCGGGCGTGCAGCCCGACGAGGCGTCGCACTCCGCCGTGGCCGAGGCGATCGCGACGATGCCGACGACCGCCGTGATCGCGGTCATGACGGCACCGAACACCAGGAGCAGCACCGTCGAGATCCGGTCGGCGAGCTTCGCCGGCGGGAACAGCGTGGTGCCACCGCGCTCCCACGCCGCGCGCTGCGCGTCCGTGGGACCGGAGGAGGACTGCGGCGGAGGGCCGGGGACGTTGGACCAGGTCATGCGTGCAGTCCTACCGCGCCTCGACCCCGAACGCCTGTGCGAGCCGCTGGATCTTCTGCGCCCGACCGAGCCGCGGCAGGTCGGAACCGTCGCGGATGACCCGGCCGCGGGCCTCGAAGTCGTCGAGGAAGTCCTGCGCCCAGGCGACGTCGGTCGGTGTGGGGGAGATGACCTCGTTGATGACGGGGAGCTGCTCGGTGTCCAGGCAGAGCTTGCCGGTGAGGCCGAGCGACACCGCCACCTGCGACTGCTCGCGGAGGATCGGGTGCGACGACCCGACCGTGGGGCCGTCGATCGGGCCCGGCAGGTCGCCGACGCGCGAGGCGACGACCAGCTTCGACCGCGGGTACGCCATCGCGAGCGTGTCGGCGCTGGTCCCGGTGTCGCGGCGGTAGTCGCCGGAACCGAAGGCCAGGCGGAACGCGCCCTGCGCCTTGGCGATCGACACGGACTCCTCGATGCCCAGGGCCGACTCGACCAGGGCGATCACCGGCGTCTGGCCGCCGAGCCGGTGCCAGGTGTCGGTGACCTGGGCGGGGGACTCGGTCTTGGCGAGCATGACGCCCTGCAGCCCGGGCAGGCCGCGGAGCTCCTCGACGTCGTCCGCCCAGAAGTCCGTCGTGACGTCGTTGATGCGCACCCAGGCCTCGCCACCGCCGGCCAGCCAGGCGGCGACGCCCTGCCGGGCCGAGGGCTTCGCGGCGGGGTCGACGGCGTCCTCGATGTCCAGGATGATCTGGTCGGCGCGGGAGCGCTGGGACTTGTCGAACCGGTCGGTGGCGGTGCCGGAGACCAGCAGCCACGACCGTGAGATCTCGGCGGGGACCGATCGACGCCGGTTCGGCGTGGGGGCGGACGGAGCGGTGCGGTCGTCGATGGCCATGCCCCGTTGGTACCACACCGGACGGGGCCGCCGTCGGATCGGGCGCGCCGCACGTCGGGTCGGACGGCGGCGCACGTCGGGCCGGACGGCGGTCACGTCCGTGCGGAAACCCCGAAACCTCGGTTCATTGCCAGAGAGGCCGTCCGGTTCCGCCTACAGTGTCGGATGTGTGGCGAGCGGACAGGGTGACCGACGGTGAGGACGACGTGAACGACGACGTCCCCGTCGAGGGTGCCCGCGCGCGCCCCGACGACGATCGAGACGAGCAGCAGGACGTGGACCAGGAACGGACCGACGACGAGCCGGACCGCACGCTCCGCCCGGAGCTGCAGATGACGAGCCCGCAGGCGATCAGCCTCGGCGACCCGCGGCTGCAGGCCGGCAACGCGGCCGAACCGACGTGGGACGGCTGGCGCACCCAGCTGACCGGCGTCGGCGGCACGAGCCCGCTCACGCACTTCAGCGACCACCCGCGCGCCCGCATCGAGCTCTCGACCACCCACCCGGGCGGTCTCGCGCAGTTCATCACCGGCAAGACGACCCTGCTGTCCAGCCTGATCCGCGACGAGGTGGCGCTCCGTGCCGCCCGCGTGGCCGCCGGACACGTCGAGGCGAAGGGCACCGAGCTGGCCACCGTGCGCGGCATCGACGCCGTGAAGCTCGGCATCGGCATGGCTGACTGGAAGCACGGCGACGAGCAGTTCCGCGGCCCGGTGCTCCTGCGTCCCCTGGCGATCCGCCGGCACGGTCGCGACTTCGAGGTGCGCCTGCTCGGCGAGCCGGTGCTCAACCCGGGCCTCGCCGACGCCCTGCACGAGCAGTTCGGGGTCATCCTCGACGCGCAGTCCTTCGTGGCCCTCGCGCAGCAGGACGGCTCGTTCACGCCGAACCCCGTCATCGACCGCCTGCGTGGCCTGACCGCGCACATCCCCGGCTTCTCGGTGCACGCACGCCTCGTGGTGTCCACCTTCGCCGAGGTCGCCACCGGCATGGTCGAGGACACCGGCGACCTGTCGCACCCCGTGCTCGACGCCCTCGCCGGCAACCCGAGCGCGAAGTGGCAGGTCGAGCAGTCCTACCACCCGGTCGAGCAGACCCCGTCGGACGAGCGCAGCCCGGAGACGGACACGCTCCTGCTCGACGCCGACGACGAGCAGGAGAACGTGATCGCGCAGATCACGGCCGGCAACTCCATCGTCGTGAAGACCCTTCCAGGCACCGGTGGCACCCAGACCATCGTGAACGCCCTGGGTGGCCTGGTCGCCGCGAACAAGCGCGTGCTCGTCGTGAGCCCGCGCCGCGCCACCCTGCGGGGCATCGCCGCCCGCTTCGGCGAGGTCCAGCTGCCCGGGGTCGCGGTCACGCCGTCGACCCTG
This sequence comes from Curtobacterium sp. MCSS17_006, assembly GCF_003234215.1. NCBI lineage: Bacteria > Bacillati > Actinomycetota > Actinomycetes > Micrococcales > Microbacteriaceae > Curtobacterium > Curtobacterium sp. MCSS17_006. The sequence goes on along the minus strand of NZ_QKSO01000008.1, from coordinate 36,406 downwards.
CGCCGCGACGTCGTCCGTGCGATCGCCCGGAACGAGAAGGCCGCGCGTCCGAACCTCCGCGAGGTCGACGACGCCCTGGTCCGCCTGCGCAAGGTGCTCAAGGACTACCGCGGCTCGCTCACCCGCAAGGACCCCGACTTCGGCGTCTCGGTGCTCGACTGCCTGGTGGAGCTGTCGCGCCTGTCGCTGCTGCCCGTCGCCCCGTCGACCACCGCGCGGCTGTCGAAGCAGTCCGTCGCCTCGATGGTCGAGGGCCGCTCGCGCGTCGCCGAGACGATGGTCAGCGCCGCGAACCTCGGTGAGTTCCGCTACGGCCCCGACGACTCGCCCTGGTACGGCGCGAAGTTCGGTTCGAGCGATGGCGCCCAGCGTGCGCACCGCATCGCGAAGGACCTCGACGCCGACGGCCTGCCGACCCTGCTCCGTCGCGCCCACGACCTGGTGAGCTCGACGCACATGCGCCAGTTCACGACGATCAACGAGCTCGGCATCTACCTGCGCCTGCTCACCGAGATCCGTGACACGCTCGACCGCTTCCTGCCGGTGGTCTTCGACCGCTCGGTGTCCGAGCTCGTGGCCGCCACCGCTCCCCGCGGCGAGGGCGCCCCGATGTCGTCGACGAACCGTCGCCGGCTCAAGAAGCTCGCCCGCGAGTACGTCCGTCCGGGCGTGCACGTGTCCGACCTGCACGAGGCCCTGACCCGCGTCCAGCAGCAGCGGGTGCTCTGGCAGCGCTACGTCGCCGCCGGCGTGAACCCCGAGGTGCCCACGGGCATCGCCGACGTCCAGGTGCTGTTCTCGAACGTCGCCGAGGACCTCGCGCGCCTCGACGAGCCGCTGGGCCGCACCGAGCGTGACCGCCAGCTCGCGAACACCCCGGTCGACCAGCTCGTCCCGACCATCGCCGAACTCGCGGCCGAGTCCGACGTCCTGCACAACCTGCAGGAGCGCACCGAGCTCATGCAGACCCTGCGCGACCTGCAGCTCGAGCCGCTCATCACCGACCTGGCGAACCGGCACGTGCCGGACGTGCAGGTGCCGGCCGAGCTCGAACTCGCCTGGTGGCAGTCCGCCCTCGAGACCATGCTCGAGTCCGACCGGGCGCTGCTCGGCGCGAACACCGACATGCTCGACCGGGTCGAGGCCGACTTCCGCCTGGTGGACGACGCCCACGCGGCCGGGGTCTCCCAGGGCCTGGCGTGGCAGCTCGCCGAGAACTGGAAGGTCGGTCTCGTCGACTGGCCCGAAGAGGCGACCGCGCTCAAGACCCAGCTCCGCGACGGCGCGATCACCTCGCGCCTGCTCCAGGACTCCGCACCGCACCTGTCCCGGTCGATCGCGCCCGTCTGGCTCGCCAGCCCGTACGAGGTGCCGCAGATCGCCGACACCATGCCGTTCGACACCGTGATCCTGGTCGACGCCGGCGCCGTGACGATCGCCGAGACCGTCGGTGCCGTCCGCCGTGCCCGCCAGACCGTCGTGTTCGGCGACCCGGTCACCCAGACGCCGTCGCCGTTCCGCATCGCCGTGGACCCCGAGCACCGGGCGCTACAGGTCGACGAGGGCACGCTCGATGCGTTCCACGCCGACTCCGCCCTGGCGAAGCTGTCCACCCTGCTGCCGACCCTGTCGCTGTCGCGGTCGTACCGCGCCGGCGGCGAGGACCTCGCCGAGCTCGTGAACCGTCGCTTCTACGGCGGCAAGATCGAGTCCCTGCCGTGGGCCGGCTCGTTCCTCGGCCACGGCTCGATCGCGCTCGACTACGTCAGCGACGGCAAGGCGGTGCCCGACCCCGAGTCCGGTGCCGTCGAGAGCGTCGACGCCGAGGTGGACCGCGTGGTCCGGCTCGTCATCGACCACGCCCGCACCCGTCCGACCGAGTCCCTCATGGTCATCACCGCGTCGGCGAAGCACGCCGTGCGCGTCGAGCAGGCCGTGCTGACCGCCGCGCAGGGCCACAAGGACCTGACCGAGTTCGTCATCGGCGACCGTGCCGAGCCGTTCATCGTGGCGACGCTCGAGCAGTCGGTGGCGCAGAGCCGCGACCGTGTCGTGTTCTCCATCGGCTACGGCCGCACTCCGCACGGCCGCGTGCTCCGCGACTTCGGTCCGCTCGGCAAGCCCGGCGGCGAGCGGCTGCTGGCGGTCGCCATGACCCGTGCGCGTCGGTCGATGGTCATCGTCACCTGCTTCCAGCCGTCGGACATCGAGGCCGAGCGCATGGGCCACGGCACCGTCGCCCTCGCCGAGATCCTGGCCGAGGTGCGTGCGCGCACCACCGCCGAGTACGTGCCGGACGACTCCGACCCGCTGCTCGTCGACCTGGCCCGGCGCCTCGAGATGCGTGGCATCCCGGTCGCGCTCGGACACCGCGGCAAGCTCGGCCTCGTCGCCGCGCACGGCGGGGTCTGCGTCACGATCGAGACCGATGCGTCGCTCGTCAAGGGATCGCTGCGCGAGTCCCTGCGCCTGCGCCCCGAGGTGCTCCGTCGTCTCGGCTGGCACTACGTGCGCGTGCACGCGTTCCAGCTGTTCTCCGACCCGGACCGCGTCGCCGACACCGTCGCGTCCGTGCTCGGGGTCGACCGCGGTGCCACGCAGGAGATCTCGATACCCCCGATCCCCGCCCGCCGATGAGCCGCCGGGCCTCGCGGCCCGCCGGTCCGGTGACGCCGGAGACGGACCAGCTGGTGGGCACGTGGACGCGAGTCGACGACGCGTCGTCAGCCGCGCCTCCCGTCCGTCCCGCCGCTGACGGAGGCGAGACGGCGGACCAGCCGGGAGGCCCGGTGCGGCGCCGCAGACGCGTCACCACCCAGCCGGTGGCGGGCTACGACCCCGCACCGCCGCCGGAACCGGCGCGGCACCGCGACGGTGAGAACGACGACCAGCTCCGGCGCGACGTCCCTCCGCACTGGTAACCGGTAGCCTGGCCCGTGATGACTGACACCGCGCGACAGCGCCCCGACTGGCAGACCTGGCCGAACCTGATCACGCTGTTCCGCCTCATGCTGATCCCGGTGTTCATCGGCCTCGTCGTCGCCGGCCACCCGGGGTGGGCGCTCGTCGCCCTCGTCGTGATCGGCGTGAGCGACTGGGCGGACGGCTTCATCGCCCGCAGGTTCGACCAGGGATCCAAGCTCGGCAAGGCCATCGACCCCGTCGCCGACCGCCTGGCGATCATCGCGATCGTGCTGTCCCTGGTGCTCGTCGGCCTGCTGCCCTGGTGGGTGGTGGCCGTCGTCGTGCTCGTCGACCTGGTGCTCGTCGTCCTGTCGAGCGTGCTGTTCCACGGCAACCCGGACCTCGACGTCACGTGGACGGGCAAGATCCGCTCGGCCCTGCTGTTCGTCGGGCTGCCGGTGCTGCTGTTCTCCGCGGTGCACACCGTCGACGAGAACGCGCCGTGGGTCCGGGTGGTGGCCCTGGTGTTCGTGTACCTCGGTACCGCGGGCCACGTGCTCGCGGGCGCCCAGTACGCCGTCGCGATGTTCGCGAAGCGCCGCACGGTCCCCGCCGCCTGACGGGCCCCCGCACAAAACACCGGTGTTCACGCTGCGCACCGCGGTTTGCGGGTGTGCAGCGCGCGAACACCGGTGTCTTGCGAAGGCGCCTGGGCTAGAGCTTCGTCGAGCCGCCGATGCCGGGACCCTCGGGAGCGTTCGACGGGGCGATGTGCGCCCCCGTGCTGGTCGCGCCGCCGTTCTGCGGGCGGAGCAGGTCGCGGATCTCGAGCAGCACCTCGACGTCGGTCGGGGGGACGTCCTGCGGGGTCTGCTGCTCGTCGTTCTTGACGCGCTCGAACGCCACCTTCTTCAGGTGGTTGACGGGCACGACGAGCGCGAAGTACACGACCGCGGCGACGATGACGAAGTTGATGACCGCGCCGATGACCGCACCGAAGTACATCGTCGCGTTCCCGCCGGACACGGTCGGGATGACGACGGGCAGCGCCTTGTCCAGGCTGGACGCGTTGAAGACCGCGCCGATTGCCGGATTGATCACGGCGTTGACGATCGCGTTGACGATCGCGGTGAACGCACCACCGATGACGACTGCGACGGCCAGGTCGATGACGTTGCCGCGGAGCAGGAACTCCTTGAAGCCCTTCATGCGAGGGTCTCCTTCCGGGTCGAGGACGGCCGCCGAGTGGCGACGCGCCCCAACCTATCCGGAGAGCGCAGACCGCGTCAGGACGCGGCGGGCTTCGAGCCGCTGGGCTTCGACTCGGCCTTCTTCGCCGGCTCGGACTTCTTCGGCTCGGACTTCGCGGGGGTGCTCGACGAGCCCTCGGACTTCGGGGCCGGGCGCGAGTCGGTGCGGTAGAAGCCACCGCCGTTGAAGGTCACGCCGACGGGGGAGAACACCTTCCGCAGGACGCCGCCGCAGACCGGGCACTCCGTCAGGGTGGCGTCGGAGAAGGACTGCTTGATGTCGAACGCGTTGTCGCACTCGGTGCAACGGTACGAGTAGGTGGGCACGTCAGCTCCGGAACGTGATGATGCGCGACGGCGTGATGATGCCGTCAACGGGTTCGTCGTGGGGTTCGCGCGGGACCTCGTCGAGGTACTCCGCGTCGAAGATCACAGCATAGACGGGCGGACGGTTCGCCATGGACCCGAGGGTCTTGTCGTAGTAGCCGCGCCCCCAGCCCATGCGGACGCCGTCGTGCCCGACCGCCGCCGCCGGGGCGAGGATCGCGTCGACGTCGTTGATCGCGAGCGGGGACAGGACCTCGCCGACGACCTCGGGCAGGCCGAGCAGGCTCTCGGTCTCGCTCTCGCCGTCGCCGACGGCCCAGTCGAGCAGCCCGTCCTCGCGGGTGATCGGCAGCAGCACGCGGATGCCCTGCCCGAACGCCCAGTTCAGGAAGGGCCGCACGTTCGGCTCGTCCGGTGCGGACAGGTACAGGGCGAGGGACGTCACCTGGCGCTCCTCGACGAAGCGCTGCAGGGTCGCGGTCAGGGTCTCGGTGTCCGCGTCGCGTTCGGTCGTGGTCCGGGTGCGCCGCCGCTGCCGGAGTTCGGCTCGCAGGGCGCGCTTCTCGTTCCCGAGATCGGCGATCATGCGCAGGAGTCTACCGAGGGGTGCGGTTGCGGCTTCCCGCCGGGAACACGCGGGGTCCCGTGTCCCCCGGAGCGACGACATGCCCTCGAAAGGGGGATCGGATACGGTCTGAGCATGGGCTTCCAGATTTCGAAGGCGGTGATCCCGGCCGCAGGGCTGGGTACCCGCTTCCTCCCCGCGACCAAGGCGATGCCGAAGGAGATGCTCCCCGTCGTCGACAAGCCGGCCATCCAGTACGTGGTGGAAGAGGCTGTCGGTGCCGGGCTGACCGACGTGCTGATGATCACCGGGCGCAACAAGAACGCGCTCGAGAACCACTTCGACCACGTGTCTGAGCTCGAGGAGACCCTCCGCAAGAAGGGCGACCACGAGAAGCTGCAGAAGGTGAACCAGTCGACGGACCTCGCCGACATGCACTACGTGCGACAGGGTGACCCGCTCGGCCTCGGCCACGCGGTGCTCCGCGCGAAGATGCACGTCGGCCGCGAGCCGTTCGCCGTGCTCCTCGGTGACGACATCATCGACGCCCGTGACCCGCTGCTCCAGCGCATGATCGAGGTCCAGGGCGAGAAGAACGCCACCATCGTGGCCCTGCTCGAGGTCCCCGAGTCGCAGACCCACCTGTACGGCATCGCCACGGTCGAGCCGACCGACACCGACGACGTGGTGAAGATCACCGGGCTCGTCGAGAAGCCCCCGCAGGGCGAGGCGCCCTCGAACCTGGCCATCATCGGCCGTTACGTCATCCGTCCCGAGGTCTTCGACGTCCTCGAGAAGCAGGAGCCGGGCAAGGGCGGCGAGATCCAGCTGACCGACGCGCTCATGAAGATGGCGAGCGCCGAGGAGTGGACCGGCGGCGTGTACGGCGTCGTGTTCCGTGGACGCCGGTACGACACGGGTGACAAACTCGACTACATCAAGGCGATCGTGCAGCTCGCCTCGGACCGCGATGACCTCGGCCCCGACCTCAAGTCGTGGCTGAAGGAGTTCAACGCGGGCGAATAGTCGGCCATCCCGCTCGGGTCCGGTGATCACGGACCCGGGCGGGACACCCCGTCCCGCACCGGGGCGGGACCCCGGAGGAACCCAGCGATGACGACGATCCCGACCCTGTCCCACGGGCGGGTCACCATCCGGCCCCTCCGGCTCCGCGACACCCGCGACCTCGACGCGGCACTCGCGACGAACCGTTCGTGGCTCCGCACCTGGGAGGCCACGAACCCCTCCGGTCACGTCTCCACCGACGTCCGGGGCAGCATCCGCGCGCTCCAGGCCAACGCCCGCGCGGGACTCGGACTCCCGTTCGCGATGGAGCTCGACGGCCGTTTCGTCGGGCAGCTCAACGTCTCCGGCATCTCCTACGGCTCGCTCGCGAGCGCCTCCATCGGCTACTGGGTCGTCGAGGACGCCGCCGGCCACAACGTGACGCCGATCTCCGTCGCCCTCGCCGTCGACCACTGCTTCCGCTCGCTCGGCGTGCACCGGATCGAGATCTGCATCCGGCCGGAGAACGCCCCGAGCCTGCGCGTCGTCGAGAAGCTCGGCTTCCGGTACGAGGGACTCCGACGCCGGTACATCCACATCAACGGGGACTGGCGCGACCACTTCTGCTTCGCGCTGGTGGCCGAAGAGGTCCGCGGGGGCGTCCTCGAGCGCTGGGTGCAGGGGCAGGTGCCGCCCGGCGTGGGGACCGTGCCGCTCGCCGCACGTGACGAGGCGGCGATGCCGCTGGACACGACGCCCCGCATCTGACGTCCCACGTCTGACGGGCCTGGAGGCGCGGCTCGCCTCCCACGGATTCCGCCCCGACACGCGCAACACGCGTCCGGCAATGACGCGGCGCGGGAACCGCCGCCCCTACCGTGTTCGCATGGCAGGAATCGGCTCGTGGGGTGGCGGCATCGTCCTGCTCGTCGCGGCCGTCCTCTGGCTCGTCTACCTGATGCCGTCGTGGGCCGCCCGCCGCCAGTACCTGGCCACCGAGCGGAACGCCATCCGGCTGCAGCAGACCCTCCGGATCCTCGCGCAGACCGCCGAGCTGCCGGACGAGGTCCGCATCGAGATGAACGCGAAGTCCCTCGCCCAGGCGCAACGCGTCGCCCGGTCCGAAGAGGCCAAGCGCACCGCCATCGTCCGAGCCCACGAAGCCGCACGGCAGCGTGAGATCACCCGCCGCCTGGCCGAGCAGGCACCGGTGCTCGAGCGGGCGTCCGCCGTGCCGGCCCTGACCGCGATGCGCATGCGCCGTTCCCGGCTCGGGGCGACCCTGTTCGGCACGCTCGGCGTCGTCATCGCCCTCGTGGTCTTCGTCGCGGCACCGTCGCTCTGGCTCGTCGGTGTCGCCGGCCTCGTCGCCGCCGGCGGGTCCGCAGCGGTCCTGGCCCAGCTGCACCAGGTGGCGACGGCGCGGAAGCAGCGTCTCGCGGCCGCCGACACGGGCGCGACCCGCGCCTCCCGGCCGTCCACCGCCTGGACGGACCCGGCGCCGCCCCTGTCGACCGAGCAGCCTGCCGAGCCTGCAGCAGACCGCTCCTGGACCCCGAACCACGTTCCGAAACCCCTCTACGTGGAGCGGCCGGCCGCTCCGGCCGCGTCGCCCGAGTCGTCGGCGGAACTCGCTGCCCGCCTGAAGGAGCGCGTCGCCGCGGCCAAGGCGGAAGCCGAGGCCGAAGCGGCCGCGATCCGCGCCGGGGAGTCCGACCCGTCGCTGGCGCGGGTGTCGCGGATGCGACCCGAACTCGAAGAGGCTGCGGCGTCGCTGTCCGCGCACGACCAGGGGCGTCTGGCCGAACGGCTCGGGCTCCGGGCCCCCGCGGCCCCTGCTGCGTCGGCCGGCGTTGCTCCTGCTGCTCCTGCCGCTCCTGCTCCCGCCGACGAGCCCGCCGGGCCGCCGAGCAAGTGGGCCGGCATGGGTGTCCTCGACGACGACGCCTACCAGCAGGCCGACCTCGACGCGATCATGCGACGGCGCCGCGCGGTCTGACCCGCGGCACGCCCGAAGGCCCACCTGCGATTTCGGCTGGGCCGAACGAGGGTGCTAGTGTGGTCGAGCACTTGGGGCTATGGCGCAGTTGGTAGCGCGTCTCGTTCGCAATGAGAAGGTCAGGGGTTCGAATCCCCTTAGCTCCACCAGGTAGCAACCACGAGAACGGCCCGGAACCCACAGGTTCCGGGTCGTTCTGTCGTTGGCGGTCGTGTCGAGTGGATCGTCCTCCACGGGCCGAGTCAGGTGGATCGTTCGACACAGTTCACGGACAGGGGTGGTGTGTTGTCCAACGCACCGCCCTAGACTCCCCGTGCGCCGACCGGCGCGGGAAACGGGGGAACACGTGCGCTTCAGGACCGCCATCGCATCGATCGGCACGGTGCTCGCCGTCGCCGCCGGGCTCGCCGTCGTCGGGCCGGTCGCGCCGGCATCGGCAGCGGCCCCGACGACCGGCCGATTCACCGCCGTCGCACCGGCACGAGCCTGGTCCGGCACCGCGACGAGCACCGCGACGACGGTCACCCTCGGCGGCAGGAACGGCATCCCCGCTTCGGCCACGGCTGTCGTGCTCACCGCGACGGTGAACGCGCCGAGCGCCGACGGGTACGTCAGTGTTGCCCCTGCCGGCAGCACGGCGAGCCCCGCGATCCAGAACTTCCGCCGGGGGCAGCCGATCTCCGGCACGACCACGGTCGGCCTCACCTCGGGCAAGGCCCAGGTGAAGGTGTCCGCGGGCAAGGCCACCGTTTCGCTCGACGTTGCGGGGTGGTACGGCACGAGTACATCCGGTTCCACGTACACGCCGCTGCCGCCGACGAACGTGCTGAACGGGACGGTGTCCACCGCGGCGAAGAAGATCGTGGTCGCGGGGAAGGCGGGTGTCCCGGCGAACGCCACCGCAGTGGTGCTCCAGACCGACGTCTCCCGCCCCGCAACGAGTGGTCGGCTGCGGATCACCCCGTCCGGCAACAACGCCGGGGTCGTCTCGTTGATGTACGAGAAGGGCATCACCGTCGCCAACACGACCACGGTCAGGCTCTCCGGCGGCGCCGTGCAAGCGCGAGTCTCCTCCGGATCCGCACGGGTGCTCGCCGACGTGGTCGGGTACTACGCGCCGAACGCCAACGGTTCGGTCTTCGTCCCCGCGCACCCGGTCCGAGCTGCGACCGTCGCTGCCGGGACCACCGCGAAGAAGGTCACCGTCGCCGGCACCGCAGGTGTCCCGCGCAATGCGACCGCTGCGGTCATCAACGCGAAGGTCGGCAAGGGAAGCACCGGGGGATCACTCCGCGTCGTCGGTGCGGGGCTGGCCTCGAGCGTGCCGACGCAGGTCTACGCCAAGGGGCAGACGATCGGGAACGCCTTGATCGCGCCGCTCGCAGCCGGAGGGCAGGTGCAGGCGAAGGTGTCCGGCGGGACTGCGACGGTCTACGTCGACGTCGTGGGGTACTTCCTCGATGGATCGACGGGTTCGGGGACCGGCGTGGACATCTCCTGGCCGCAGTGCGGCAAGACCGTCCCCACCGACCAGTCGTTCGGGATCGTCGGGGTGAACGGTGAACGGGCCAACACGACGAACCCCTGCTTGCAACAGCAGCTCGGCTGGGCCGAGGCCTCCGCCGGCGGCACCGCCCAGCCGACGACGCAGGTCTACTCGCTCTTCACGAACCCCGGGGCACGGGCAGCCTCGGTGTGGCCGACGTCGAACCTCGCGCCGAACGGCCAGACAGTCGCTGTGCCCACGGCGTACGGCACCTGCACACCGCAGTCCGGTGCGCAGTCGACCTGGAAGACGACGGCAGCGTGCTCGTACATGTACGGGTACGCCCGCGCCTACGAAGCAGCCAACACCCGCGGAGTCACCAACCCTGGTCAGTACCGCTGGTGGCTCGACGTCGAGACTGGGCTGTCCTACGTCACCTCGGACGCCGGGCAGAACCGTGCGGCGCTCGAGGGCATGACGAAGGCCCTGCAGGACGCGGGAGTGACCCAGATCGGGGTCTACTCGACCTCGTACCAGTTCAACAAGATCATGGGGACCGTCCCGGCATCGAGTCCGCTCCGGCCGCTGCCGAGCTGGATCGCGCTCGGTGCAGCCCGACTCGACCAGGCTCAGGCGGCCTGCTCCGGCGCTCGTCTGCTCGGTGGACCCATCAGGATGACGCAGTACGTCACGCCGTTTGGCTCGACCGCGATCGACCGCGACTGGTCCTGCAGCTGACGCAGGGGCACGCGACCTGCGACGGTTCGCGAGCGGATCGGCGCGCATCATGACAGCGAGCGCGAGTCGCAGACGGGCGGGAGGCCCGGTGCCAGCTGGCACCGGGCCTCCCGCCCGTCTGCGGGTCGCGTCGGACCCGGCCCCGACGTCGACGTGTCAGCCGGCGATGCTCTCCGTCAGCACGCCGGACTGCGCGAAGGTGGTGTGGATCGCGTTCGCGGCCTGCTCGAAGGCACGGTTGCCGCGCGAGATGCCGAGCGCTCCACCCTTGATCGCGGACTTGCCCGAGCCGCGCAGCAGTCGGGCGACGGTGCGGCCGTCCGGGGCGATCATGATCTGCACGTCCAGGCGGGTGTGGAACGTGCGGTCGTTCGCCATGCCGCCGATGAGCAGCGTCAGGCCGAGGCTGCCACGGGTCGCACGGAGTGCCCCCTGCTCGGCGTCGTCGACGGTGTAGCCCTCGCGTGACAGCGCCTCACGCACCTGGGCACGGGCGGTCTCGGGGTCGGTGGCGACGAAGAAGTCGTGGCTCTCGGGCATGTGTGTTCCTTCCGAACGGGTCCGCTGGGACACGGAGGACGCTCGCCCCCGAAGACGATCATGCCGTGTCGGAACGACGGAGGTGTCGCTTACGCTGGTCGTGTCATGACTGCCTCGATGAACCGCCGCGCACTCCTGTCCCTCGCCGGCGTCGCCGGGATCGGGCTCGCCGTCGCGGCGTGCTCTTCCGGCAGCGACAAGGGCGGCGACTCGGGCAAGGGCTCGGGCGGCGGGCGTGGGAGCTCCGGGGGTGGGGACGCATCGTCCACCCCGACGGCGAAGCCCGTCGCGAAGGCCGTCACTCCGGCGCAGGTCCCGCTCGCCGGTGGCGTCACGATCACCGTGACGGGGACCGGACTCGCCGCCGTCAAGGGCGTCACCGTCGGCGGTGTTGCTGCGCGCGACGTCACGGCGACCGCGTCGAAGGTGACCTTCACGGCCCCGCACCAGGCGATGTACACGGCCGGTGACGCCGACGTCGCGCTCTTCACCTCGGTGATCGAGCCCACCGCGTCGGCGAACCAGTCCTCTGACGGCAACGGCAGCGCCGCGAACGACGGGCAGAGCGGCGCCACCCAGGACACCGCGACGACCACGCCGACCCCGACCGCCGCCGCGACGCCCGCTGCGGGCAGCGCGGTCGCCTCGACCACCCTGGCCTACGCCGCACTGACCGACGTCGACCGGCAGCTCGCCTACGCGATGCGGTACTGGAAGGACTACAACCTCGCCGAGTACGGCACGATGAACCCGATCGGCGGCGACTGCGCGAACTACGTCAGCCAGACGCTCATCGCCCGCGGGTGGGAGCAGCGGTCCGACTGGTACAACCGCGCGGCCGGTGCCGAGCACAGTGCGACGTGGACCTACTGCCCGACGATGGACCCGTGGCTCGAGACCAACGCGGCGGAGTTCGGGCTCACCCGGCGGTCGTCGGACGAGCGCGACAAGGTGCAGGTCGGCGACATCGTGTTCTTCGACTGGAACGCAAACGGGTCACCGGACCACACCACCATCGTGTCCGAGGTCTTCACCGAACCCGACGGCACCATCCGCATCAAGTCGGCGAGCCACAACCAGGACGGCCCCTACCGCGACCTCGACGAGATGATCACGGTGCAGCACCCCGGCGGATCGGCCTGGTTCCACACCTTCGACGCGTAGCGCTGTCGCGGCCCGCAAGACACCGGTGTTCGCGCGTCGCACCGCGGTCTGCGCGTGTTCAACCGGCGAACACCGGTGTCTTGCAGCGCCGACTGACAGCGCCGCTCACGGGTACCCGAGGAACCACAGCAGCACGATCGCGAGCGGCTGCAGGCACACCCCGACGACCAGCCACGTCACCGCCCGCCGCCGTGTCCCCACGAAGACGTCCGACCCGAGCAGCGGCGCCATCGGCACGAGCAACCGCGGCAACGACTGCTGCGGCAGGAACACCGCCACCAGGTACAGCCCGTAGGAGGCTGTGAACGCGAGCACGTCGGGGCCCAGGGCCCTGGTGCTCCTGCGCGAGAAGAACCACACCGCGCCGGCGAGCACCATGACGACGAGCACGATGCCGAGCGGCCCGAGCCACGTCCCCGCCATCGTGAACCACGGCGTCAGCGGCGCGAAGTGCTGCCGGCCGACGAACCCCACCCACCACGACAGCTCGGTGTCCAGGTACGCGTTCGGTCGCCCCGTCACGGCCGTCGCGATGACGGGCCACGCCAGTCCGGCAGCCGCGACGACCAGGCCGGTCACGACGATCGCCGCCCGGTCACGCCACGGGAACGTTTCGGCAGCGCGCCCCGAGCGGTGCGCTCCGACCCACCGCACGACCAGGTGCACGGCCAGTGCCAGCGCCAGCGCGAGGACCCCGGGCTTCGTGAACGCCGCCACGACACCGAGCGGCGCGATCAGCCAGTACCGTCGCCGCACCAGCGCCAGCAGCGCGCCGAACAGCAGCACGAGCAGCAGGCTCTCCGCGTAGGCGACCTGCAGCAGGAACCCCGTCGGCGCGAACGCGAACAGGGCCGTCGCCCAGCGGGCCCGGTGCGAGCAGCCGACAGCGAGCACCAGCCGGTACAGCAGCACGCAGGCGCCCGCTCCGGCGATCGACGCCACCACGACCCCGGCGACCCAGAACGAGGCGCCGGTCAGCGTCATCACGATCCGCACCACCGCGGGGAACACCGGCAGGAACGCCCACGCGTTCGGCAGGACGTGCCCGGAGTCGTCGACCGGCAGCGTTGCCGGGTACCCGTGCTCGGCGATGGTCCGGTAGAACGAGGCGTCCCACGAGCCCGAGAACGTGAAGAACGAGGGATCCTGCCGGTACGAGGCGAACGGCCAGCCGTTCGCGGTCGCCAGCAGGTACACGGTCGCCAGCATCACCGTGCTGACCACCCGCGAGGCCGACCAGATCAGCAGCGGTGTGGTCCAGGCGCTGCGCCGTCCGGTCAGCAGGCTGCGGAACCCCCGCCTGGAGGCCCGGCTCGCTTCCGCCACGCTCGTCACCCGCCCGATCTTCCCAGATCGCAGGCTGCGCCCCGCATCGCGGGCCGCCACCCGCCCGGCGCGAGGCAACCCGTGCGCATCGTGAGCAGTACTGGTCGGGTCCGTCTGCCGGACCCGATCATTCCTGCTCACGAAGTGCGGGCCTCCCGGCTAGCGTCCCGTGACCGCGCGACGGATCTGCTCGATCGGGACCTTCGGGGAGCGGTCTGCGTTGAGCAGGCCGTTCGTCTCCTGCATGGTGTCGGTGAGCTGCGTGTAGCAGGACCCGGCGAGGAACGAGCTCGCGCGGATCGCGTCGTACAGCGCGGTGATCCGGGCGACCCAGTCGTCGCCGTCAGTGGCCGACGTGTACCCCCAGCCGTCCTCGCGCTGGACGCCCGGCTGGTAGTTCACGCCGCCGAACTCGGTGAGCATGACCGGCTGGCCGAGGTCCTCGGCGCCGCCGACGAGGATGCGGCGGTCCGCCGGGCCGATCCCACCGAGGAGTCGGGTCCGTGCGGTCTCGTCCGCGTAGGTGGCAGCGAGCCGGGGTCCGTCGCCCTCGTAGTCGTGGATCGTGACGATGTCGGAGTTCGTGTGCTCCCACCCGTCGTTGGAGATCACCGGACGCGTCGGGTCCAACGCCCGCGTGACGTCGGCAAGGGCTCGGGCGTAGGCCTGCTGGGCGGGGTCGGTGGCGATGTGCTGCACACCCCAGCTCTCGTTGGCGGGCACCCACGTGACGATCGACGGGTGCGAGGCGTCACGCTCGACGGCGTCCATCCACTCGCGCATCAGACGCTGCACGGCGCGGGGGGAGAACGCGTAGGCGCCGGGGGCCTCGCCCCACACCAGGAGTCCGAGCCGGTCGGCCCAGTACAGGAACCGGGGGTCCTCGATCTTCTGGTGGTTGCGGGCCGCGTTGAAGCCGAGCTCCTTGATGAGTTCGACCTCGCGGCGGAGTGCCTGGCGGGACGGGGCGGCGATGTGGGACTCGGGCCAGTAGCCCTGGTTCAGGACGCTGCGGACGTCGTGGCGTCGGCCGTTGAGCAGGAACGCGCCGCCGTCGACCCCGACCGTCCGGATCCCGAAGTAGCTGGCGACGGCGTCGAGCGCGCCCGTGCCCACCGTCGTGCCGTTGCCGTTGCCGTTGCCGTTGCCGTTGCCGGAGCGCGGCAGCAGCGTGACCGTGGCGTCGATCAGCCGGGGCGTGTTCGGCGTCCAGTGCAGCTCGTCCTCGGCCTGTCCGTTCGTCTGCCGCGCGATCGGTACGACCACGTCGAACTCGTCCCCGGTCTCGCCGACGGTGGTCTCGATCGTGGCGAGGTGCTCGTCGCGGTCGTCCCAGCGGGCCTCGACGCGCAGGCGCTCGCCGCCGGTGCGGTGACCGTCGAGTCGGACCGTCAGCCGCATGGTCGCGTGGTCGACGTTCGTCCAGCGCAGGGACGCGATCGAGGCGGTCGGCACGGCCTCGAGCCAGACCGTCTGCCAGATCCCCGTGGTCCGGCGGTACCAGATCGCGTGCGGGTCCTCGTGCCAGTCCTGCTTGCCGCGCGGCTGGGTCAGGTCGTGCGGGTCGTCCTCGGCGCGGACCACCAGGGTGTGCACGGCGTCGGGGTCGGCGGCCAGCGCTTCCGTGACGTCGAAGGAGAACGGGGTGTGGCCGCCCTCGTGTCCACCGATGAACTGCCCGTCGATCCAGACGCGGGCACGGTGGTCGACGGCGCCGAAGTGCAGCACGAGCCGGGGCGCGCCGGTGCCGAACCCGGCGGCGTCGAGCTCCGAGCGGGCGATCGCGCGGGAGTACCAGACCACGGGGTGGAACCCGGGCTCGTCGATGCCCGAGGCCGGGGACTCCGGCGGGAACGGGACGACGATGTCCCGGGCGTCGGTGAAGCCGGTGCGCCAGGCGTCGTCGTCGCCGTCGTTCCGGAACGACCACGTGCCGTCCAGGTCTGCCCAGGCGGTGCGGAGCATCTGCGGCCGGGGGTACGTGCCGTCCTGCCGCGAAGCGAGGGGGAGGCCGGGGGCGGAAGCGGAGTCAGGTGCGGCCACGATGCCGTCGAGCGTGCTCATGCGTCCATGCTCCCGTGCTGGTACATCGTTGTAAAGGGCTCGTTGTGAACAGGGAACCGGGATTGCGTGGAGCAGGTTCCGCCGGGTGCTCGCCGAGCGGTCGCTCAGCCGATCGCGGCGTCGCGCGTGAGCACCATGACGTCCATCCGCCCCTGCTGGACGACCACGCCGTGCTGGTTCCGCAGGGCCACCGCTCGTTCGACGATCCCGGTCGTCCCCGAGCTCGTCAGCCGGGTGCCGAGGACCTCGACGGTGCAGGTCACGGTGTCGCCGATGAACACGGGCTCGGTGAACCGCCACTGGTCGATCCCGAGCAGTGCCACCGCGGACCCCTCGAAGACGCCCGTGCGCGCGATGAGCCCGAGGCACAGCGAAGTGCCGAGCAACCCGTGCACGATCCGCTGCCCGTACCGGGTCTTCCCCGCGAACTCGACGTCCGTGTGCACCTGGTTGTTGTCGTTCGTCCACGAGGCGAACGACACCACGTCCGCCTCGGTGATGGTGCGCCCCGGCGTCGTGAAGGTCTGTCCGGCAGCGAGGTCCTCGAACTAGTGCGGCACGGCCCGATTCTCGCACCCGGTCAGAGCCGCGCGAGCAGCTTCCGCGATCGGTGCAGGCCCTGTGTGCTGGCCGCCTGCTCGGTCGTCGCCAAGACGCCGTACCCGAACGTGTCCTCGCCGTGCTGCGCTGCCACGGCTGCCAGCCGTCGGTACGCATCGGCTGCGTGTGCGGCGTCGAGCGTCTCGCCGAGGGTCTCCTGCACCCGTCGCAGTCGACCGAGCCGGCGCTTCCCGACGTCGGGCAGGTCACCGGCCGCGTGCAGGGCGTAGCGCAACCGGCGCGCGGCCTTCCGGACCTCGTGCAGGGTGTCGAGGTCATCGCTGGGATCACCCAGCAGCCGACCGACGCGTGCCCGCTCGTGCCGGATGCGCCTGGTGGCGAACGCGGCCGCGGCGTCGTCCGCGTGCGGGCCGGCCGGTGCCCGCAGCAGCAGGTCGTCGAGGGCGTCGAGTGTCCGGAACCAAGCGTCGGAACGCAGCGCTCGCCGGAGTTCAGCAGCGGCGACACTGCGACGGTCCGCGGTCTCGGCGCCGATGCGGTCCAGGGTCTCGGCGTCCACGTACCCGTCGGGGGCGTGTGCCGCCGACCGGAAAAGGCCGGCGTGCAACACCTCGGCGTCGCGAGCGGTCCCGGCGATCCGTCCGGTCTCGGCCAGCAGGGCACGGAGCTCCTCGGTCGCCTGGCGGTCGAGCGCGCCGCGGAACGCCGCGAGCACGCTCCGCAGGCGGCGCAGCACCTTCCGCAGGTCGTGCACGGCCTCGGGCTCGTCGGCCCGTACCCGGGGATCCACCGCGACGAGGTCGCGCCGCAGGGCATCGATCACCCGCAGGACGAACCCGGCGGCGGTGTCCGACCGGGGGCGCTTCGCTCGGCCGCGTCGGCGTTCCGGGGCGGGCTCCGGGCCCCGGGGGAGCGGCACCGACGCGACGTCCATCGGGTCCGTCGCCGCGTCGTGCAACGCTCGTTCGGCCGCTCGTGCCGTGGCGCCGTCGCGTCCGTCGTCCGTCAGGGCCCACCACCGCGACGACCGCAGCACGGTGGTGTCCGGGTCACCGTCGTCCACGCGCACGTCGGCGACCTCGGCCCGCACCCGGCTGTCCCTGCCCCGGAGGGTCACGAGCGTCGTGGTGGTGTCACGGACCAGGACGGTCCGCAGCGGACGACCACGCAGGAACACCTCGACGGCATCCCGTGGTGGATCGTCGGACGCGCCGTCGAGCGGTTCCGGGCCGACCCCGTGGGCGCCCCGGTCGATCGTCCAGGTGCCGTCCGGCAAGCGTGTGAGCACGACGCCCTCGGCGGCGAGCACCCGGTCGTCGGAGTCCCACACCGTCTCGCGCACCGTCACCGTTCCGTGGCGGCGGACGTCGGCGGCGAACGGCTCGAGTGCGGGGAGCCTGCGGTCGTCGAGGATCCGCCAGGTCCGGCGGGGGTCGGGGAGCGCACGTGCAGCGTCAGCGGCGGGAGGAGGAGCGGCAGCGGATCGGGGCATGCCGCAAGTGTCGTCCGACGCACCCGTGTCAGACCGGGGGCAGCGGGTTCTGTGGACAGAGCCCTGACCGGCCCGTCCTGTGGGGGACTCGGCGCCTCGCCAGGCCCCGGCGCGTAGGTTCCGCTGCATGAGCGACGGAGCACCCAGCGCCCCCGACACCCGCGCAGACACGAGCGCAGACACCCGCGCAGACGCCAGCACCCCCGACACCAGCGCCCCCGACACCAGCACGCCGAGCGACCGCGACCTCGAGTCCTGGATCGCCGACCGCCGCTGGTACGCCTCGAAGGGGTCCGTGCCACGCCTCCGGACGATCTCGACCGACGACGGGACCCGGCTGGTGCTCGACGAGGCCCCCGCGGTCCCCGTCCTCTACCAGTCACCGATCACCAGCGACGCCGACGGCGCGATCGTCGACGCCACCACCGACCTCGCGTGGGTGTCGGCCCTCGCCGCACGCATCGACGCGGCACCGGACAGCCTCAGCCCGATCGGTCGGGTCTCCGCGGCCCGCGTCCTGACCGGTGAGCAGTCCAACACGTCGGTCATCTGCGACACCGAGTCCGGCGACCGCGTCATCATCAAGGTCTTCCGCGTGCTGCACCACGGCGACAACCCCGACGTGACCACGCAGCTCGCCCTCACGGCGGCGGGCAGCACGCGCGTGCCGCGGGTCTACGGCGCCCTCCGCGCCGACTGGCCCGACGTCGGACGCCCGGACGGCACGGCGACGGGGCACCTCGCCTTCGCCCAGGAGTTCCTGCCCGGGCTCGACGACGCCTGGCGCGTCGCCCTGCAGGAGGCGCAGGCCGGCACGCCGTTCGGTGACCGCGCCGAGCAGCTCGGCACCGCGCTCGCCGACGTGCACCGCACCCTCGCCGGAGCGCTGCCGACGGAACCGGCAGACGCTCCCCGACGGGACGCTGCCGTCGCGACGATGCACGCCCGACTCGACACCGCCGCCCGCGAGGCCCCGGCCGTCGCCGACCACGTGGACGCCATCCGCGCGGTCTACGCCCGTGCCGCTGGGGCGACGTGGCCGGACCTGCAACGCATCCACGGTGACCTGCACCTCGGACAGGTCCTGTCCGCACCGGACCCCCGCGGGTGGGTCTTCCTGGACTTCGAGGGCGAACCCCTCCGCCCCCTCGACGAACGCTCGCTGCCGGACGTCACCCTGCGCGACGTCGCGGGCATGCTCCGATCGTTCGACTACGTCGCGGGTGCGCTGGCGCACGATGCCGAACCGGTCGACGCGGCCGCCTGGGCGGCCGAGGCGCGGGCACGCTTCCTCGAGGGCTACCAGCGGGGCACCGGCGCGGACCTCGCCGCCCACAGCGCACTGCTCGACGCCTTCGAGCTCGACAAGGCGGTCTACGAGGTCGTCTACGAGACCCGCAACCGACCCGACTGGGTCGGCATCCCGCTCGCGGCCGTCGCGCGCCTGGTCGGCGACAGCGGGTCCTGACCGCGACCCACGAACGGACGGGAGGCCCGTGGCGACACCGCCACGGGCCTCCCGTCCGTCCCCGGGTGACGTCGTCTAGTTGACGGGACCCGTGTACTTCTCGCCCGGTCCGGCACCGATCGGGTCCGGGATCGCCGACGCCTCGCGGAAGGCGAGCTGCAGCGAACGCAGCCCGTCGCGGAGCGGACGGGCGTGGTGGTCGCCGATCTCGGTCGCGGCTGCGGTGACCAGGCCGGCCAGCGCGGTGATGAGCTTCCGCGCCTCGTCCAGGTCGGTCTGCTCCTGCGGGTCGTCTGCCAGGCCCACCTTGACGGCCGCGGCACTGAGCAGGTGCACCGCAACGGTGTTGATGAGTTCGACCGCGGGCACCTCCGCGATGTCCCTGGCGGCGTCGATGCCGGTGTCGTCGATCGGGGTGTCGCTCACGGTGCTCCTCTGCTAGGCTTGCTGGCGGCAGATGCTGTCCGTGTGCCGTCAGTTCCCTTGACATCAGTTCTCCTGAGATCAAGGTCCTCGACAACACCCGGACGGTGTCACGAAAGAGGAGTCTCTCCCACCCGCGGCCGCGTTCCACCAGGCTACCGGGTCACCACCGCTCCGCGAGTGCACGTGTTGCACACGTCGGTCGGATCCCACAGATCCGATGCAGGGCGGCTGCCGAACGGGTCGACATCCCGTGCGTCAGATCTCCTCTCTCGTGCTGTCGTCCAGGGCAAACGCCCCGGACGGCCACCACCTGATTGAAGGAGCTCCGCATCACCGATCCCCGTACCAACGACCGAATCCGCGTTCCCGAAGTCCGACTCGTCGGTCCGCAGGGTGAGCAGGTCGGCGTTGTCCCGATCGCCATGGCACTGCGTCTCGCGCAGGAAGCCGAACTGGATCTGGTCGAGGTCGCGCCGAACTCGAAGCCGCCCGTGGCCAAGATCATGGACTACGGCAAGTTCAAGTACGAAGCCGCTCAGAAGGCCAAGGAAGCCCGTCGCAACCAGGTGAACACGGACCTGAAAGAGGTCCGTTTCCGCCTGAAGATCGACGTGCACGACTACGAGACGAAGCGCAAGCGCGCCGAGGGGTTCCTCCTCGGCGGCGACAAGGTGAAGGCGATGATCCTCTTCCGTGGCCGCGAGCAGTCGCGTCCGGAGCAGGGTGTCCGTCTCCTCCAGAAGTTCGCGGAAGAGATCGCCGAGTTCGGTGTCGTCGAGTCGCGTCCGACCCAGGACGGTCGCAACATGACGATGATCATCGCCCCGCTCAAGAACAAGTCCGACGTCAAGGGCGAGCAGAACGCCAAGCGTGCTGCACAGAAGGCCGAGCGTCGTGCCACCGAGCACGCCGCGAAGGGCAAGGACGAGGCCGAGGCCGGTTCCACGTCCGAGGCAGCTGCGGAATCCACGGACGCCGCGGCCGAATAGGTCCCCGGACCGAACCCGCAACGACGCGGCCCCCCATCCATCCCACGGAAAGGCACCACCATGCCCAAGCAGAAGACCCACTCCGGGTCGAAGAAGCGCTTCAAGGTCACCGGTACCGGCAAGATCATGAAGCAGCAGGCCGGTATGCGTCACAACCTCGAGGTCAAGAGCTCCAAGCGCAAGGCCCGCCTGAACGAGGACCAGGTCCTCTCCAAGGGTGACGCGAAGAACGTCAAGAAGCTCCTCGGCCACTGAGCCCCCGGATCGTAAAGGAATAGTGCAATGGCACGAGTAAAGAGAGCGGTCAACGCCGCCAAGAAGCGCCGCGTCATCCTCGAACGCGCCGAGGGCTACCGCGGCCAGCGTTCGCGCCTGTACCGCAAGGCCAAGGAGCAGGTCACCCACTCCCTCGTCTACGCGTACCGCGACCGTCACGCGAAGAAGGGCGAGTTCCGTCGCCTCTGGATCCAGCGCATCAACGCTGCGTCCCGTGCGAACGGCCTGACCTACAACCGCCTCATCCAGGGTCTCAACCTGGCCGGCGTCGAGGTCGACCGTCGCATCCTCGCCGACCTCGCGGTGAACAACCCCGAGACCTTCACCGCGCTCGTCGAGACCGCGAAGAAGGCCCTCCCGGCCGACACCTCGGCCCCGAAGGCTGCGTAGTCAGTTCTTCTGCTCGCGAAACCCCCGCCGCACGGCGGGGGTTTCGTCGTTCCTAGACTTGGGTCGTGAGCGATCTCCTCGAGAACCCCCGTGCCGGACGCGTGAAGGCCGTTGCGGCCCTGGCCAAGAAGGACGTCCGGGCCGAGACCGGCCTGTTCCTGCTGGAAGGGCCCCAAGCCGTCCGCGAAGCCCTGGAGTACGCCCCGGAGCTCCTGCGCGAGCTCTACGTGACCCCGACCGCCGCAGCCCGCTACGGGCTGGACGACGCGCCGGTGGACACCTGGTTCGTGACCGAGCAGGTGCTCGACGCCATGGCCGACACCGTCACGCCGCAGGGCGTGGTGGCGGTGTGCCAGCAGTTCCCGACGTCGGTGAAGGACGTCTTCCCGGACCGCGCTGCGGCCGCCGGCGACCGGGAGGCCCGTGATGCGTCCGACGAGCAGGCCGCGTTGCCCGGACTGGTCGCCATCCTCGAAGAGGTCCGGGACCCGGGGAACGCCGGCACGATCATCCGGGCCGCCGACGCGGCCGGCGCCGACGCGGTGGTGCTGACCGGACGCTCGGTCGATCCGTACAACCCGAAGGTCGTCCGGTCGACGACCGGGTCCTTGTTCCACGTCCCGGTGTCCGTCGGCGTGACCCTGGCCGACACGATCGAGCGGGCGAAGGCCCTCGGCTACACGGTGCTCGCGGCGGACGTCTCCGGCGACGACCTGCCGGTGGTCCGCGCCGAGGGGATGCTCGACGGTCCGACCGCGTGGGTCTTCGGCAACGAGGCACGCGGACTCACCGCCGACGACCTGGCGCTCGTGGACCGGGCTGTCAAGGTGCCGATCTACGGGCAGGCGGAGTCGATGAACCTCGCCACCGCTGCGTCGGTGTGCCTGTACGAGTCAGCCTTCGCGCTCCGGAGCTGACGCTCGTCCCTCCCCAGGCCGGTCGTCGGCATCGGTCATCCACCGTCCGCTCGGTGCAGGTGGGTGGTATCCCGACGGCCGGTAGGCTTGGGTCTCGTGTCAGAACCTCTCGAGATCAGCGAATCGGCCGTCGCCGACGCGGTGGACGCGGCCCTCGCCGCCGTCCGTGCCACGACGACGGTCGCCGAACTGAAGCAGGCCAGGGCCGAGCACACCGGTGAGCAGTCACCGTTGGCGCGGATGAACGCATCGATGCGCAGTGTGCCGCCGGAGCAGAAGGCCGCGGCGGGCAAGCTCGTCGGGCAGGCCCGTGGGCGGGTGAACGCGGCGATCGCCGAGCAGGAATCCGTCCTCGCGGTGGCCGAGGAACGCGCACGGCTCGAAGCCGAGCGCGTCGACGTCACCGCGTTGCCGGTCCACCGCGCCACCGGCTCCCGCCACCCGCTCTCGCTGCTGAACGAAGCCGTCGCCGACATCTTCGTCGGCATGGGGTGGGAAGTGGCAGAAGGCCCCGAGCTCGAGCACGAGTGGTTCAACTTCGACGCGCTGAACTTCGATCAGGACCACCCGGCCCGGGCGATGGCGGACACGATCTTCGTCGAGCCCGTCGACCGGCACCTGGTCATGCGCACCCACACCTCGCCGGTGCAGGTGCGGTCGCTGCTGTCGCGCGACCTCCCGCTGTACGTCATCGCGCCGGGTCGCGTCTACCGTGCCGACGAGCTCGACGCCACGCACCTGCCGGTCTTCACCCAGGTCGAGGGCATCGCGATCGACAAGGGCCTGACGATGGCGCACCTGCGCGGCACGCTCGAGCACTTCGCCCGGCAGATGTTCGGCGCCGAGGCGCAGATCCGGCTCCGCCCGAACTACTTCCCGTTCACCGAGCCCAGCGCCGAGATGGACGTCTGGCAGCCGAACGCCAAGGGTGGCGCGCGGTGGGTCGAGTGGGGTGGCTGCGGCATGGTGAACCCCAACGTCCTGCGTGCCGCCGGCATCGATCCCGACGAGTACCAGGGCTTCGCGTTCGGCATGGGCATCGAGCGGACACTGCAGTTCCGCAACGGCCTGAACGACATGCGTGACTTCCTCGAGGGCGACATCCGCTTCTCGCAGCAGTTCGGAACGGTGGTCTGATGCGCGTCCCACTCCGTTGGCTCGGTGAGTCCGTCGACCTCCCCGAGGACGTCACCCTCGAGCACGTCCACGCGGCGCTCGTGTCGGTCGGCTTCGAGGAAGAGGACGTCCACACCTTCGACCTGACCGGCCCCATCGTGGTCGGTCGGGTCCTCGAGCGCGTCCCCGAGCCGCAGAAGAACGGCAAGACCATCAACTGGTGCCAGGTGGACGTCGGCGAAGCCGAGCCTCGCGGCATCGTCTGCGGCGCGCACAACTTCGACGTCGGCGACCTCGTCGTCGTCACGCTGCCCGGCGCGGTCCTGCCGGGGCCGTTCCCGATCGCCGCCCGCAAGACCTACGGGCACGTGTCCGACGGCATGATCGCCTCGGCGCGCGAGCTCGGGCTGGGCGACGAGCACGACGGCATCCTGCGCTTCGCCGACCTCGGCATGGACCCCACCGTCGGTGCCGACGCCATCGCGCTCCTCGGCCTCGATGACGCCGCGGTCGAGATCAACGTCACGCCGGACCGCGGCTACGTCCTCAGCATGCGCGGGGTCGCCCGTGAGTACGCGCACGCCACCGGAGCCAGCTTCCACGACCCCGTCGACCGCGTCGCGCCGCGTGCGGCCGAGGGCTTCCGGGTCACGATCGACGACCAGGCCCCGATCCGGGGTCGAGTCGGAGCGTCGACGTTCATCACGCGCGTCGTGCGCGGGATCGACCCGGCCGCCAAGACACCGTCCTGGATGGTGTCGCGCCTGTCGCTGGCCGGGGTGCGCTCGATCTCCCTGCCCGTCGACATCACGAACTACGTCATGTTCGAGCTCGGCCAGCCGCTGCACGGTTACGACCTGCAGACCATCGCGGGCGGCCTCGGCGTGCGTCGGGCGACCGCTGGCGAGACGCTCGAGACCCTCGACGGCACGGTTCGGAAGCTCGACCCCGAAGACCTCGTCATCACCGACGACGACGGTCCCGTCGGCCTCGCCGGCGTCATGGGCGGAGCCCGCACCGAGATCTCGGCGAGCACCACCGACGTCCTGATCGAGGCCGCCGGGTTCGACCAGGTCTCCATCGCCCGCACCGCTCGTCGCCACAAGCTCCCCAGCGAGGCATCCCGTCGCTTCGAGCGCGGGGTCGACCCGCAGGTGGCCGAGGCCGCGGCGAACCGTGCCGTCGGGCTCCTCGTCGAGCTCGCCGGCGGCACCGCTGACGCCCTCGGGTCCACGCTCGTCGACACCGAGCCGCGGGCGACCGTGACGATGCGGCTCTCGCGTCCGTCCGAGCTCGTCGGCGTCGACTACACCGACGCCGAGGTCATCGACACGCTCCGTGCGATCGGCGCCACGGTCGAGGCCGACGGTGAGCAGCTCGCGGTCACTCCGCCCACCTGGCGTCCCGACCTGACCGACGACACCACCCTCGTCGAAGAGGTCGCGCGCATCGTCGGCTACGACCGGATCCCGAGCGTGCTGCCGGTCGCGCCGCCCGGCCGGGGCCTGACCCGGCACCAGCAGGCTCGTCGTCGGGTCGCCTCGGCGCTGGCCGCGGCGGGCCTGACCGAGGTCGTCACGGCACCGTTCGTGTCGGCGGCCACGCAGGACGCCTACCCGGGGATCGACCCGCAGGGCGGACCGAGCGTCGTGCTCGCGAACGCCCTGGACAGCGAGCAGAACCTCCTGCGCCGGAGCGGCGTTCCGGCCCTGGTCGACGCCGCCCGTCGCAACGTGTCGCGCGGTCTCGTCGACGTCGCCCTCTACGAGACGTCCCGGGTGTTCCTGCCGGTGACGGGCGTGACGCTCGGCACCGACGAGGTCCCGGCGGGCGCCGCCCGGCCCGACCGTGCGACGCTCGAGGCGCTGGACGCCTCGCTGCCCGCCCAGCCCTTCCACGTCGCCGCACTGCTCACCGGCCACCGGGTCGTCAAGCAGCCCGGCACCACGGCAGAACCGTTCGGCATCGCCGACGCGATCGACGCTGCCCGTCAGGTCGCCTGGGCCGTCGGTGTGGAACTCACCGTCGCGCAGACGACCCACCCGTCCCTGCACCCGGGCCGGGCCGCGTCGCTGCTCGTCGACGGCACGGTCGTGGGCGTCGCCGGTGAGCTCCTGCCCGAACTGGCCGAGGCCGCCGTCCTGCCCCGGGTGGTGGCGGTCGTCGAGCTCGACCTCGACGCGCTCGTCGCCGCTGCCCCGGAACTCGTCGCGGTCGCGCCGATCGTCTCCTACCCGGCGGCCACGCAGGACCTCTCGCTCGTCGTCGACGCCGGTGTGCCGGCCGGTGACGTGCTGGATGCGGTGCGCTCTGGCGCCGGAGACCTGTTGGAGTATGCTCGGCTCGTGGATGACTACCGGGGCTCCGGCTTGGACGAGGGACAGAAGTCCCTGACGTTCGCCCTGCGCTTCCGTGCCACGGACCGCACGCTGACCGCTGCCGAGGCCACCGAGGCCCGTGACGGCGCTGTCCGACGTGCCGGCGAGCGATTCGGGGCGACCCTGCGCGACTGACCCACACGGGATCAGCACCGCCCGGGGTCGCCGCCTCCGACTCTCTCGACGACCAGTCCGACCAAAGGTGGAATCCCATGTCCGTATCCGTCGCCGTGGCGGGAGCCTCCGGCTACGCGGGTGGTGAGCTCCTGCGCGTGCTCTCCGCCCACCCCGAGTTCGAGGTCAGGACGGTGACGGCGTTCTCGAACGCCGGACAGCCCCTGATCGCGACGCAGCCGCACCTCCGTTCCCTGTCGCACCTGACGCTGGCGGAGACGACGGCCGAGACGCTGCGCGGACACGACGTGGTGTTCCTGGCGCTGCCGCACGGCCAGTCGGGTGCGATCACCGCGGAACTCGGCGACGACGCGCTCGTCATCGACTGCGGCGCGGACCACCGGCTGACGGACCCGGCGGCGTGGGAGCGGTTCTACGGCGGTGACTACTTCGGCGCGTGGACGTACGGTCTGCCCGAGCTCCTGCTCGCGGCGCCCACCCCGGGTTCGGCCGATGAATGGCGCGAGGTCGACGACATCGCATCGCAGGGCAAGCAGCGTTCCGCCCTGGTCGGCACGAAGCGCATCGCGGTCCCCGGCTGCAACGTCACCGCGGTGACGCTCGGCATCCAGCCGGGCATCCAGGCCGGCCTCGTCGAGTCCGACGACCTCGTCGCGGTGCTCAGCGTCGGCCCGAGTGGCGCCGGCAAGAAGCTGGCCACCACCTACCTGGCCTCCGAGATCATGGGGTCCGCCAGCGCCTACGCCGTCGGTGGCTCGCACCGGCACGTCCCCGAGATCCAGCAGAACCTGCAGGTCGCGGGGGCCGCCGACGTGACGATCTCGTTCACGCCGGTCCTGGTCCCGATGTCGCGGGGGATCCTGGCGACCACCACCGCGAAGCTCTCGCCCGGCGTCAGCGCACGCGACGTCCGGCTCGCCTGGGAGCAGGCGTACGCCGACGAGCCCTTCGTCCACCTGCTGCCCGAGGGCGAGTTCCCCCGGGTCGCGGACACGATCGGTGCGAACACCGCGCTCGTCGGCATCGCCGTCGACGAGGCCGCAGGCCGCGTCGTCGCGGTGACCGCGCTCGACAACCTCGCCAAGGGCACGGCCGGCGCCGCCGTCCAGTCGGCGAACATCTCCCTCGGTCTCCCCGAGACCACGGGCCTCAGCGTGGACGGAGTCGCACCGTGACCGACGCAGGCACGACCACCCAGACCGAGCCGGGCCTCCAGGGCGTCACCGCGGCAGCGGGCTTCCGCGCCGCCGGTGTCACCGCAGGCCTCAAGACGAGCGGCAAGCCGGACGTGGCCCTCGTCGTCAACGACGGCCCCGACGCGGCCGTGGCCGCCGTCTTCACCAGCAACCGAGCCCAGGCGCACCCCGTGATCTGGTCCCGCCAGGTCGTCGGGGACGGCGTCGCCCGTGCCGTCGTCCTGAACTCCGGCGGCGCGAACTGCTTCACCGGCCCGTTCGGCTTCCAGACCACGCACCTGACGGCCGAGGCCGTGGGCGACGCCCTCGGGATCGGAGCCGGCGACGTCGTCGTCTGCTCCACCGGGCTCATCGGTGTCGGCGACCAGACCTTCCGCGACAACGTGCTCCGTGGCGTCGACCTGGCGAGCACTGCACTCAGCAGCGACGGCGGCCCGGACGCGGCGACCGCGATCATGACGACGGACACGAAGGCCAAGCAGTCCGTCGTGACCGAGGACGGCTGGACCGTCGGCGGCATGGCCAAGGGCGCCGGGATGCTCGCCCCGGGCCTCGCGACGATGCTCGTCGTCATCACGACGGACGCCGTGCAGACGCCGGACCAGCTCGACCAGGCGCTCCGTGCCGCCACCCGCATCACGTTCGACCGCGTCGACTCCGACGGCTGCATGTCCACGAACGACACCGTCGTGCTGCTGTCGTCGGGTGCGAGTGGCGTGACGCCCGAGGTCGGTGACTTCCAGGAAGCCCTGACCGCGGTCTGCGCCGATCTGGCCCGCCAGCTGCAGCAGGACGCCGAGGGTGCGAGCCACGACATCGCGATCGAGGTCGTGCACGCCGCGACGGAGGACGACGCCGTGACCGTCGGTCGGAGCGTCGCCCGGAACAACCTGTTCAAGGCGGCCGTCTTCGGCAACGACCCGAACTGGGGCCGGGTGCTCGCAGCGATCGGTACCACCGACGCCGAGTTCGACCCGTACGCGGTGGACGTCAGCATGAACGGCGTCCGGGTCTGCCACGCGGGCGCACCCGACGAGCCGAGCGACTCCGTCGACCTGACCCCTCGTGACACCCACGTGCGCATCGACCTCGGTGTCGGCACGCACTCGGCCACGATCCTGACCAACGACCTCACGCACGACTACGTGCACGAGAACAGCGCGTACTCCAGCTGATGGCGGCGGACACGAACGGGGCCGGCACGCCCCTCACGAAGGAAGAAGAACACGAGTTCGCCGCGGTCAAGGCCGCGACGCTCATCGAGTCGCTGCCCTGGCTGAAGCGCTTCTCGGGCAAGGTCGTCGTGGTCAAGTTCGGCGGCAACGCCATGGTGAACGAGGACCTGAAGCGCGCCTTCGCCGAGGACATGGTCTACCTGCGCTACGCCGGTCTGCACCCCGTCGTCGTGCACGGCGGGGGGCCGCAGATCTCCGCCGCCCTCAAGGAACAGGGCATCGAGTCCGAGTTCCGCGGCGGCTACCGCGTCACGACGACCGAGGCGATCACGGTCGTCCGCGACGTCCTGGCCGGCGAGGTCAACCGCGAGATCGTCGACTTGATGAACGAACACGGCGAGGGCCTGGCCGTCGGCGTGTTCGGCGACGGCGGCTCGCTGTTCACCGGCGAGAAGAAGGGCGTCGTCGTCGACGGGCAGGAGTACGACCTGGGCCACGTCGGGGACATCACCCACGTCGACCCGTCGGGTGTGCTCGCCGCGATCGAGGCCGGCCGGATCCCGGTCGTCTCGAGCATCGCGATCGACGACGCGCACCCCGACCAGGCACTCAACGTGAACGCGGACGCTGCGGCGGGTGCCCTGGCGATCGCGCTGCGGGCCTCGAAGCTCATGATGCTCACCGACGTCCCCGGCCTGTACCGCAACTGGCCCGACCGTGACTCGATCGTCGACCTCATCGCCGTCGACGAGCTCCGCGAACTCCTGCCGAGCCTCGAGTCGGGGATGATCCCGAAGATGACCGCGTGCCTCGACGCCGTGGTCGGCGGGGTCGGCGGTGCGACGATCATCGACGGCCGGATCCCGCACTCGATCCTGCTCGAGGTCTTCACCCTGCGGGGTGCGGGCACCGAGGTGATCCCGGACCCGAGCCGACGAACCGAGAACCAGATGACCCACGCCGAGATCGGCCGTCGCGTGGCGTCGCCGTCGATCGACAGCAGTACCGGCCAGCACGTGGCGGGTACGGACGAGAAGGGACACCAGCAGTGAGCACCGAGACGCAGACCGAGACCTGGAACGACCGGTTCGGGGCGTCGCTCATGCGATCCCTGACCCCGCCCAAGATCATGCTCGAGCGTGGCCAGGGCTGCCGAGTCTGGGACGTCGACGGCAACGAGTACCTCGACTTCCTCGCCGGCATCGCGGTGAACTCGCTCGGCCACGCGCACCCCGCCCTGGTGGAGGCGATCGCCGACCAGGCCGCGAAGCTCGTGCACGTGTCGAACTACTTCGCCACCCCGCCGCAGCTCGAACTCGCCGAGCGCCTGAAGCGCATCACCGGCGCGGGCGACGCGGGCCGTGTCTACTTCGGCAACTCCGGCGCCGAGGCGAACGAGGCCGCGTTCAAGCTGGCCCGCCTCAACAAGGGTGCGGACGGCGCGAAGACCCGGATCCTCGCGCTCAAGCAGGGCTTCCACGGGCGCACGATGGGTGCCCTCGCGCTCACCGGCAAGCCCGCGCTGCAGCAGGACTTCCTGCCGATGATCCCGGGTGTCGAGCACATCGACACCTCGATCGAGGCGCTCGAAGCGTCGATCGACGACTCCGTCGCCGCCCTGATCCTCGAACCCATCAAGGGCGAGGCCGGCGTGGTCGACCTGCCCGAGGGCTTCCTGCTGGCCGCACGCCGACTGACCGCGGAGCACGGCGCACTGCTGATCCTCGACGAGATCCAGACGGGTGTCGGCCGGACCGGCAACTGGTTCGCGTTCCAGGGCCACGGTGTGACGCCGGACGCCATCACCGTCGCGAAGGGCATCGCCGGCGGCTTCCCCATCGGCGCCCTGGTCACGTTCGGCTGGGCGTCCGACCTGTTCTCGGCCGGCCAGCACGGGTCGACCTTCGGCGGAAACCCGCTCGGCACCCGCGTCGCCAACGCCGTGCTCGAGGAGATCGAGCGTGCGGAACTCGTCGCCGGCGCAGTGGTCAAGGGCGAGCGGATCCGTGACGGCATCCGTGCCATCGGTTCCCCGCTGGTGGAAGAGGTCCGTGGCACCGGCCTGCTCATCGGCGTCGGTCTGACCGGTCCGATCGGTCCGGCCGTCAACGCAGCCGCCCTCGAGCGCGGCCTCATCATCAACGCACCCAACGAGTCGAGCCTGCGCATCGCGCCGCCGCTCATCGTGTCCGACGCCGAGATCGACGAGTTCCTGTCGATCCTCGCCCAGAGCCTCGCGGCCGTCGCCGCAGCGCAGGAGCCCACCGCATGACCCGCCACTTCCTCCGCGACGACGACCTGAGCCAGGCCGAGCAGTCCGCGATCCTCGACATCGCCGACCGCATGAAGGCCGACCGCTGGGCGGAGAAGCCGCTGGCCGGTCCGCAGAGCGTCGCAGTGATCTTCGACAAGTCGTCGACCCGTACCCGGGTGTCCTTCCACGTCGGCATCTCCGACCTCGGCGGCAGCCCGCTGATCATCTCGACGGCGAACAGCCAGCTCGGCGGCAAGGAGACCCCGTCGGACACGGCCCGCGTGCTCGAGCGCATGGTGTCGGCGATCGTGTGGCGCACCTACGGTCAGGCCGGGCTCGAGGAGATGGCCGCCGGCACGACGGTCCCCGTCGTCAACGCGCTGTCCGACGACTTCCACCCCTGCCAGCTCCTCGCCGACCTGCTCACCATCCGTGAGCACCGCGGCGCCCTCGCCGGGCAGACCGTGGCGTTCATCGGCGACGGTGCGAGCAACATGGCGCAGTCGTACCTGCTCGCCGGGGCGACGGCGGGCATGCACGTCCGCGTCGCAGCCCCCGCCGAGTTCTCCCCGTCGCCGCAGGTCGTCACCGACGCCGAGGAACGCGCCGCCGTGACGGGCGGCTCCGTCCTCGTGGTGAGCGACCCGGTGGCCGCGGTCGCGGGTGCCGACGTGGTCGTCACCGACACCTGGGTGTCGATGGGCAAGGAGTCCGAGAAGCAGTCGCGCCTCGACACCTTCGCGGGGTACCGCGTCGACGACGCGCTCATGGCGCACGCCGCCGACGACGCCGTCTTCATGCACTGCCTGCCAGCCGACCGGGGGTTCGAAGTGACCGCCGACGTCATCGACGGCCCCCGCAGCATCATCTGGGACGAGGCGGAGAACCGTCTGCACGCCCAGAAGGCGCTGCTGGCCTGGCTGCTCGCCAACGACTAGCCGACGGATCGGACACCAGTGGCTGACCGCGTCGTCCTCGCGTACTCCGGCGGTCTCGACACCTCCGTCGGGATCGGTTGGCTGCGCGACGCCACCGGCAAGGACGTCGTCGCACTCGTGGTGGACGTCGGCCAGGGCGGCGAGGACATCGAGGCGGTCCGGCAGCGTGCGCTCGACTGCGGCGCCGTCGAGTCACTCGTCGTCGACGCCAAGGACGAGTTCGCCGACGAGTACGTCGTGCCGGCGCTCCGGGCCAACGCGCTCTACCAGAAGCGGTACCCGCTCGTCTCGGCACTGAGCCGCCCACTCATCGCGAAGCACCTCGCGCTGACGGCGAAGCAACTCGGTGCCGACAGCGTCGCGCACGGCTCCACCGGCAAGGGCAACGACCAGGTCCGCTTCGAGGCAGCCGTCGCGGCGATCGCACCGGACCTGCGGACCGTCGCACCGGTGCGGGACCTCGCCCTGACCCGCGACCGCGCCATCGCCTACGCGCAGGAGCACCGGCTGCCGATCCAGCACTCGGAGCGGGAGCCGTGGTCGGTCGACCAGAACGTGTGGGGCCGAGCGGTCGAGACCGGACTCCTCGAGGACCCGTGGACCGCCCCCGCCGCCGACCTCTACGCGACCACCCAGGACCCGGCGCTCCCGCAGCAGGCTGACGAGGTCACGATCACCTTCGACCGCGGTGTCCCGGTCGCCCTCGACGGGCAGCGGTTCAGCGTGCTGCGCATGGTGCAGGAGCTCAACGCGGTCGCCGGCAAGCACGGCGTCGGGCGGATCGACGTCGTCGAGGACCGGGTGGTCGGCATCAAGTCGCGCGAGGTCTACGAGGCGCCGGCCGCGATCGCGCTCATCGCCGCGCACGAGGAGCTCGAGAGCCTCACCCTCGAGCGCGACGTCGCCCGGTTCAAACGCGGCGTCGAGTCCGAGTGGGCCGACCTGGTCTACGACGGCCTGTGGTTCGGCGGACTCAAGCGCAGCCTCGACGCGTTCGTCGAGCACACCCAGCAGCACGTCTCCGGCGACGTCCGGTTGCGGCTGCAGGGCGGGCGTGCCACCGTGACGGGCCGTCGGTCGGAGCAGAGCCTCTACGACTTCGACCTGGCGACGTCGGACACCGGCGACGCGTTCGACCAGTCCGTGTCCAGGGGGTTCATCGAGCTCTGGTCACTGCCCAGCAAGATCTCCGCCCGCCGCGACGCGGCGAACTGACCGACAGCAACCCCGCACCGACCAACAGCCCCCGGCCCGACCCAGCACCGACGAAACGACGCAGGACGACATGACCGACGAGAAGACCGACGCCACCAACACCGGTGCCCTCTGGGGCGGCCGCTTCGCCGACGGCCCGAGTGCGGCCCTCGCCGCGCTCTCGAAGTCGACGCACTTCGACTGGCAGCTCGCGCCGTACGACATCGCGGGGTCCCGAGCCCACGCCCGAGCGCTGCACACCGCGGGCTACCTGACCGCCGACGAGCTGGAGCGCATGCTCGCCGGCCTCGACCGGCTCGACGCGGCGCACGTCGACGGCACACTGCAGCCCGACGACTCCGACGAGGACGTCCACGGCGCCCTCGAACGCCTGCTCATCGCCGACCTCGGTCCCGAACTCGGCGGCAAGCTCCGCGCTGGTCGGAGCCGCAACGACCAGATCGCCACCCTCGGTCGCATGCACATGCTCGACCACGGGCGGCGCATCGGCCGGCTCGTGATCGACCTCGTCGACGCGATCACCCAGCAGGCGACCGAGCACCCGGCCGCGATCATGCCGGGGCGCACGCACCTGCAGCACGCGCAGCCCGTGCTCCTGGCCCACCACCTGCTCGCGCACGCCTGGCCGCTCGTCCGCGACCTCGAGCGCCTCCGCGACTGGGCCGGCCGCGCGAGCGTCAGCCCGTACGGTGCCGGTGCGCTGGCAGGGAGTTCGCTCGGCCTCGACCCCGCCGCGATCGCCGCGGAGCTCGGCTTCGACCGCCCGGCGGACAACTCGATCGACGCCACGGCCGCCCGGGACGTCGTCGCCGAGTTCGCGTTCGTCCTCGCGCAGATCGGCATCGACGTCTCGCGCCTGTCGGAAGAGGTCATCCTCTGGAACACGAAGGAGTTCGGCTTCGTCCGGCTCCACGACGCCTTCTCGACCGGCTCGAGCATCATGCCGCAGAAGAAGAACCCGGACATCGCCGAGCTCGCCCGGGGCAAGTCGGGGCGCCTGATCGGAAACCTGACCGGGCTGCTCGCGACGCTCAAGGGACTACCGCTGGCGTACAACCGCGACCTGCAGGAGGACAAGGAGCCGGTCTTCGACTCCGTCGCCACGCTCGAGGTCCTGCTGCCCGCGTTCACCGGCATGATCGCGACCCTGACCTTCGACACCGACCGGATGGCCGAGCTCGCGCCGCAGGGCTTCTCGCTCGCGACGGACGTCGCCGAGTGGCTGGTCCGGCAGGGCGTCCCGTTCCGCGACGCGCACGAGGTCTCCGGCGCGCTCGTCCGGTACTGCGAGGAGCGCGGCATCGAGCTCGACGAGCCGACCGACGACGAGTACCGGTCCGTGTCCGAGCACCTCACGCCCGACGTCCGTGCCGTCCTGACCATCGAGGGCAGCGTCGCATCGCGCTCCGGCGTCGGGGGCACTGCACCCGACCGGGTCGCCGAGCAGCTCGCGTCCGTCACCCGTCGCGTCCGCGACCTGGCCGAGGGCGCGCCCTTCTCGCGATGACCGAGGGGATCGCCGCGCTGCTCGCCGAGCCCGCCCCGATCGCCGCGCCGGCCCTGCTCGGTGCGACGATCGCTGGGCGCGGCGTGGCGCTCCGCATCACCGAGGTCGAGGCCTACTCCGGCCCTATCGATCCCGGATCACACGGTCACCGGGGGATGACGGAGCGCAACCGCCACCTCTTCGGGCCGCCCGGCACGCTGTACGCCTACCGCTCGTACGGCATCCACACCTGCGTCAACGTCGTGAGCGGGCCTGCCGGCACCTCGTCGGGCTCCCTGCTGCGCGGTGCGCAGGTCGTCGAGGGACTCGACGTCGCGCGAGCGCGTCGCGGGTCGAAGGTCGCGGAAGTCGCCCTGGCACGCGGGCCCGGCAACCTCGGTGGTGCGCTCGGAGCGGTCCTCGGACAGGACGACGGCACGTCGCTCCTCGACGGGTCCGGTCCGTTCGTGCTCACCCTGGCACCCGGCCTGGAGGCCCGGCTCGCCTCCGCCGGACCGGCCCACGTGATCGACGAGCTCCTGTCCGAGACCCTTGCCGGTCCGCCCGCGGGCGCTGCGGTCCCACGGATCTCCCGCGGGCCGCGCACCGGCGTCGGCGGCATCGCCGGCGGGTTGGGGTACCCCTGGCGCTTCTGGCTGACGGGTGACCCCACGGTCTCGACGTACCGGCGGCACAAGGGCGCCCTCGACTCGTGAACCCGGCCACGGGCCTCCCGGCCGCCGCGCCTGCCGGACGTCCGTCGCCGCTACGATGGCGGGGTGTCCAGTGATACCGCTCAAGACGTCCTGACGCGCCAGCAGAACGACCCCGCCTTCGACTCGGTGTGGGACGAACTGCAGTGGCGCGGGCTGGTGCAGGTCTCGACCGACGAGACCGCGCTGAAAGAGGCCCTCGACGGTGAGCCGATCACGTACTACTGCGGGTTCGACCCGACCGCGCCGTCGCTGCACTGCGGCAACCTCCTGCAGCTCCTGACCATGCGTCGGCTGCAGCTCGCGGGGCACAAGCCTCTCGCGTTGGTGGGTGGTTCGACCGGTCTCATCGGCGATCCGCGTCCCACGGCCGAGCGCACGCTGAACACGCCGGAGACCGTGGCGGAGTGGGTGTCGCGGCTGCAGACCCAGGTGTCCCGGTTCCTCAGTCCGGACGGCGACAACGGCGTCCGGCTGGTGAACAACCTCGACTGGACCGCCCCGTTGTCCGCGATCGACTTCCTGCGCGACGTCGGCAAGTACTTCCGCGTCAACTCGATGCTCAAGAAGGACGCGGTGGCCGCGCGCCTGAACTCCGATGCGGGGATCAGCTACACCGAGTTCAGCTACCAGATCCTCCAGGGGCTCGACTACCGCGAACTCTGGCGGCAGTACGGGTGCACGCTGCAGACCGGCGGCTCGGACCAGTGGGGCAACCTGACCTCGGGCACCGAGCTCGTCCGTCGTGCCGAAGGTGCCACGGTGCACGCCCTCGGGACCCCGCTCATCACGAACTCCGACGGCACGAAGTTCGGCAAGAGCGAGGGCAACGCGATCTGGCTCGATGCCGAGATGACCTCGCCGTACGCGCTGTACCAGTTCTGGCTCAACACGGCGGACGCCGACGTGATCGCCCGGCTGCGGCAGTTCACGTTCCTGACGCGTGCCGAGATCGAACGACTCGAGCAGGCCGTCGCCGACGAACCCTTCCGACGAGAGGCCCAGCGGACCCTGGCGTTCGAGGTCACCTCGATCGTGCACGGAGTCGCGGCGACCCAGGCGGCGATCGATGCCGCGGCCGCGCTGTTCGGCAACGGTGACCTCGGTGCGCTCGACCCGGAGACCCTGCGGTCGGCGATCGCCGCGCTGCCGGGGTCGGTGACGCTCGACTCCGGAGCGGACGTCGCACGGGCACTCGTGGAGACCGGACTCGTGAAGTCCCTCGGCGAGGCCCGCCGCGCGATCGACCAGGGCGGCGTCTCCGTGAACAACGTCCGGGCCGAAGACCCGGCTGCCCCGCTGTCCGACCTCGCCCTGCCCGGGGGAGTGCTCGTCCTCCGTCGTGGCAAGAAGACCCTCGCCGGAGTGACGCTCGCCTGATCCCGGTTGCTCCACCGTCTGTGATGCCCGGTTCCCCTGTGCAACCGGGCATCACTGCGTCCGGGCGACGTGTGTTGCACAACGCGACACGCCCGGGATGGGGGCTGGCTTGGCGCACTCGCTCAGGGCTGCGTATAGTTCTTACTCGTCACCCCAAAGGTGCGGCGGAGCGGCTGGAGCGAAAGCCCAGAGCACGTCGGCCCTCAAGCGGGACCATCCTCCACTGAAGTTCAGATCGGGCCTTGCGCCGGATCGCTTCGACGCCTAGGATGACAAGCCCACCGGTTCTCTCCCCTCGGGATGAGCCACTGGACCTCCGGGTCCGACGAACAACCGGTGGCAAGCCAAGAACACAAGCCTTGTGGCTGAAGCTCGAACTCGAGCCGAGGAGCAAGTGCGTCTGGTCCTTGAGAACTCAACAGCGTGCACATTGTCAATGCCAATTTATTGATTGACCTCGTGCCTGGTCGGCTTGCTGACCGGGTCATGAAGCAATTCCTTTTGGATTGAAGATTGTCAGTAGACAGTCAACA